>JAQGHY010000171.1 GCA_028291455.1 Rubritepida sp. | reverse complement strand
CGGCGGAGAGCGTGACGTCCAGCGCGGCACCGGGCGCGAGGTCGGGCCGTTCGATGGAGAGCACCGCCATCTTGACCGAGCCGTCATCGTATCGGGTCTTTACGTCGAGCTGAACGTCGTGGCTGGCACCGCCGAATTGGGCGGTGAGTCCGGTTCCCGAGAGGAGTTCGCCGGGCAGGAACACCTGGCCGAAAGTGGCGACGCCGGACTGAAGGGTGGCAACACCTGCGTTTTGAAAAGAGATGGTTACGACGTCGGACATGCATTCTCCGGAAAGTTCATACGTATAAGGAGCGGCATCCTCTGCAGCCGTAGGAGGCGCAAGCCAACCCAAAATCAGCTGACAATCAGCTAATAAATTCGCTGAAAACCACAATTTCTGACGATAACTTGCATGCATCCGGCCAGGGATTTCGGTTTTGGAGGTGCGGGTAAACCTCTACTCAAAGTATGATAGATTTTCTGTCAGAAATCTTGACATGCCCCGGAAAACGAAGAGGGCTCATCATGAGCAGCAATCCAACTATTCCATAGACACCGAAGTCTTCAGCATAGCTGCAGGACCGGTTGATATAGCCGATATCGGATAATGCTCGCTGGAGCGCACGATGGTGACGAAGATATTTTAGGTTTACTTCAGGCGAACTGGTGAAGGTTCAGTTTAGCGTCAGCTTCTTTATATGTACTTGATAATTGATATGATGAGGAGGGATCAAGTATAAGCACAGAATCGATTGCATTATTGTGAAATAAGTTAGATGGTTCCCTACTTCACGCCGCCGATATCACATATAATTTGGAATAATATTCGATCTTGGATCCAATTAGCCTCGGGAACCCAGTTAAAAAAATATCCGTAGTCTCTGATAATTTGTCAGCCTTAGGGTCCCAGAGAAAAAATTATCAAATGCAAGGTAATTTCCTCACTTTGGTTGAATTCACAGGCGATCTATGACTTTCGTGCTGGAGTGGCAGGACGAACGGCGGCCGGGTTGCGTTAAGACGCATGGAGCGCTGGTCTGGCCGTCTACGAAGCCGTGCAACGCTATGCGCGCTCTGTCCTATGCGGAGCCACCCAGATCCCAAATGACATCAAGAAGACAACCGCCTCACGTCTCCAGACAACGAGGCAACACTGCCGCCGCCATCGTTAAGCGCCGGGTTGATATCCGATTGCCGGGCCCTATCTAATCCTAGTCAACAACAGGAAGGAGGTGGTCCAATGTCTCATTGTCACAAGCCGCGCACGGCGGCTCTCGTGAGCACGACCCCAGCCTCGTGGGTCAAGCTTGGCTGAGTTGTCCGTCTAGGCAGGACAATGGAAACGCCGCCCCGTCATGGGGCGGCGTTTTGCTTTGTGGGACTGTTGCGACAGGTGGAGTGTGGACCTACACCATGGCGCGACACGCCTTCTGACGGGCGTCGCCCTGCAACGGTTCGCTCTCAGCCCGGGATCAAAGGGTCTTCAGGAACTCCACGAGGTCGCGTCGCTGCTCCTCCGCCAGGGCCGGGCCTATGACACTGTTGCCGCGCGGACCATCGCGGAATTCGTGACCGCTGTTGAAATTGCCGCGGATGGTCGTGTCGAACCGGAAGCCACCCTCGAATGGAACGGTCTCGAAGCCGACGTTGCGGGGGTCGAACTGCCGGCTGCCGACGAAGAAGGTGGCATCGCGCCGCTCGGCCGGAACCAGCATCTGATACAGGGTCGGTACCGAGCCATTGTGCAGGTAGGGCGCTGTCGCCCAGACCCCGTCCAGCGGCCGTGCGCGGTAGGCGGTGAGGGCGCGCCACTCGTTTGCCCGGAAGCCGTCCATCTCCCGCTGCCGCTCGGGCGATACGCCATTCTGTTCGTACCAGGTCCGGATCACGTCGCTGGTGACGCGCTGCAACCCCTCGGCGGCAGAGACCGGTGTCTGCGCGCCCGGCTCGAGATACGCGCGGCGGCGAAAGAAATTCGTCGCGGCATTCGGGTCGGTGCCGATGCGATCGAGCGAGACCATGGTCACGCGCAACTCCTGCCGCTCCGCCTCGCCCGGGACGGGCGCTGCCGTTGCCCAGCGGCCCGCGTGGCAGCCGACGCAAAGGCTCGCGTAGAGCGCCGATCCCCGCGCCGCGGCCACGCGGTCGATCGGGCCCAGAAGATCCTCCGGCCAGGCCGGCGGCCGCAGTCCGGCGCGAGGCGCTGGGCCGGCCAATTGGCGTTCCATCTCGTGGATGATCTCGATGCGGACCGTGGAGCGGTAAAGCTGCTCGGGCGGCCCGGACAGCTTGGTGCCGGCGCGCACGCCCATCGCCTCGGCGACATTGCGGCCCATCGGCTGGCGAATGGCGCCGTTGTACTGCACCCAATCGAACCAGGATGCGTCCCAGAGCGCGGGGAAGCTCACCGGACCGTCAGCGGCGGCGAAATTGCGCCGGTCGTTCAGCACTGTCCCGAAGACGAAGTTCCCGCCGCGGCCGAGCGCATCGAGGCGACCGAAGCCCTCCGCGACCGGGTAGAGCCGATCCTGCTGCGCGATGCCGAGTTCGTCCCGCCCGACCGCGATGGCCCGACCCAGGCGAGCCAGCAGGCGGTCTCGTGCGGCAGCTGTGGCGTCCCTGCCCAGCACCGCGGCGGCGAAGCGGTCGAAGCGGATTTCGGATTGCTGAGTCAGCAGCAATGCAACTCCGATCTGCCGCTGGAATGCGGCGGTATCGGTCATGGCCGGGCCGCCGTCGATCCGGATGGCGCGGCCACCACGCTCGATCTGGCCGGTGTGACAGGCGGCACAGGTCAGGCCCACGATGGTCTCGGGTGTTCCATCCTCGTCGTTGATGAAGCGATCGTCCGGTGCGAAGCCGACGGGCAGGCCATGCGGGTTGGCCGCGGACGCGGGATCGGGAAGGAAGCCGAAGCGCGCCAGATAGTCCGGCGCCGCAAAGTCGGGGGCACCGGTCAGGCTCAACTCCGGCTGTTCCAGGGCGAGGAACCAGGTCAGCGGCAGCAGCCGCGTGCCTTGCGACGCGTGATAGAACCAGCCGCGTTGATCGTTCGTCCAGTTCTGCTCCGCAAAGGCGAGGTCGGTTGGGGGCCGGTATGCAGGCAGGTTGGCGCAGCCCACGGCAAGGGTAAGAAATAGGGATGCAATGGCCCCGATGCCCAAATGCCTGGCCATGTTCGTTCCGCCTCATGTTTCCCACGCCATGGTAGGTGCTGGGGGACAGGTTGCTCAACTGAATAGCGCAGCTCATAGCCAGCAGGGCTAAGTCGCCGCAGATCTGACGCCGCTACCTTGTAGCGGCACCAGGCGAGCCGCCGAGAGAAAACAATGCAATCAGCGGAGTAACGCCGGGCTTCAACGGAATGCGGTACGGAACAGCAGTGCCGTCCCGGCGAGGCCCAGGACGGCGCTGGCCGCGAGCGGCCATGCACCGTCACCCGACATGGCGGCTGCGAGCGCGACGGCAGGCGGAGCCACGAGAAGGCCTAGGCCGCGACTGGTATAAAGCAGCCCGATTATGCCGGCCACGGATCGCCTCCCGAAGAGGTCGACCACGAAGGCAGGCAGCAAGACGACAAAGCCGCCGTAGAAGGCGCCGAAGACCAGGGCAAAGGCCGCCAATCCAGGCGGCGCCGCAACAGACCACGCCAGCGTCGCGGCAGAGAGCCCGGCGCAGCAGGCGAGGAAGGTGACCTCCCGGCCTGTCCGATCCGCGAGCGCGCCAATCAGGACGCGGCCGAGGATCGAACCGATCCCGATGAGTTCCAGTAGCCCCAACGCCTCGGTACGGGAAAGGCCGGCATCTTGTGCGAAGCGCGGCAGATGGGCGAAGGGCAACGAGACCGGAAACGATACGAGCAGGACCCCCAAATAGAGTTGCCCGAAGCGCCGGGAGCGCCAAACCGTGGCCAGGGTTAACTCTTCGACCACCGCCGTCGCGCCCGCGCTGATCGCGTCGCCGGGATCTTCCCCGTCCGGCTGCAGACCGAGGCCTTCTGGCGAGGCATCGAGCAGAAGCGCTCCGGTCACGCCGAACACGGCCACCAGCAAGCCCAAGGCAAGCAGGGCAGCGCGCCAGTCGCTCGGAGCGGCGAGGGTATTGGCCAGGGCCGGCACCATGGCCGTGCCGAAGCCGATGCCCGACGCCGCCAGCCCCGAAGCCAGCCCGCGGCGTGCGACGAACCAGCGCTGCACAGCGGCCACGGCGGGAACATAGGCGAGCCCCACGCCAACCCCGACCAACAGGCCGTATGAGAGGCAGGCCTCACCGAAGCTCGCGGCCGAGCCGGCCAGCGCGAGGCCCAGCCCGGTCAGCAGCATTCCGGCGACCGCAGGCAGGCGCGGTCCGATCCGGTCGGCCAGCGGCCCGGCCACGGCACTAACGAGGAAGGCGCCGCCGCCAGCCAGGGCGTAGACGAGGCTGACGGACGTGCGGGAGGCGCCGAACGAAACCGCCAGGTCGTCCGCGAAGACGGCATAGGAGTAGATGGCGCCATAGCCGGACATCAGCACGAGGAAGGCGCCCAGCACGACGCGCCAACCGCGGAAGATCGCCGGCCTCAACGACGGGGAACCTGGGCTTCACGAGGCTCCTCATGGCCAGAGAAGATGGGACCGGCGTCCGGTGGAGACCGGGCCTTGGCGTTGAGTACGAGAACGACCGAAGCGGGGTCCACGAACTTGAGAATGCCGCAAGCGGCGGCCGCTCGCGGGTGGGCGGCACCGGGATGGGGATGAAGCCGGATGCTGCCCAAGGTGGGCCAATCATCGGCGCCATCCGGCAGGAGCAACAGCACGTCCCGCCGGATGGGGGCTTGGGTTTGGCCACACAGGGGCCACCCGATCAGAAAGGCCTGCGTCGGCCTGGCACGCCTGGCGGGTGTTCTAGGCGGGAGGAGCGGAGGTTGGCCAAGCATCATCGGCGCGATCTTTCATCACACCGTTGCTGAGCCTCCTCCCGCGCGGAAACGAAATCCTGTGACCGCCTTTTTCTTATGCGGGCGGCTCGTGCATGGCGAACATACCCATAAAAATTCATGGAAATATAGGATTTCGCGGCCGGCATCGCCTTGAGGACGATCGCGGCGACGGTGATCAGAAAAACCGCCGCCGACGCTCGGGCCTTGGTGCAGCAACCCGACCGCACCGCACTGGTGATCAGCCAGGGCGGTACCGCCTTGTCCGGTTACCGGATCATCGATTTTCGAGGCGCTCGTAACCTGCGCCTCTGCGGCGTGACGAGCGATGATAGAATGTTTGTGCGGGAAAGACTTGAGCCCCGTTTCGGGCGGGCGTTGACGGGGCGATCACGCCCCCCAGGCACACCGGCGACTGAGCCATGGCCGATGAAGAGCGCCCCGCGAGCAGGCCAGGGATAATCAGAAAAGCATCGCGCCGAGGCAGGTGCGCATCCAAGAGTTCGAGGATCTTGGGCGTGGCTGGAATGGTCGCGGTGGGTCGAACGCCTTTGGGAGATGTCAGGCCTTCGGTCCGTTGTCGGGAATCGGTTCGTTTTGTTCAATACGACGATAGGAGAAACGGGAGAGGTCGATGGAGCGGAAGCCACCGTCCATGATCATTTCCTTGATGGCCCGCCCGACGGCGGGAGCATGCATCAGGCCATGGCCTGAGAAGCCAGCGGCCAGAATGAAGTTGGGAACTTTGTGAAAGCGGTCGAGAACCATGTTCCCGTCCAACGGGTTCATGTCGTAATGGCCGACCCAGCCGCCTTTCAGCTTGATCGCTTCGAAAGCGGGGCACCGCTCCGCCAGCCTGGGCCAGAGCTCGCTCTCGAACACCTCGTGGTCCTGCTCCCAGTTGAAACCGAACGGCTGGCCATAGCGCGTATGGCCGCAGAGATAGCCGAGTGAATGAGGCCGGAAGGAAAAGCCGTCGTCGCCCCGCATGGCCGGGATGGTCTCGATGTCCGTGCGGCTGTCGAAAAAGAACTGCTGCCGTGGCAGCGGCCCGATCGGGACCGGCATGCCGACCATGTCGCAAATGTCCGATGCCCAACAATTGGCGGCATTGACCAGGGTATCGACCGGCAACGTCACGCCGCTTTCCAGACGGACCATTGAGACAAGGCCATCTGAAACATCCAGGCCGACGACACGGTCCTTGAGATACGTGATGCCAAGGCCCTCGGCCGCCTTGCGCATTCCCATCAATGCGCCGTGGGGATCGATCTGGCCGTCCGGCGAGAGAGCGGCGGCATCCACCTCGTCGAACACGAAGGATGGATAGCGCGCGCGCAACGCCGCGCGATCGAGGATCTCCACGTCGACGCCAAGCTGGCGCTGCATTTCTGCATCCGCCTGCAGGAGTTCGACGTTGCGGGCGCCCTTCACCTGGTAGAGGTAGCCGATGCGCTTGAACTGCGGGTCGTAGTCGACCTTTCCACCCGTCACATGCTCCGCAAAGCCGGAGTAGACAGCGTCGCCATAGAGCGACATTTCCACGTTCTCGCGAACCGAGTGCTGAAGGCGCACGCCACCTGTCGCGCGGGGCGTCGCCGCGAATTCGTAGGTGGGGTCCGGCTCGACGACGATCACATCGGCGGCGCAGCCGGCACGGGCGAGATGATAGGCCGTAGAGGAGCCTATGATACCGCCCCCGACGATCACGATACGGCTCATACTATAGCTCCTGGCTGGCGGCTGCCTGGGCAGCTGCCCAGACTCTCATGAGGATTGCCCGCATAGCAATGCTGCGGCCGCTCAGCGGCGCCAGCGCATCCGGCGCGGCGCGGATGATGGTTGGGGTGCTATGGAGTACGTCGTCAATCTTCGGATCGTCGACGTAGCGCTGGAACCCTCGCAGGAAACGCTCATCCTCCAGGTGTCGCGGGAACGGCACCTTTCACGCTATCGGTCATGACCGGATTGCCGTGCCTTCCGCCATGGCGAGCAAGTGCCGGTAATCGGATTCCAGGATCTCGATCCCCTGCCTGATCGAGATGGCGCGGCGATGAAGGCGCTCGTCACTGGGAAGTCGCGTGGCACCCGCCTCTCGCAGCGCTGAGACGAGCGTCGACGTGCGCATGGGGAAATTCGGACCGGCGCTGCGGCTCGGATCGATCAGGAGAAGAAACTGACCGCCGTTGAAGCTGCGGCCGTTCGGGGCCTCGCTCCTATGCTCCTCGAAACCGAGGTGCCCGCCGCTCATGGCCGCTGCCAAAACCTCGATCATGAAAGCGATGCCAGCACCCTTATGCCCGCCGAAGGGGAGAAGAGCGCCTCCGTCGAGGATCGCGGCTGGATCCGTCGTCGGATTCCCATCTGCGTCCAATCCAATGCCTTCGGCGACCGGCTTTCCTGCCTTCCGCGCCAGCAGGACTTCGCCCTGAGCGCGAACGCTTGCCGCCTGATCCCAGATGATGGGCGGCCCGTCGGCACGCGGACAGGCAAACGCCATGGGATTGGTGCCGAGCACCTTGTTCTTGCCACCCCACAGCACGAGCCGGCTGCGAGAGTTCACCACCGTCAGCGCCACCAAGCCGCGTTCGGCGAAAGGTTCGAGATCAGGCCAGAGCGCTGCAAAATGATGGGCATTGCGGATGCAGATCGCCGCCATCCCCAACTCGTCGACGGTCTCCAGCGCCAGGGATCGCGCCGCAGCGAGCGCAACCTGGGCAAATCCGTTCTGACCGTCGACGACGACGATCGTGGGTGCCGCATGCGTGGCGACGGGGCGGGCAATGCCGCTGGCCCAGCCGGAGCGCAGCGTGGCCTCGTAGCCCGCCATCCGCAGCAACCCATGGCTACGCGCCCCATCTCGCTCCGCCGCCGCGACGATCGGCCCGAGGATGCCCGCATTGTGCTCATCCATCCCGCAGCGCTGAAAGGCACGCCGAAGCAACTCAGTGAGATCGCTATCCGAGATCGTTATCGTCGGCATCACTGAGGTCTGGTCATGCAAAGTCTCTCTCCTCCAGGCGCGATTCCGGGTAGTGAGCTGATGTTTGATTTATGGGGTTCCGTGTTGGGGCACGGGATGGTTATGGAGCAGTCAGCCGCGAACCTGTCCCGGCTAAGTGTCACGTATTCCCTGTATTCGTCCGCAACAGGGAGCGCCAGAGAGCTTCTTTGCACGTCCCGCCGCATGAATGACGACAGGCGCTGGAAAGCCGCGCCTCTCAGGATAATGCGAGACATGAAACGGGCGCCGAGAACAGCAAATGGTGGTTGGGATCTCAGGGCGAAGCAGACGATGAAGCATAGGCTGTTCATGGAGAAATGGCTGCCCGGTCGTTCCAAGTCTGGCTAACCAAATGTGGTCCAGTGCCTGAGTGGTCGCAGCCCGTTGCCGACAAGGCTTAGGCGCCACCTGCGCTGTTGCTATGGCGGGGCGGCTGAAGCGCTTTGGGACCGATCGCGATTACGACGCCAAAGCCTGCGCCGCGATCTCGAGGTTGGCCGCAGGGTGACCAGCTCGCTATTTTTGTTTTCTCCGGCTTTCCCAGCCTATCGAGGCGGCCTCCCGTTTATCAGAGGCCATGACGCGAATGGTGGCTTCAATTGACCGATACACTCGATTGCTGGCCATCCAGGTTCGCAACCAGTGACGCTTATGTTCCGTCAGAAAACCAATACTGACAATTCCCACAATACAAAGAAAGAAAATCAGATTGGGAGGAAGCGTACGATGCAGATATTTTGAAAAGACGTCCGCGAACAGGTAGTGCAGGGGCATATGAAACAGATAGACAGATAACGTAAAGCTTGAAATGAAAGCTATAGTTGTGCGTAATTTTTCGAATGCGGCGCCAACTATTCCACCTAAATTGTTGGCCGCTACAATATTCATGCAGATGATGGGAAGAAGAAGATAGTCACCTAAAATAGATGTTGATGGACCAAGAAGGTAGGAATATCCACCCGTGAGGTCACGGAGCCATTCTCGTGACCAAACGGTTAGCTGGGTGGATGAGACGTACGCAAAAGCGATTATACTGCTTATCAGCATAAAAGATGCAGTTCCAGGTGAAACTACTAATATATGTCTATACCGAAATAATACGACGCCTGCCAACCAGATTGGCAGCAACAAGACAATTTTCGGCCCAGCTAACACCAAAGCAAGAATCAACAACGGAGTGCGGTAAGGCGTACGCAAGTAAAATGCGATGCCGAAAATGATATAATACCAAGCTTCGTAGTTGATTGACCAATAAGGCCCATTTCCGGGCGCGAAGATCTCCCAATTCCATCCCTCGCCTAGAAAAAATAGATTTAAGAGTACCGAGAACACGGTATTTAGCCAAAAATCATACCCGCCATTGGAGCCAAGGCCCGCAACAATTAATCCTATCAACAATGAGGGGATTCCGACTGACCACAAACGCGATAGCCGGCTGATGGCATATGTCCCGATATTTTTATCTCGAAACTCTGCGGCATAAGCCACCACAAAGCCCGAAAGTACGAAAAAAACAATAACAGCATCATGTCCAGTGATCCAGTTTTCATGCCATCCATATAAACTCGGCATATAATGGCTCAACAACACAACAATTGCCGCCGAGATGCGCAGCAGGTCCAAATAGCAAGACGTTGCAGGTTTCATACTTAATCCATCCTGTTGACGCGATCCTGGCCGCATCTTGCGATAAAATTGCCATATACAGGCAGTTTGCTATTTGTCTGGGCGACGGCGCATGACTGAAGTAAGTTTTGCTTGGCTTCCGCCAAGCCTTAGCAGTTTAGCGCCACTGCATAATGGGTGCCTAACTCTATTTTCCCGATTTTTTCGCCCGCAAGCCATCGACAGAGCAACAGCTTTGACCGCGACCGCGGCAGTGTATGTGCCGCCTCCGATAGGCGGATGTCGCATGCCCGGTGCAGCAGATCGAGCGTCGCGGGCGAGCAGTCCGGCGACGACCAAGCTTCGCGCAGCGCTTTTGTGGCCACGAAGTCAAGAAAGCAACGCCTCTGCTGCGGGCCGAGACGCAAGACGAACCGCGCAACCGCCTCCGTCCAGCGCTGTCACGCTGGCTTAGAAAACACCGGGCGCGCGGCTCAGTTCCATGCTGTAGGTGTAGCGACCCTCGGGATGTGTGGTGACCGTGATCTCGAACAACCCGCTGCGCGCGCCGTAGTAGCGGCGGACCACGGTGAGGGCAGGCGAATCCGCCTCCGCTTCGAGCGCTTCCGAAAGATCTGCCGGGATGCGGCTGACGAAGATGTCGAGCTCCGCGTGCTCGATCGCCTCGCCGAACATCTTGGCCACCTGCTCATGCACCGGCGTGCGGCCGTGGTCGGGGCGCGCCTCCACGGCCGCATATTTCGGCAGGACGTAGATCTCGGTCCAAGCCAGGGGCGTCGTCACCCCCCTCCCGCGGCGGATGGACGAGATTCGGAACCACCGTTTGCCCGGCTCACATTTCAGCAGCGCCGCCAGCGCCCTGTCTGCCGCGGTCTCGGTCGTGCCCTGGGTCTCCCGCCAGGTCTCCGTCGGATAGCGCAGCCATTCTGCGAGCGAGGTCACGCTGTGGTGGAAATGCGCCGGCGGCTCGCTCGCCATCACCATGGATCCGAGCCCGGCGCGACGCTTGATCAGCCCGTGGTCGGAGACGATGCGCAGCGCGTCCCGCACCGTGTGTCGCCCGGCCGCGAAGCGCATCCCCAGCTCCACCTCGGTGGGCAGTAGCGCGCCGGGCGGCCAGACGCCGCGGCGGATCTCCTCCGTCAGCTCGGCCGCGACCTCGCGGTAGCGGGGGAGGGACTTCTCACGGCTCATCGCAGTCAATCGGGGCTTCGGCATTGATCGAGCTTACCACGGCCTCGAATCCGATCATGGTGGCGAGCACGTTGCGCTCCGAAATGGCCGGCGCGGCGCCGTGTTCCACCTGGGCTGCGAAGGCGTCCAGCTCCGCGCGCAGCGAATCCTCGGCCGGGAAGGTAATGCGTTCCGGCGCGGCGTTGGCGCGGCGTACCACCATCTCCGTCTCGCCCAGCACCTCGGCCGAGCCCTCGGTGCCGAAGACATGCACGCGCCAGAAGAAGGGCGTGGCGCGGATGGTCGCCATCATCCCGCTGGTGCCGTTCGCGAACTCCAGGATCACCGAGATGGAATCGCGCGGCGCCGGCACGGGCGGGTGCTCCATCAGCCGCGCGGTGACGCGCTTCAACGGGCCGAAGAGGCCGATGCAGGCGTCCAGCGCGTGCAGCCCCGCGCCTGTCATGCCCCCGCCCGGGGATTCGCCGGGCGCGAGCCGCCAGCCGCCCGTCACCGAATCGGAGTTGAGATTGCTGTTATGCGCCTCGATGTGCAGGAGCTGGCCAAGCGAGCCCTCCGCAATCATGCCACGCAGCGCACGAATGGCCGGCCAGAAGCGACGGTTGTGGCCAACTGCCATGGGCACGCCGGCGGCCCGGCAGGCCCCAAGCATGGCCCGGGCATCGGCGGTGCTGAGGGCCAGCGGCTTCTCGCAGAAGACGGCCTTGCCGGCCGCCGCCGCGGCCTCGACCTGCGCGCGGTGAAGCGAATGCGGCGTGGCCAGAACCACGGCCCGGATGGCGGGGTCGGCCAGCACCTCGGCTTGCGTGGAGAGACGCAGCCCCTGCTGCGCGCAGAACCCGGAGGCCGCTTCCATCGACGGCTCCACGGCGCGGGTGAAGCGCAGCCCGCCGCCGGAGGCCTCGACCAGCGCTCGGCCCCAGCGGCCGAGGCCGAAGATCGCCGCTTCGATCATATCAGCCGCCCTGGCCGGATGGCTTCGATCACCGCGGAACTGTCGCGGTCGCCGCCGACCAACTCGATCGCGTCGCGCAGCAGCTCGCGCTGCGCGGTCATCATGGGCAAATGCTGTCCGGCCTCGCGGGCCGTCTCGCAGATCATGTCGGCATCCTTCAACGTCTGGGCGATGCGGGATTCGGGGTGGAAGTCGCGCGCAACCATCTTTGGGCCCTTGCCGACCATCACGGCCGAAGCGGCGGCGCTGCGGCGGAGTGCCTCCAGGAAGCCCGCCGGCTCCAGCCCCATGGCTTCAGCGAAGGCCAGCCCCTCGGCCAGGGCGGCGCGGTTGAGCTGCAGCACGAGGTTGATGCCGAGCTTAACGACCGCTGCACTGCCTGCGGGACCGAGCTCCACCCGCTCAGGGCAGAGGGTGGCGAGCAGGAGCACATGCTCGGCCCGCGCCTCGGCATCGCCGGCGACGAGGCCTGTCGCCTCGCCGTGGCGGATCTGCGTGCTGGTGCCGGAGAGCGGGAATTCGATGAGCGCGTGTCCACGCTCCGCGAGGCGCCGCGCGAAGCCCGCGGCGCGCTCCGGCGTGCAGGTGGTGACGCAGAGGAAGGTCAGGCGGGCGTCGCCCATCGCCAGGCCCTCGGCGCCGAACAGCACGTCTTCGATCTGCTCTGCGTCGTACACGGCGAGGACCACGGCGCTGCAGGCGCCCGCCAACGCCGGAAGGCTCGGGGCGGAATTCGCGCCAGCGGCTGCGAGCAACGCGCCCCGCGCGGGGTCGGGGTCGATCCCGCAGACGTCCTCACCGGACTCCAGAAGGCGCTCGGCCAGCGCCATGCCGACGAAGCCGAGCCCGACGATCCCGACCGTCACAACCGGTACACGCTGAGCGCGTTGTCGTGCAGCACGGCCGCGCGCTCCTCCTTCGTCAATCCAACGAGGCAGTGGCGCATGGTATCGATGATGGCGGCATAATCCGTCCAGAGCGTTTCGATCGGCCAATTGCTGCCGAAGACGCAGCGCGTGGCGCCGAAGATATCCAATGTCTCCAGCACCACCGGCTTCCACAGCTCTACCGAGCAGACGTGCTCAAAGGTGCCGAGGCCGGAGAGCTTGGACACCACGTTGGGGCAGGCGGCCAGTTGCCGCATGCCGGTGCGCCAGGCCTGCCAGCCCTCGGGGCTGCGGTCCTTCAGCATGCCCGCATGTTGCAGGATGAAGAGCGTCTGCGGAAATGCGCGCGCGAGCTCCGCCGCATCGGCCATCTGGCTGGTGAAGACCTGCAGGTCGAAGGAAAGCTTGCGCCGGTCCAATTCGGCGAGCCCGGCCAGCCAGCCCGGACCCTTCATCAGCGTCGGGCTTTGTGCGAAGCGGTAGGCTGGCTTCTCGTGCCAATGCAGTTGTTGCCGGATGCCGCGGAGATTGACGCAAGCGCCCTGCCGGTCGAGCACCTCGCACAGGTTCGGCGCGGCGAGGTCCGCATAGCCCACGATGCCGTGCGGGAAGCCATGCCTTTCCGCGACCGACTGCGCCCAGACCACCTCCTCCACCTCGGCGTCCGGTGCGACATTGATCTGGATGAACACGGACTTCACCACGCCCTCGGCTCGGCAATTCGCCAGGTACTCCTCGATCCCATAGTCGCGGCGCAGCGCCCCATACTCGCCGAAGATGCGCGGCACCTGGGGCCCCTTCAGCCAGGGCACCGCGTCTAGCCGCCAGATGTGATGATGCGCGTCGATGATGGGCTGGTCTGTCATGCGATATCGCTCACTGCGGCTCGATCCCCGCCTCGCGGGCCGCCGCGGTCCACTTCACGATCTCGGCGCGGATGAAGTCCTGGAACTCGGCCGGATTCTGCGGCGCGGTGCTGAGGCCGATCTCCGCCATCCGCCTGCGCGTCGAGGGCATCGAGAAATAGCCGGAAACCAGCGACGCCAGCCGATCCACGATCGGTTGCGGCGTACGCGCGGGGGCTGCGAAGCCGTACCAGATGGTCACGTCGAAGCCCGGCAGGAACTCGGCCATCGCCGGCAAGTCGGGCATGAGCTCGCTTCGCGTCGCCGCCGTCACAGCAAGGCCGCGCAGCACGTTTCCCTGCATCTGCTGCAGCGAGATCGCGTAGTCGGCGAGCGAGAAGGTTAGGCTGCCTTGGATCACATCGGCAACGGCCAGCGGCACGCCGCGATAGGGTACCGGCTCGGCCAGCACGCCGCCTGCCGTACGCAGTCGCGCCAGCGACATCTGCGCCGCGCCCGAGCCATAGCCGCCGGAGATCGTGTTCGGATTGCGCCGCGCATATTCGAGGAAGGCCGGGAAGGTCTGCGCGGGAAACTCCGGTCGTACCAGAAGCACCATCGCCGTCGTGATCGCGCGGCCGATGAGCGCGAAGTCGTTGATGGGGTCATAGGCCAGCCGTCGGAACATCGAGACGTTCGAGGCATGCGTGCTGTTGGTGATGATGCCGAGCGTGTGTCCATCCGGCGGCGCGCGCGCGATCTCCAACGCGCCGATGCTGCCGAGCGCGCCCGGCCGGTTGTCGATCACCACCGGCTGGCCGAGGTTCTCCCGCAGGTGCTCGGCGACGAGGCGCGCCACCAGGTCCGGTCCCGCGCCAGCGGGGAAGGGGACGATCATCCGCAGCGGGCGGACGGGATAGTCCTGCGCCGCGGCGGGCATCGCCCATCCGAGCAGGCACAGGAGCGGCAGCAGACGGCGCAGGACCCGGAGCATGTGACGTTCTTCCCTCAATCGCGGAGGCCGGTTGGTCCAGCCTTGACGGCAAATATCCGGATATTTGATACTCCGCGCAACCCTTCCAGTGCGCTTATTTCTTGTCCTATAGAGGGGCAGTCTAATCATTTATCCGGATAATTGGAGAAGCAGATGGAGTTCGACGATCTAACGGTCCGCGAGTTGCGCGAACGGGGCATAGCCCTGCGCAAAGCCCTCTTTGGAGAGGCCGCCGTCGAGACGCGCATGGCGGCCGCGGGCGAGTTCGGCGCGCCGCTCCAGAACATCATCAACGCCTATGTTTATGGCGACATCTGGATGCGCGAGGGGCTCTCACCGGAGATTGGCAGCCTCGTGATGCTCGGCATCACCGCCGCCTCCAACCGCACCGAGGAATTCAAGGTCCATATGAGAGGGGCCATCGCAAACGGTTGCACCGAGGCGCAGATCCAGAGCGTGCTGCTGCTCATCGCGCTCTACTGCGGCGTACCCGCAGCGATTCACACCAGCACCATCGCCGCCGAGATGCTGGAGGCCGCCAAGTGAACCCAATCACCGTCACCCTTGCCACTGCGACTCCCGGCGGCGGCTTCCCCGCCTATGGCGACGCCTTCGCAGGCGCCGTCATGACGGCTGATCCTTCCATCACGGTGACTTGCCAGAACACCAAGGGAAGCCTCGAGAACGTGAACCTGCTGGCGGAGGGCAGCGTGGATCTCGGCCTCGTCGCGGGCGAGACCGCGATGGCCGCGCTCAACAGCGGCAAGGGCATCACCATCCTGACGGCGATGTACGCAACGCCCGGCATGTTCGCGCTGCGTGGCGACGCGCCGGAACGCAGCATTGAGGAATTGCTCGGCAAGACCATCGTCTGGGGCGCGAAGAGCTCTGGCTTCGTGGTGCTGGCGAGGCAGGTGATGGCAGGGCTCGGCCTCGACATCGAGCGTGACTTCAACCCGATCCTGCTCGACAAGGCGGGCGACGGGCCGGCCATGGTGCTCGACGGGCGTGCCGCCGCGCTCTGGGGTGGTGGCGCGGGATGGCCGGGCTTCGCCGGCGTGGCGAAGGGCGAGCACGGCATTCGCTTCTTGCCGCCGAGGGCCGCCGAATGCGTCCAGATCCTTAATGCGGATCCGACGCTCCAGCCCATGTCTTTGCCCGCGGTAAGCTATGTGGGGCAGGAGGCGGCGATCCCCTCGGTCGGGACGTGGAGCCTCGTGCTGGCACGGCCGGGGCTGGAGGAGGAGGCAGGTTACCGCCTCGCGGCGGCGTTGCACGCGGCACGCGAGGACATCGCGAAGCGGCTGCCGCAGGCTTCGGAGACGACGGGCGAGAACACGCTCGCCGCGGCGTCTTCAGCGGCGATGATCCATCTGGGCGTGCGGCGCTTCCTCAGGGCGTAGCGAAGGCAACGCGTCGGTTTTTGGGCCGATTGGTTGGTTGTGGACGCAGTCAGCCGCGAACCTGTCTCCCGGCTAAGGATGACAGAGCGCCGAGCTTCGCTGGGGACGGGTGGGTGCTCCTCTCGTCGGACCACTCTGCGGATGGAGGCCGGCACCAGGTCGGATGACGTGCTGACTCACAGGGTTGCTGAAGCGCTGACACATCGTCTGAAGCCAGCCCTGCGTGGTCGAGAGCTGAGATATCGTGCTTCAAGTTCCATTGATTTGCTGTTTCCCCGGAATTGCGACACTCCTAATCGCGTCCCGTCTGTGCCGGGTGGGATAGGACAGATGAGCGCCATGAACTTCCTCGACCGTCGCGAGCGCAGGCCGATCACCCCGTCACTGCGTGACCACGTGCTGGAGGATCTGCCCGAGATTGCGCAGATCACGCATGACGAGTTGCGCTCCAAGACCATCGAGGCTTGGGCCTATGCCCTGGCCCAGAGCGCTTTCGATCGCGTCACCGACATCCCAGGCGAGGCCAATCCGGGCACGCTCCGCCTCAGGCGCGGCAACCAGGCAGATCATCTGCGCAGTGTTACTCGGATCGCTCTCGCGATCGCGGATGATTTCGTGGGAGCCTTTCCCGAGGCACGGATCGACCGCGATATCATCATCGCCGGCGGGTTGTTGCACGACGTAGGCAAGGCCTGGGAGTTTGATCCTGAGAATCAGGCTCGCTGGCAGGGCGATCCGTCTCAGTCAGGCCTTCCTGCCCTGCGGCATCCCGTCTACGGCGCGCATATCTGCATTGCCGTTGGGTTGCCGGAGGAGATCGCGCATATCGCGCTCGCCCATTCCCATGAGGGTGGGTTCCAGACCCGAAGCCTGGAATGCCTCATCATCCATCGCGCCGACGATCCCTGGTGGTCCATCGCCGGCGCCGCCGGGCTGCTCGATCCCGTGAGTGACGGCATCCTTGCGGGACGCAAGATCACGCCTCGCCTGCTGCCGGGGTGAGCTACGGAACGGAGATGGCGGCGTGAAAGCCCCACTCCTGCAGATCAAGCCAACAAAGAATCGATCTCGGAGGAAACCATTCCATGCTGAACAAGAGAGGCCTTCTCGCTTCCCTCGTACTCGGAGCCGGCTTCCATGGCTCTCGATCCGCCGAGGCGCAGGAGCGCTGGCCGGGCCGGCCGATCTCGCTGATCGTGCCCTTCGGTGCCGGTGGTGGGACGGACATCCTCGCGCGGCTGCTTTCGCAGCATATGGCAATCGCCCTTGGCCAGCCGCTTCCGATCGATAACCGCGCGGGGGCGAGTGGCACGCTCGGGATGGCGCAGCTCGCGCGCGCGCGGCCCGATGGTTACACCATCGCGATCGCCCCTAACGGCACATATGCTATGGCTACGGCGCTGTATGATCGTTTGCCCTATGACATCGAGCGCGCCTTCGCGCCTATCGGGTTGTTGGCCACCACTCCAATCTTCGTCTGCGTCCACCCGACGGCATCCTGGCGCAGCCTCGCGGAGCTGATTACCGCGGCTAAGGCCCAGCCCGCCACCGTCACCTATGCCTCCGCCGGAGCGGGTTCGACCAGTCATCTCTTCGTGGAGCTGCTGCTCGACATGACGGGCGCTGAGATGGTCCACGTGCCCTACCGATCGGCTGCGCAGACGACGCAGGCGGTCATGCAGCGCGAGACAGCGATGTCCTTCATCGACGCCTCGGTCGCCTTGCCCTTCGTGCGTTCGGGCGATCTGCGGGCGCTGGCTATCACCGCGCCTCAGCGCAGCGCCCGGGCACCGGAGGTGCCGACCTTCGCGGAAAGCGGATTTCCGGAATACAGCGCCTCCGTCGACTTCGCGCTTTTCGCCCCGGCGGGCACGCCGCAGCCGATCCTGGACCGGCTGGCCGGTGAGGCCCGGGCGGCCGTGAACCTTCCCGAGCTTCAGCCGCGTCTAGAGAGCCTCGCCATGGAGCCGGCAGGCGGCTCCGCCGCGGAGTTCGCGGCGAAGCAGATCGAGGACACGCGCCGGTGGGCCGATCTCATCCGACGGCGGGGCATCCGGTTGGAATGATCGTGCAGCTGGGCCAAGGCTTATCGGCGATTGTACTGCCGAATTGCCTCTCTCGGATCGACGTAGCCGGCTGATGCGGATCCGATGAGAGCAGATAGCGCCCTCATCTTCGCCGCTGCCTCTACTGCATTGTGGGGGGAAGCCGGGGCTTTCGCGGGCAGGGCTGCCGCCCCTTGAAATCGTCTACGTCAGGCTGACTGGGTGGTTGGGGTGCTAGGATTCGAACCTAGGAATGACGGTACCAAAAACCGTTGCCTTACCACTTGGCTACACCCCAGCGGTCCCGCGATGTAGCGAGGGCGGCCCGGCGCCGTAAAGCCCCCCTCCCGCCGCCCACCATTCCCGCGGCATCGCCAGTGCCGCCGTTTCGGCCGCTGCGGCGGAGGCGAATACGCCAAAGCAGGTCGCGCCCGAGCCACTCATCCGCGCCAGCAGGCAGCCCGGCTGGGCACTCAGCGCCGCCAGAACCTTCGCGATCACCGGGCAAAGCGCCAAAGCCGGCGCCTCCAGATCATTGCCGAGCAGCCGCAGGTCAGCGGCCATGGCCTTCGCATCCGGCCATGATGCGGGCAGTTCCGCAGCCGGTGAAAATCCGCCTTGCCGCGCCCGGAACACCGCCGGCGTGGCCAGCGGCACGCCCGGATTGACCAGGAGCAGTCCGCATTCCGGCAGCGAGGGCGCCGCCAGGATGATCTCGCCCACGCCCTGCATCCGTGCGGGACGGGACGCGACGCAGACCGGAATATCCGCACCCAACGGTGCCGCAATCGCGGCCAGCGATGTTTCGTTCAGCCCCGTGTTCCAGAGCCGGTTCAGCAACCGAAGCGCAGCGGCCGCATCGGCCGAGCCGCCGCCGATGCCCGAAGCGACAGGCAACCGCTTGGTGAGACGCAATGCCGCACCCGCTTCATGCCCCGTCGCGGCGGCCAATGCCCGCGCGGCGCGGAGGACGAGATTGTCGGGTTCGGCGGAAAGCGTCGCGCCGAAAGGGCCATCCAAACTCAGCGTCAGGTCGTCCGAGCGCGTGGCGCTCAGCGTATCGGTGGCGGGCCCAAAGACGGCCAAGCTGTCCAGCAGGTGAAAACCATCCGCCCGCCGCCCCGTGACATGCAGGTACAGGTTCACCTTCGCCAGCGCGGTCTCGATCTCGACCATGGACTCAGCGGCTGACCGGCATCGGCAGGCCACCCTGTAGCTTGGCCTCAAGCCGGGCCGCGTCGGCCGGTTCGGGGTCCATGCCGATGGCGCGGCGCCATTGGAATCGGGCTTCGGCCTGGCGTCCGGCCGCCCAATACACGTCGCCCAGATGATCGTTCACGGTGGCGTTGCGCGGCTCCAGCTCGACGGCACGTTCGAGCTCGCGGATCGCGCCGGGCAGGTCGCCCATGCGGAAGAGCAGCCAGCCCATGCTGTCGGCGATGTTGCCGTCCTGCGGGCGCTGCTCGATGGCGCCCTCCAGCATGGCGCGGGCGCGTTCGAGGTTCACGCCCTGATCCGCCCAGGTATAGGCCAGGTAGTTCTGCACATAGGCCTGGTCCGGCGAGAGGGCGAGGGCGCGCAGGAAATCTGCCTCGGCCTCTACCCAATTGCTCGAACGCTCACGCGCGATGCCGCGAGCGTAGAAAAGCGGCCAGTCGTATTCCCGCGCCTCCCGAATGCGGGCTATCGCGCCGTCATAGGCGACGGCCGCCTCGGCAAAGCGCCCTCTGCGGCGAAGAATGTCGCCCAGGCGCGTCAGCGGCTGGGGCAGGGCCGGCAGCGCGGCCGCGGTCTCGGTCAGCAACTGTTCCGCTTCGGCCAGGCGATCCATCCGGTCGAGCAAGGAAGCGCGGCGCAGCAGGGCAGGGCCGTAGAGCGGATCGTCCGCGCGGATAGTCGCGAGGGTCGCCACGGCGGCGTCGAGTTGTTCGCTCTCGGTCAGCGTATCGGCGAGCAGCAGCAGCGCCGGGCCGAAGGTGGGCCGCAGCCGCAGCGCCAGCCGCGCGAGCCGGCCGGCCATTTCCTCGAGCCCCTGCCCACGCAGCGCACTGCCGAGCGCCACGTAGGCCTCCGCGATGCCATCGGCGGGACCCTGAATGCTGCGCGAGGTCAGCACGGAACTGCGCGCGGGCTCGAGCACGGCGAGCGCCAACTCGTCATGCGTTTCGGCAAGCTGGTCGAGGAGGCGCACGGCCTCGGCATTGCGGCCGGCCCGGTTCAGGATGCCGGCGGCCAGCACGGCGAGGCGGAGCGTCGGTTCCGGCTGGCCGGCCAAGGCCAGGCGCACGTACCGCTCGGCCTCACGCGGCCGATTGGCGACATCGGCGATGAGGGCGGCGTGCAGCGCGTTCAACGCCCGGAAGCGGCCCTGCTCCGCCAGCGGGCGCAGCAAGGCGATGGCCTGGTCGGTCTGGCCGCGCCCGGCCAGGCTCCAGGCGACGAGCACGGGCTGCAGCGCCTGCATCGGACCCTGGCGGCCGAGCGCGCGGGCGCGGCTTTCGGCACGGTCCCAGCGCGCCCCCACGATGTCGGCGCCGAACAGGACGAGCTGCGCGGTGGAATTCTCCGGCAGGCGGCGTGCGAGGCGCAGTGCGTCCGGACGGCCATCCATCACCGCGGCGACGAAGGCCCGCTGCACCAGCTCCAGCTGGTTGGGTTCGGCCTGCAGGGCGGAGAGCAGGCTGTCGGCCGCCACGCCGGTATCCTGCTCGTCGGCGGCGAAGCGGCCGACAAGGAAATTGCCGAAGACGCCGCTCGTCGCGGCCCTTTGCATGCCGGAGGGGGCCGTGCGGCCGGAGCGGTCGACGACGTCCGAACCACTCGCCGCGCAGGCGGCAAGCAAGGTCGCTGCCAACAGCGCAAGTCGAGGCGAGAGGCGGCTTTCACCCATGGATGGGAATGTAGCAGCGAACAGTTGCGCCGCACCATGGGCCGTGACCCGTTCTCCACACTCTCTGATCACATTGTGTCTTTCCTGCATCGCCGGGCCGATCCAGACGTCTTCAGCTTGAAGCATTCCCCCAGCCGTGCCCTCATTATATCGCAATTGCGAGAGGGTCCGGCATGTTCAGTCGTCGTCATGTATTGGGGGCCGGCGCTGCGCTGGGCCTCATCGGCCGGGACGCTTTGGCTCAAGGGCAGACCCTTCGGGTGGGAGCCACGGCATCGGGCATCCCCTTCACTTTTCTCGATACCCGAACCAACACCGTGACCGGCTTCATGGTCGATCTGATCACCGAGATCGGCCGCCGCCAGGGCTTTGCCGTGGATGTGCAGGCGACGCCCTTCGCGGCGCTGGTCGCCTCGCTCACCTCGTCGCGCATCGACATCATCTCCGCCGCGATGCTGGCAACGCCGCCGCGCCGGGAGCAGATCGACTTCTCCGAACCCGTCTACGGCTACGGCGAGGGCGTGGCGGTGCGCGAAGGAGAGACCCGCGCCTGGCGCAGCCTGGCCGACATGCGCGGCGTCGCGGCGGGCGCGCAGATCGGCACGCTCTACATCGAACCGCTGCGCGCGGCGGGGCTGGACGTCCGCACCTACGACACCATCGGGGACATCATGCGCGACGTTTCGCTCGGCCGCATCGCGGCGGGCTTCGGCGACTCGCCGATCGTCTCCTACCAGATCGCGCAGGGCACCTTCCGCGGCGTACGGCTGCTGACGGACTACCGGCCCTCGGTCGTCGGCAGCATTGCGATCGGCACACGCAAGGGCGACCCGGTCATGGCGCGTATCAATACCGCCCTCGCCGCGATGAAGGCGGACGGCGCCTTCGCGCAGCTGCTCACCAAGTGGAACCTGCCGGCGTCGGCCGACTGATCCGTTGACCTTCGAAGGTTTCCTGCGCGATGGGCAGCAGTTCCTGCCCATCCTGCTGCAAGGCGTCTGGGTGACGATCGCCGTCACCCTTTGCTCCCTGGTCCTGTCCACCGCGCTCGGAATCGTCTGGGCGCTGATGCGGACCTCGGGAAGGCGCTGGCTGGAATGGCCGGCGATGGCCTTCACCAACACGATCCGCGGCATCCCGATCCTGGTGCAGCTCTTCTATATCTACTTCGTGCTGCCGGACCTCGGCGTGGACCTGAACGCCTTCCAGGCCGGCGTCATCAGCCTCGGCATCGCTTATTCCGCCTATATGGGCGAGGTGTTCCGCGCCGGCATCCTCGCCGTCGACGCCGGGACCGTCGAAGCGGCGGAAAGCCTCGGCATGACGCGCGCCCGGGTGCTCAGCCGGGTGGTGCTCCCGCAGGCCGTGCGGATCGTGCTGCCGCCCTATGGCAACAACCTCATCATGCTGATGAAGGACAGCAGCCAGGCGAGCGTGATCACCGTGGCCGAGCTCTCGACGCAGGCGCGGCTCATCGCCTCCTCGACCTTCAAGAACCAGGAGGTCTGGACCATGGCGGCGCTGCTCTATCTCTGTCTCAGCATCCCGCTGATCCTGCTGGTGGCGCGGCTGGAAAAAAGGTTTGGGCGGCGATGATCGAGATCGACCGGCTGCAGAAATCCTTCGGCACGAACCGCGTGCTGGACGGCATCAGCCTCACCGTGCGGCAGGGGCAGGTGGTGTGCATCATCGGACCCTCCGGCTCGGGAAAATCGACGCTGCTGCGCTGCATAAACGGGCTCGAATCCTACGAGGGCGGCGAGGTCCGCGTGCTCGGCCAGCGTGTGGACCGCAGCCGGCCGGAGATCCGCATGACGCGCCAGCAGATCACGATGGTGTTCCAGCGCTTCAACCTCTTCCCCCATCGCACCGCGCTGGAGAACGTGACGGAAGGTCCGATCTACGCCGCCGGAGAAAGCCGCGCCTCCGCCGAGAAGCACGCGCGCGAATTGCTGGCGCAGGTGGGGCTGACGGGGAAGGAGGATGCCTGGCCGTCGCAGCTCTCCGGCGGGCAGCAGCAGCGCGTGGCCATCGCTCGCGCGCTGGCCATGCGGCCCAAAGCCGTGCTGTTCGACGAGCCGACCAGCGCGCTCGACCCAGAACTCGTCGGCGAGGTGCTGACCGTGATGCGGGACCTCGCCCGTGGCGGCATGACCATGGCCGTCGTCACCCACGAGATGGGCTTTGCGCGTGAGGTGGCGGACCATGTCGTCTTCATGGATCGCGGCCGGGTGGTGGAGGAGGGCCGGCCCGCCGACATTCTCACGTCACCGCGCGAGCCCCGCACGCAGGATTTTCTGCGGCGCGTCCTACGACCCCTGGATTGAACCATGCTGCCACCGAGCCTCTATGCCGATACCGCAAACCCCGCGCCGGACACGCCGCCGCTGGAGGGTGCTGCGCGTGCTTCCGTCTGCATCATCGGCGACGGCTTCACCGGCCTCTCAACCGCGCTGCATCTGGCGGAAGCCGGCACGGATGTGATCGTCATCGAGGCGGAGGAGCCTGGATGGGGCGCTTCCGGCCGCAATGGCGGCCAGGTGAATCCCGGCCTCAAGCCGGACCCCGATGAGGTCGAGGCGGATTTCGGCGCCGAGCTCGGCGGTCGCATGCTGGCGCTCTCCTATGGTGCGCCGGATGCCGTGTTCGAACTGATCCGCCGCCACCAGATCCAGTGCGAGGCGCGGCAGGAGGGCACGATCCGCGCCGCCATAGGCGCGCCGAATGCGCGGACCGTGGCCGTCACTGCCGAGCAGTGCGCGCGTCGAGGCTGGCCGGTGGAGATTCTCGACGCTCTCGGGACTGAGCGGCTCACCGGCACCGACCGCTACGCCGGCGCCATGCTTGACCGGCGCGGCGGTGACGTGCAGCCGCTCTCCTATGCGCGTGGACTGGCGCGTGCCGCGATGCAACTGGGCGCTCGCATCCATGGCGGCACGCCCGCCACGGCGCTCGCGCGCAGTGGTGCGGGATGGCGCGTTAGCACGCCGCGTGGCGAGATTAGCGCCGACCAGGTCGTGCTCGCCACCAACGGCTATACCGGCGACCTTTGGCCCGGGCTGCGGCAGAGCGTGGTGCCGGTCTATAGCTCGATCGCCAGCACGGCGCCGCTGCCCGAGGAGACCGCGCGGAGCATCATGCCGCGCCGAGCCTCGCTGTATGAGGCCGGCCATATCACCGTCTACTACCGCATGGACCAGCAGAACCGCCTGCTGATGGGCGGACGCGGCCCGCAATCGCCGCTGACGAGCCTGGAGCCGATCCGCTACCTCATGGACTACGCGGCGCGCCTCTGGCCCGAGATCGCGGGCGCCGAATGGACGCATGGCTGGAACGGCCAGATCGCCGCGACCAAGGACCACTATCCGCATCTGCACGAGCCCGCGCCGGGCCTGCTGGCCGGCCTCGGCTACAACGGGCGCGGCGTGGCGATGGGAACGGCGATGGGCAGGCAGATCGCGCTGCGCCTGCTGGGCAAGCCGGCGGCGGAACTCGACCTGCCGGTGTTGCCGATCAAGCCGATCCCGTTCCACGGTTTCTGGAAGCTCGGGGTGTCCTATGCCATCCTGCAGGGACGGTTGCGGGATAGGTTCGGCCTCTAGCTCCGCCGCATGTTCCAGAAGATGTTGAACCCAGACAGCATGTCGGTGAGGTTGCGGCGCGCCGCCGTCGAATAGAACACTTGTCCGAGCGGCATGAAGGGCACCGATTGAAGGGCCTCGCGCTGGATGTCCTCGCAGATCCGCTTCTGCTGGGCTTCGTCGCCGCTTTCGAGCCAGCCAGTCCGCAGCGTCTCGATCCTCTCGCTGGTGGGCCAGCCGAACCAGGCGCGGTCGCCGGTGCCGCGCAGGGCCAAGTGCCCGGCCGGGTCGAACATGTCCGAGCCGGAGAAGGTGGTGAAGAAAGCGCTCCATCCCCCTTGGTCCACCGGCTCCTTCTTCGCGCGACGCTGGATCACCGAGCCCCAATCCATCGTGAGCTGGTCCACGTTCATCCCGATGCGGCGCATCATGTCCGAGGCGACCTCACCGATCGCCATCAGCTTCGGGCTGTCCGTCGAGACCATGATGGCCGCGCGCTCACCCCGGTAGCCGGCGGCTTCCAGCGCGCGCTTGGCCTCGTCGAAGCTCTTGGGCTGGCGGAGAACCTCCATGCCGGCGTCGCTGGCCATGGGCGAGGCGGGGGCGAATATGCCGACACCGTCGCGCCAGAGCGTGCGGTCCTGGCCCATCATCGCTTGCATGAACTGGTCCTGGTGGACGGCCGATAGCACCGCTCGCCGCACGCCCGGATTGTTGAAGGGTGCATGCAGGTGGTTGACCCGCATCAGCGCGAGATTGCCCAGGGGATCGAGGTGGTGGATGCGAAGATTGCGGTTGCGCTGGATCAGCGGCATCAGGTCGCTCGGCGGATTGGCCACCATGTCGACCTCGCCCGCGAGGAGCGCGTTGACCGCCGTGCCGCCATCGGGCTGGACCAGCCATTCGACGCGGTCGAAATGCACGATCTTCGGGCCGGCGGTGAAGCTGGGCGTACCGCTCTCCCTGGGGCGGTAATCCGCGAAGCGTTCGTAGACGACGCGCGCGCCGGTCAGCCGCTCATCCGCCTTAAAGCGGTACGGTCCACTGCCGCAGACCTCGGACACCTGGGTGAAAGCACTCGTCCTCGCCAGCCGCTCGGGCATCATCGCCGGATAGGGTGCGCCGCTTCGGGCGAGGCAGAAGGCGAGGCGGGGGAAGGGGCGTTTCAGGCGGAACGCCATGGTCGTGTCGTCTACCGCGGCGAGCTCGTCGGTAGCGGCCCAGAGGGCTTGGCCGAAGGAGTCGCGCTGGCACCAACGCGCGACGCTCGCCACGCAGTCCTTTGCCAGCACGGGTTCGCCATCGTGGAAGCGAAGGCCGGGCCGCAGCGTCAGCGTCCAGCGCAGCCCGTCCTCGGAGACGGTGTGGCCCGCCAGCATCTGCGGCTGCGGCCGGAACTCGGCATCGAGGGCGAAGAGCGTGTCGTAGACCATGGCGGCGTGGTCGCGCGTGATATAGGCGGTGGTCCAGACCGGATCGAGCACGGTCACATCGGTCAGCGGCACGTGTTTCAGAACCCGGCTGGCTTGCGCGGCGACAATCCCCGGTGCGGGGAGGAGGGGCGCCGCGGCGGCCACGCGCAATATCGTCCGGCGATCGATCATGGTCTCAGCTCCGCGGCATCATGTTGCGATGCAGCGTAGGCCGGATCCCGGGCGCGGGCGAGTTTTAGCATTGGGGACTCCGCCACGACTTGCGCCGGGCGTCATGCGGCGGCAATCCTTGTCGCAATCGCGCTGGGAGGCGCCGTCCAATGTCCTTTTCGATCCGCCGCCGTTCCGTTCTCGCCGCGGCCGTGCTGCCCCTCGCGGCGCAAGCGCAGCCGCAATGGCAGCCAACGCGCCCGCTGCGCATGATCGTGCCCTTCGTCGCCGGCGGTAGCACCGACGTCGCCGCGCGCATCGCCGCCGACCAGATGGGCGAGCGGCTGGGCCAGCCTATCATCGTGGAGAACCGGGGCGGCTCGGGCGGCAATATCGGCGGCGAGATCGTGGCCCGCGCCCCCGCCGACGGCCACACGCTACTGATGGGCGTGACGGGGCTGCTGGCCACCAATCCGCACATCTATCGCAACATGGGCTTCTCGCCGTCGCGCGACCTGGCGCCGGTCGGCATGTGCTACACCAGCGACATGGTGATTGTGGTGCCGCCGTCGCTGCCGGCACGGAATCTCGCCGAATTCATCGCCCTGGCCAAGGCGCGGCCGGGCGCTCTGTCCTTCGGCTCCTCGGGCCATGGCGCTTCTACCCATACCGCGGCGGAGCTGTTCCGTCTGGCCGCGGGGATCGAGCTGCTGCACGTCCCCTATCGCGGATCAGGAGCGGCGATGAACGATCTCCTCGCCGGCACGATCCAGATGATGCTGGTCCAGATTGCGGCGACGGTCGGTGCCGTGCAGGACGGCAGGCTGCGAGCGCTGGCGGTCACCGGGCCGCAGCGCCACCCCTTAATGCCCCAGGTGCCTACTTTGGCCGAGCAGGGCCTGCCTCAGGCGACGGCGACATCTTGGGGCGCGGTCATGACTACGGCGGGCACGCCGACCCATGCCATCGCGCGACTAAGCGAGACCCTGCGCGAGGCACTAGCCGCGCCGCTGTCCGTGCAGCGCATGGCCTCGGCCGGCGTCGATCCGCAGTCCAGCACGCCCGAGGAGCTGGCGGCCTTCCTGGTCAGTGAGTCGGAGAAATGGGGCCGCGTGGTGCGCGAGGCGCATATCGTCGTGGAGTGACGGTTAGCGTTACAGTTCGTTCCGGCCGCCTTGCCAAATCCGCGCGGGGCGAAGAGTTTCCGGCCCGTATGGAACAGGCGACACGAGCCGCGCCGCATGGCGGCAATCTGACCGAGGCGCGGGAGCGCTTTCCTATGGCGGCGGAGCCTTGGCTCGACCTTTCCACCGGCATCAGCCCTTTCCCTTATCCGCTGCCACCGTTCGCGACCGAGGCCTTCACGCGCCTGCCGGAGCCAGCGGACCTTGCTCGGCTCTGTGCCTTGGCGGCGGTGCGATACGGGGCGCGAGATGTGGCTCAGGTTGTGGCCGCGCCGGGGACGCAGATCCTGCTGCCGCTCATCGCGGGATTGCTGCCCCCCGGCCGCGCCTGCGTGCTGGGTCCGACCTATGCCGAGCACGCCCGGGCCGCCGTGCTGGCCGGGCATGACGTCATTGAGACAGCCGAGCCTCAGCCGGCGGAGCTGCTGACGGTGGTGAATCCGAACAACCCCGATGGCCGGCTGCTGACCCGCGCTGATTTGCTGGGCCTCGCGCGGGGGCAATTGCTGGTGGTGGACGAGGCCTTCATGGAAGCCGCGCCCAGCGACGAAACCCTGGCCGGGGATGTCGAGACGGGCGGCATGGTGGTGCTGCGCTCCTTCGGCAAATTCCACGGCCTGGCAGGGCTGCGCCTGGGCTTCGCCATCGCCGAGCCATCCATCGCGGAACGGCTGCGCGCGGCGCTCG
>JAQGHY010000040.1 GCA_028291455.1 Rubritepida sp. | reverse complement strand
CGGATTTCCAGGCCGTGGCGTAGCGTCATCTGCGGGGCTCTCTGCGGGGCGCCAGCTTGACCGCGCCCAGGCGCCACCGCAACCGCCTCCGACATGCCGCATCACTGAGAAGAAGATCCGTGGCGGTCGATTGATCGGCAGGCAAGGCTCACCATTTGATGGGCATGAACGCAATCACCTCGACGGCAGCGGCTGCGTGGCAGCCTAAGCTCCTGCTCGGCTCCGGCACCCGGCGTCTCGATCTGATCGCGGATCTGCTCGACAGCCGCTGGCGTATTCCCGGCACCGGCATCAGGTTCGGCGCAGATGCGCTCCTCAGCCTAGTGCCCGCGGCAGGCCCGGCGATATCTACCGCGCTGTCCGGATATTTGATCTGGGAGGCTCATCGCCTTGGGGCATCGCGCGGCATGCTGGCCCGCATGATCGCGAACGTCGGCATCGATGCGGCCATAAGCTCAGTGCCCCTGCTCGGGGCGGTTGGCGATGTGTTCTTTCGGGCCAACCGCCGCAACATGGCGCTTCTGCGGCGGCACCGCGAGCGAGCCTACCGCTGACCGTCGACCGAGGCGGGTCAGGACTCTGGCCACGGCGATACCGGCACTCCCGTAGCACCTCCAGCGACACCCGATGTGCCGCGCGCCCTGCCTCCAGCCGCCGAGCATAAAGGCCATCAGGGCCTTCGCCGGCCCATATCCCCGATCCGCATCCTCCCGCTCGGCCTGGCAGCGCCCGCGCCGCCTCCGGCCCCGGGGGGGCGCGTGGTACCGTTGCCCAGCCGCCGGAGAATATTCCATGCATGTCGTCGTCTTCAGTGCCAAACCCTACGATCGGCAGTTCCTGGACGGAGCCAACGCCGCGGGGGGTGCCAAGCACCGGCTTACCTACCTGGAAGCGCGGCTGTCGGCGGAGACCGCCATACTGGCCCAAGGCGCCGATGCCGTCTGCGCCTTCGTCAACGACCCATGCGATGTGGCGGCGTTGGAAACCTTCTCCAGGCTCGGCATCCGCATCCTCGCGCTGCGTTCGGCCGGCTTCAACAATGTCGACCTGGTGGCGGCGCGGCGGCTCGGCATCACCGTGGCACGGGTGCCTGCCTATTCGCCGGAATCGGTCGCCGAGCACACGGTGGCGATGATGCTGGCGCTGAACCGCCGCATCCATCGCGCGTATAACCGGGTGCGGGATGGCAATTTCGCACTGGATGGATTGCTCGGCTTCGACATGCGCGGGCGCAGCGTCGGCATCATCGGCACCGGCCGCATCGGACTTGCCGTCGCGCGCATCATGCAAGGCTTCGGCTGCAAGGTTCTCGCGCACGACCCCTTCCCGGCCGAGGAAGGCATGGCGATGGGGCTGGAATACCTGGATGTCGACGACCTGCTGGCGCGGTCGCACATCGTGACCTTGCATTGTCCGTTGACGCCAGCCACGCGCCACCTGATCGACGATGCGGCTGTGGCGCGGATGCGGCACGGCACGATGCTCATCAACACCAGCCGCGGCGCCATCGTCGATACCCGCGCGGCGATCTCCGGTTTGAAATCCGGCGCCATCGGCCTGCTAGGACTGGACGTCTATGAGGAGGAGGCCGATTTGTTCTTCGAGGATCTGTCGGGCCAGGTGCTCCAGGATGATATCTTCGCCCGGTTGCTGACCTTCCCCAACGTCCTGGTCACGGCCCACCAGGCTTTCTTCACCACCGAGGCGCTGACGGCGATTGCTGAGACCACGATCGGCAACATCACCGCCTTCGCGGAGACCGGCCGCGCTTTGCACGAGGTTTCGACCGAAAAGCTGGCCTGATCCAGGATGAGGCGGCGGCGGGACATCGGCTCGTCGGAGGATTGGCCAGTCGGCGCCGCCTCCAGGCTGCCGCGGCCGGGACGGGCGCAAGGCAGTCCATCCGGCCTTCTGATCTGGTCTGGAGAAGCAGGAAACCCGGCTTCCCCGCACCTTCGACGAATTCGGATCCAGGACGCATGATGGTCCCCGTCAAGGAGCCATCATGAAGATCCCCACCCTCCCCTTCACCGTGACCGACTGGTCCACCATGCCGCGCACCGAACATCCGGGCGAAACCGGCATGGGATATTGGCGCACTCTGAACATCGGCGACGTCCGCGTCCGCATGGTGGAATACACGCCCGGCTACCTCGCCGATCATTGGTGCGACCGCGGGCACGTCATCTACGTCATCGAGGGCGAACTCGATTCCGAGCTGAAGGACGGCCGGCGCAACAAGCTCACGCCCGGCATGAGCTACCAGGTCTCCGACTTCGGCGACTCGCCCCATCGTTCCTCGACGCAGACCGGCGTGAAGCTCTTCATCGTGGACTGAGGCTTCACTCGCCCTGGATGTTGCCCCGGCGGATGACCTCGCCCCACTTCTCGTTCTCGGAGCGCAGGAAGGCGCCGAACTCCTCGCGGCTGTTGCCGCCGGGGACGGCGCCCTGGTCGTGCAGCACGCGCGCCAGCTCCGGATCGCGCAGGGCGCCGGCGACCGCACGGTGCAGCGCCACCAGGATGGGCTCCGGCACCCGGGCAGGCGCGACGAAGCCGTGCCAGTTGCTGGCATCCACCCCGGGCAGGCCGAGCTCGGCCATGGTGGGCACGTCGGGGATCCAGGAGAGGCGTTGAGGTGCCGCGACCGCGAGCGGCCGCAGCACGCCGGCGCGGATATTCGCCAGCAGCACCGGCAGGTCGGCGAAGCCCAGCTGCACCTCCCCCTGCACCACCGCCATCGCGAGCAGGCCGCCGCTGCGGTAGGAGACGTGCGTGATGTCGATGCCGGCGGCGGCGCGCAGTTGCTCGGCGGCGAGATGCGGCATGCTGCCGGGGCCGGTGCTGGCGAAGTTCAGCCGGCCCGGTGCGGCCTTTGCGGCGGCGATCAGCTCGGCCAGCGTGCGGTACGGCAGCGCCGCCGAGACCACGAGAGGTTCGGGGACCAGCACGCCGAGCGTGATCGGCGCGAAATCCCGGAGCGGATCGTAGGAGGTGCCGCGGCCGAGGCGCGGCGCGATGGCGAGCCCGCCCGCGCTGCCCAGGCCGATGACGTAGCCGTCCGGCGTGGCGCGCGCGACCGTCTCCAGCCCGGTGATCCCCGCGCCCCCGGCACGATTCTCCACGATGAAGGGCTGGCCCAGCGTGGCGGAGAGGCGCGGCGTCAGGACGCGCGCCACGATGTCGCTGGGCCCGCCGGGTGCGAAGGGGACGACGAGGCGGATCGGGCGGCTCGGCCAGGCCTCCTGCGCTAAGGCCGCGCCCATCAGGCACAGCAGGATTCCAAGTGCGCCGCGCAAGATCATGGAACTCCTCCATGCCGGCTTCTACGGGCCGGGCATGGGTGCCCGGCTTCTACGGGCCGGGCATGGGTGCAAGTATCTGCCGGAATGCCGGAGGAGGAAACGATGAAGATCACCAAGGTCGAGAGCCGCATCCATCGCAGCAGCTTCACCTACGGCGCCGGCGCGTCCGGCGTCGGCGGCAACCTGCATCTGCGCGGGATGGACACGCTGCTGGTCCGCATCGAGACCGAGGACGGGCTGCATGGCTGGGGCGAGGGCTTCGGCTTTAACCTCGTGGACACCACCCAGGATGCGCTCGACCGCCTGCTGGCGCCGGCCTGCATCGGGCAGGATGCAACCGGTATCGCGGGGCTCTGTCGCATGCTGGCGCGGCGCTTCCACAACTTCGGCCGCAACGGCGCGGTGACCTTCGGAATTTCCGGCATCGACATCGCCCTGTGGGACCTCGCGGGCAAGCGCGCGGGAAAGCCGCTGCATGCGATGCTCGGCAAGGCGGCGCGTAGGCGCGTGCCGGCCTATGCGAGCCTGCTGCGCTATGGCGTACCCGACGATGTCGCGCGCAACACCACCGCGGCGGTCCAGCTCGGCTATCGCCATATCAAGCTGCATGAGGTCAACCTCGACTGCATCCGCGCCGCCCGCGCCGCCGCCCCCATGGAAATCCCGCTGATGCTCGACATCAACTGCGCCTGGGACACGGCGGAGCAGGCCGTGGAATTCTGCCGCGCCGTCGCCGGCATGAACGTCCGCTGGGTCGAGGAGCCGGTCTGGCCGCCGGAGGATTTCGCCGCCATCGCCGCGGTGCGGGCGGCGGGCGGCGTCGGCATCGCCGCCGGGGAATGCCTCGGCGAGCCGGCCAGCCTCGGGGCGATGATGGCGGCCGGGGCGGTCGATGTGGTGCAGCCGAGCGTGACCAAGATCGGCATCAGCGGCGTGCTCGCGGTGCAGGCGCTGGCGGCGCGATACGGCGTCGCGGTGGTGCCGCATTGCCCCTATTTCGGCCCCGGCCTGCTGGCCAGCCTGCACCTGCTGGCCGCGGCGCCGGTGGAGGAGCCGCTCGAGGTCTATTTCGCCGATCTGGCGGCGCCGCCCTACCCCGCCCTGATCCCGCGCCGGGGCTACGTCGCGGTGCCGCAGGGGCCGGGGCTGGGGATGGCGCTGGATGAGGTGGCCCTGGTTTGAGCGGGGTGCGGATGGGCCTGTCCTGGCCGGCGCTGGCGGCCGGGCTGCTGGCGGGCTTCGTCGGCTTCGCCTCCTCCTTCGCCGTGGTGCTGCAGGGGCTGCGGGCGATGGGGGCGAGCGCGGAGCAGGCGGCCTCCGGCCTCATGGCGCTGTCCATCGCCATGGGGCTCTGC
>JAQGHY010000354.1 GCA_028291455.1 Rubritepida sp. | reverse complement strand
TTCGCGACCGAGGCGGCCCTGCGGCTGCGCATGCCGGTCAGCGTCTGCGGCGAAATGGCGGCCAATCCGAAACTGGTGCCGCTACTGCTGGGGCTCGGGCTTCGCAGCCTCTCGATGAATGCGGGCTCCATCCCCCGCGTGAAGCAGGCGGTGCGCAGCCTGGACATCGACGACTGCGCGCGCTTCGCGCGGCGGGTGATGGAGCAGAGTGATCCCGCGCGGATCGCGGAGCTGGTGGACGGGTTCGGCGGGAAAGGCTGAGGGGCTCCGGCCTCCAGCTTTCTCTTAGGGGCTACTGACGCTGTGTAGCGGGGCGGCGAAATGTATAAGTATTATTTTGTGTACGGTGCGCGCCTGAAAGCATAGGGCACTTTGCGCCAAGTATTTTGCGACCATATTTTCCGACTCAGCAAGCCGTCGCGGCCCGCCAGGCCAGCAAGCCGACACCCGAGCCTTCGGCTGTCGCCCTGCTCCAATTCCTCTCGTTTTGCCCAGGGCTGCGGCTGGCCTCCGGCGGTTGCCGACTTGGCGACTTCCCTCGTCTGACCGTCCCTGTCGGGGTGCACATCGCGCCGTTGCTGTTCGGCCAGAGTAGAGTGAATCTACTTCGCTAAGCGCCAAGAGCAGCGCATCTTCCATTGCGAATAACTTGTCGCAACACCCATAAAGGTAAAGATTAACTTATGTTGTTACCAAGATTATCTCCCATAGTTGAGCAACTGCGCCGATATCGGGCCGTTCAGATGGAGCCTCGGTAAGAGAGATTTTCATGGACGACGATGTTTTGAGTTGTTCGCGGATGCCCAAAGGGTCGCCTCTGGGCTGGTGCCATGACCGAGCAGGCACACGACGCGGTCAAAGCATCGACACTCCATATCAGCTTCAGGACATTGAAAATGACCGATGATCGCGCTGGGATTCAGGATTTAAAAAAGGCCGCTCCGATAGCGTCCGGTTCGCCGGAACTCTGGGGCGGGCTGGAGTGCAGCGTCGTTCGGGTCGGCGAGGACCTGCGGGATCAGTTCCGGGAAACCGGTCACATCGGCCGCCCGGGCGATCTCGCGGCGGTGCTGCGCCTGGGCATCAGCAAGCTCCGTTATCCCGTCAGCTGGGAGCGCGTGGCACCGGACGATCCGGCGCAGCGAGACTGGACGTGGCACGATGCCCGTCTGGCCGAGATGCAACGCCTCGGCATCGCCCCCATTGTCGGCCTGGTTCATCACGGCAGCGGCCCCGCCTATACCAGCCTGCTCGACCCGAAATTCCCCGAGAAGCTCGCGGATTTTGCCGCCGAGGTGGCGCGTCGCTACCCATGGGTCGAGGACTGGACGCCGGTGAACGAGCCGGTGACGACGGCGCGTTTCTCCGGGCTCTACGGCCACTGGTTTCCGCACAAGGCCGACGAACCGAACTTCCTGCGCATGCTGGCGATCCAGTGCCGCGGCGTGCTGCTGGCGATGCGGGCCATCCGGCGGGTGCGGCCCAATGCCCGCCTCGTGCAGACCGAAGATCTCGGCCGCAGCTTCGCGACGCCGCGGCTGCAGTACCAGGCCGACCATGAGAATCAGCGCCGCTGGCTGAGCCTCGATCTGCTGCACGGGCGCGTCGATGCCTCGCATCCGTGGTACCGGCGGCTGCGCGATGCCGGGGTCACCGAGGCGGAGCTGGATGACTTCCGCACCGGCGACCTCGCGCCGATGCTGGTGGGCCTCAACTACTACATCACCAGCGAACGCTTCCTCGATCACAGGCTGGCCCTGCACGCGCCATCCACCCATGGCGGCAACGGCCGCCACAGCTATGCCGATGTCGAGGCCGTACGCGTGACGGTGCCAACAGCCGCGACGGGTTGGCTCCCCCGGCTGCGGGAGGCGTGGCAGCGCTATCCGGACACACCGCTCGCCGTCACCGAAGCGCATCTCGGCTCCACGCCCGACGAGCAGATCCGCTGGCTGGCCGAATGCTGGAACGCCGTCACCACGCTGCGTGCGGAAGGGGCGGATCTGCGCGCCGTCACCGTCTGGGCGCTCTTCGGTGCGGTGGATTGGTGCAGCCTGCTGACGCGCAGATCCGGCCGCTATGAGCCGGGTGCCTTCGATGCCGCCACCGGCGAGCTCCAACCCACGGCCTACGCCGAGGCCATCGCGGCACTCGCCCGCGACGGGCGGCTCGACCACCCGGTGTTGGCGTCGCCCGGCTGGTGGCGGCGCGACGACCGTATCGCACCTGAAGTCCGGCTGGCCGGCTGAGAGCATGCGCGGCGGGCCCAGCTGCGCGATCCAGAAAGGAGGCTGACATGCGTTTCATCTCGACCCGTACCCATGGCGTCCTCGACTACCTGACCGGCGCCGTCTTCCTGATCTCGCCATGGCTGTTCGGCTTCGCCGACTGGACCAGCGCTCAGGTTGTGCCGATGCTGGTCGGCGGCGGCATCATCCTCGTGGGCTTGCTGACCGCCTACGAGTTCGGCTTGGTGCACGTCTTCTCCATGAAGACCCACCTCACCATCGATGTCATAACCGGCGCCCTGCTCGTCGCATCGCCATGGCTGTTCGGCTTCGCCGACCGGGTCTGGATCCCGCATGTGGTGCTCGGCCTCTTCGAGGTGGTGACCACGCTGATGACGCGCACGGAAGCCGGCCGCGTCCCAACAGCGACGCCGATGCATGGGCGGTAGCCGCACATACGCGGCACCGAGTGTTGTCCCGGCAGGTGAGGATCGGCCGGAGGTCGTGAACTCACGCGCGGAGCGCGCGTTGGACGTCCTCAGCTTCATCCTCTCGGACGTGCGCTATGGGCTTGGGGCCTACCTGACCGTCTACCTGCTGACGGAGCACGCATGGGATGAGGCCAGCATCGGCATGGCGCTCTCCTTCGGGGGGCTGGTCGGGCTCGTTTCGCAAACGCCGATCGGCGCCATGGTGGATGTGATCCGGGCCAAGCGCGCGCTGCTTGCGGTGTCCGTCCTCGTCGTCACGGCGGCCTGCTTCGTGATCCCGCTCGCCCCGCGGTTCTGGTGGGTCGCCGCGGCGGGGACCGTCGGCGCGCTCGCCGGCACGACGATGACCCCGACGCTGGCGGCGATGTCGCTCGGCATCGTCGGCACCCGCCGTTTCGCCCATAGGGCGGGCCGCAACGAGGCTTTGTTCCACTTCGGCAATGCGGTGATCAACGTCGTCATCCTCTTCGCGGCTCCTTTCGTCGGGACCGACGTGATCTTCTGGATGATGGGCCTCACGGCGCTCGGCAGCGTATTCGCCGTATGCGCCGTTCCCAGGGACGCGATCGATCACGAACTCGCGCGGGGCCTGCTGCCGGATACGCAAGGCCGTGTGGTGCGCCGGACGATCTGGAGCACACTGGTCGGCAGCCGTCCGCTCCTCATCTTCGCCGTCTGTGGGGCGCTGTTCCACCTGGCCAACGGTTCGATGCTGGCGCTGGTCGCCCAGAAGCTCGCGCTGGGGAATCCTGGGCGCGGCGTGATGCTCACCGCGGCCTGCGCCGTGGCCGCGCAGATCGTGATGGTGCCTGCCGCGGCGACGGCGGCCCGGCGCGCCGATGTCTGGGGACGCAAGCCGCTGCTGCTTGCCGCCTTCGCCGCCCTGGCGCTTCGCGGCGCGCTCTACACCCTCTCCGACGAACCTGCGTGGCTTATAGGCGTGCAACTGTTGGACGGCATCGGCGCCGGGCTCATCGGGGCGTTGTTCCCCGTGATAGTGGCGGACCTGACCAAGGGCAGCGGGCATTTCAACGCCGCCCAGGGGGCAGTGGGGACGGTGCATGCGGTTGGTGGCGTCATAAGCGGCGCGCTCAGCGGTTGGATCGTGGTGAGTGCCGGCTACGATGTCGCCTTCCTCACGCTCTCGGTCTTTGCGGTCGCGGGAGGCGCGATCTTCTGGTTGGCCATGCCTGAGACGCGCGACATGCCGGGGGAACCAGAGCCGACGGGGCCGACGCTCTCGCTGGTTTCCGGAGCGACCCCCTCCCTGTAAGATGCCGGTCCATGCCAGCGCATTGTGGAGATCGCCGAGCAACCGCACCCCGTCCACGACAGTTGAAAAGCATTCCTCCTGAGGATGCGGGTCTATCATGTCGAGTACCGTCCAAGGCGGCCTGCCATCCTCGAGCTTTTCCGGTGAGGAGTGGTCCCAAGCAGTGCTGGATGAAGCCGAGGCCGCGATGCCCGGATTTCTGCTGGGCAAGCGCTGGTATCCAGCCAAGGATGCGGGCCTACCGGAAGTCGCACTGGATCGGCTGCATCCTCTCCCCATGGAGGATCTTGCCGCCGCCATCGCGGTCTGGTGGGTGACGCCGCCTGGGCAGGCACCAATGCGGTTGTTCGTGCCGCTGGCCCTAGTTCCCACGGGCCAAGTGCCGGCCGGCGACGTGATCGCGGAGCTCGACCAAAGCGCGGCAAGCGGTGACATGCAGCTGGTCGAGGCTTTCGCCCTGGACGCCTTCGTTCGCGCCTTCGTGCGCGAGATGCTGCGCGACCTCAATTCGGCCAGGCGTCGCGTGGCCGAAGTGGGTGCAATTCGCCGAGGCAGTGCCGAGCAGTCGAATACCTCGATCCGCATCGGCGCCGGTGCCATCCTCAAGGTGCTTCGCAAGCTCGAGGACGGCACCCACCCCGAGCTCGAGGTGGGTCGCTTCCTGTCCGACGTGGCAGGCTTCAAGGCGACCCCCGACACGCTCGCCTGGGTGGAACTGAACGGCAGCACCCTGGCGGTTCTGCAGCGCTTCGTTCCCAATGACGGCGACGGGTGGTCCTGGGTGCTCGACCGCCTCGGCGCCGGCCTGCAAGGCGATGCCGACGCATTCTTCGAGGTGACGGCTTGGCTGTGCCAGCTTGGCCGGCGCACGGCGGAGATGCACCGGGCTTTCGGCACCGACACGCAAGATGACGCCTTCAGCCCAGAAGCGGTGGTCCAGGCGGATATCTCGGATTGGAGCAGCGCGGCCGTGGCGATGGCCCGCCGCGCGCTGGAGGGTCTGCGGGGTGCCCTGCCGCAGCTCGATGGTGAAGTCCGGTCCCTGGCCGAGGACGTCCTCAGCCGGGAAGCGGCGATCGAAGCCGCGCTGCGCGAGGATATCGAGGGCGCGACGGGCTTTGCCCGGACCCGGCATCACGGCGACTATCACCTCGGGCAGGTACTGGTCACCGATGGCGATGCGGTGATCGTGGATTTCGAAGGCGAGCCCTTGCGGCCCCTGGCCGAGCGCCGCGCCAAGCAGGCGGTGCTGCGTGACGTCGCCGGCATGCTGCGCTCGCTCGGCTATGCTGCCGCGGCAGCCGCGCGCGCCCTGCCCGACCGGGCCGCCGCGTCGCGCTTGGCGGATTGGGAAGCGGATGCCTCGCAGGCCTTCGTCGACGCCTATTGGGAAGCCGCGCCGGATATGCCCGGCGTTCCCGCCGCCCGCGCGGATGCCGAGCGGCTGCTGCATTTCTTCATGCTGGAAAAGGCGCTGTACGAGGTGGCCTACGAACTCGCCAATCGGCCCGACTGGCTCGCCATCCCGCTGCGAGGCTTGCTTGCGCTGCTCGGTCGGGTCCCGCCCGCGCGAAGGGTGCATGCGATGCCTTACGGCGCCGAGCTGCAGCCGGACGGCAAGGTGCGCTTCCGCATCTGGGCGCCGTCGCATGAGGTATTGCAGATCGAGATCGACGGTGCCGCTCCGCAGCCCATGGCAGCTCTCGAAGAGGGGTGGCACGCCCTGATCACCGGCGAGGCTCGCGCCGGCTCGCGCTACCGGTTCGTGCTGCCCGATGGGACCAACGTTCCCGACACCGCCTCCCGCTTCCAGCCCGAGGATGTGCATGGGCCCAGCGAGGTCATCGACCCCGCCGCCTATTCCTGGGCCGACGGCGACTGGAAGGGCCGCCCCTGGGAGGAGGCCGTCGTCTACGAACTCCATATCGGCGCCTTTACGCCGGAAGGCACCTTTCGCGCGGCGATCCAGAAGCTGGATCATCTGGTCGAGCTCGGCGTCACCGCGATCGAGGTCATGCCGATCGCCGATTTTCCCGGGGTGCGGAACTGGGGTTACGACGGCGTCCTGCCCTATGCGCCGGATGCCAGCTATGGCCGGCCGGAGGACTTCAAGGCGTTCATCGATGCCGCCCATGCGCGCGGCCTGATGGTCCTGCTGGATGTCGTCTACAACCATTTCGGGCCGGAAGGCGCCTACATCCACACCATCGCCCCGCAGACTTTTACCGACCGCCACAAGACGCCGTGGGGCGCCGCCATCAACACCGATGGCCATACGTCGGGCCCGGTGCGGGAGTATTTCATCAACAACGCGCTGTATTGGACGCAGGAATACCATCTCGACGGGCTGCGTCTGGATGCCGTCCACGCCATTCTCGACGACAGCGAAAAGCATCTGCTGGAGGACATCGCCGACCGGGTTCGCGCGGCGGCAGCCGGTCGCCATATCCACCTGATCCTGGAGAACGAGGAGAACCAGGCGAGCCGGCTTACCCGATCCGGGGCTGGGCAGCCTGCCAGCTACACCGCGCAGTGGAACGACGACGTCCACCATGTGCTGCACGCCGCCGCCAGCGGCGAAACCAAGGGCTACTATGCCGACTATCGCGGCGATACCGCGAAGCTCGGCCGCGCCCTCGCGGAAGGCTTCGTCTTCCAAGGCGAGGTCATGCCCTACAGGGGCCATGCGCGCGGCGAGCCTAGCGCCAGCCTGCCGCCGACGGCCTTCATCGCCTTCATCCAGAACCACGATCAGGTCGGGAACCGCGCCTTCGGCGACCGTCTGACGGATTTCGCCCCGGCCGAGGCGGTGCGCGCCGTTGCCGCGGTCTATCTCCTGTTGCCGCAGATCCCGATGATCTTCATGGGCGAGGAATGGGCCGCCGCGCAGCCTTTCCCGTTCTTCTGCGACTTCGGCCCCGAACTCGCCGATGCGGTGCGCAACGGCCGTCGGGAGGAGTTCGCCCGCTTTCCCGAATTCCAGGATCCCGAGATGCGCGAGCGCATTCCAGACCCACTCGCCGTGTCGACCTTCACCTCGGCGAAACTGGCCTGGGAGGATCTTGCCCGCACTCCGCACGCGGAGTGGCTGGACTGGTATCGCCGCGCCATCGCCACGCGCCATGCCGAAATCGTGCCGCGCCTGTCCCAGATCGGGAGCGGCGGTCTCTTCGAGGTGATCGGGGCGGGCGCCGTGGTGGTGCGGTGGTCGCTCGCAGGCGGGGAGACGCTGGTGCTGGCCGCCAATCTGTCCGGGCGCGCCGTGGCCGGCTTCCCCACCGTCGATGGCCGGGTGATATGGCAAGAAGGCGCGGAGGGTTCCGGCGGAGAACTCGGGCCCTGGTCCGTCCGCTGGTCCATGGAGTCCGGCCGGGCCGGCGAAGCGGCGGCCGACGAATCCAGGCTCGACGAACTCGCTTTGTGCATGGGCATCGAACCCGAATTCCGGAATGCGCACGGAGACATGGTCCGCCCGACCGCCGATGCGAAGCGGGGCCTCCTGACCGCCATGGGGCTGAATGTCGCCGACGACGCCGCAATCCGGGCGGCGCTGGATTCGCTGGAGCTGGATGGATGGCGGGATGCCCTGCCGGCCAGCGTCGTGCTTGGCCCGGAGGCGTCCGGCGCCGAGATCGTGATGCCTGCCACTGCCACCTCCCTCAATTGGCATCTGATCCTGGAGGAAGGCGGCGAGCTGCGCGGCGAGGCCGACTTCGCCACGCTCGAACTGCTGGAGACAAAGCAGGTGGACGGGCAGGAACTGCATCGCCGGCGCCTGCCGCTCCCCGCGGACCTGCCATGGGGCTATCACCGCCTCACGCTGGAGCCGGGAGGCCGCGCCACCACCCTTATCGTCACGCCGGGCAGCTGCTGGCTGCCGGCCGCGGCGGGGCGGGGCGAGCGCCTCTGGGGCATTGCGGCACAGCTCTATCTGCTGCGTTCGGCGAACGATTGGGGGATCGGCGATTTCGGCGATCTCGCGCGGCTGGTCGAGCTATCCGCCAGGCAGGGCGCGGCGGTTATCGGCCTCAATCCGCTGCATGCCATGTTCCACGACAAGCCGGAGCATGCGAGCCCCTACTCGCCTGCCAGCCGGCTGCTGCTGAACCTGCTGTATATCGACGTCTCGGCGATACCCGAGCTGCGTGAGTCTCCGCGCGCCGAGGCACTGATCGCCAGCGAGGATTTCCGCCGCCGTCTCGATGCCTGCCGCGCCAGGATGCAGGTCGCCTATAGCGAGGTGACCGCGCTCAAGCTGCCGGTGCTGGAAGCGATCTTCGACGCTTACCGCGACGCTGCCCCTTCCGCCCGGCGGGAGGCATTCGCCGCGTTCCGGCGCGAGCAGGGAGAGGTTCTGGAGCGCCATTGCCTCTTCCTCGCGCTGCGCGAGCACTTCTCCGGTGAAGTCCCCAGCCTGGCCGACTGGCACGAGTGGCCCGAGGGCTTCCGTGACCCGGACTCGGCCGAGGTCATCGACTTCGCCAAGCATCATGGCGGAAGAGTGGACTTCTTCGCCTGGCTTCAGTGGACCGCCGATGAGCAGCTGGGTGCCGCGGCGGCGGCGGCAGCCAACCACGGGATGCCCATCGGCCTCTATCGCGATCTCGCCGTCGGTGCCGATCGTGCCGGCGCGGAAACCTGGAGCAATTCCGCGGCCGTCGTTTCGGAGGCGCAGGTCGGCGCGCCGCCGGATATCTTCAACACCCAAGGCCAGGACTGGGGCCTGCCGCCCTTCAACCCGCGTGCGCTTGCCGCCGAGGGCTACCGGAGCTTCATCGAACTGCTTCGCGCGAACATGCGCCATGCCGGCGGGCTTCGCATCGACCATGTGATGGCGCTGCAGCATCTCTACTGGGTGCCGAAGGGCCAGAAGCCCAGCGAGGGCGCCTATGTCCAGTATCCGATGGAGGACATGGTCGGCATCCTCGCGCTGGAAAGCCACCGCCATCTGTGCCTCGTCGTCGGCGAGGATCTGGGCACGGTTCCCGAAGGCTTCCGCGAGCGCATGGCAGCCGCCAATATCCTGTCCTATCGCGTATTGTTCTTCGAACAGGACGGCGAGACGGGCGAGTTCCTGCCCCCGGCCGACTACCCCGCCCTCGCCCTGGCCGTGCTCGGCAGCCATGATCTGCCGACGCTGCGCGGTTGGTGGGAGGCCGGCGATGTCGCCCTGCGGAAACGGCTGGGCCTGTTGGATGACACCGCCGTCGAGGCGCAGCTCGAAAGCCGACGGTCTGACCGCGCGCAGCTCCTTCAGGCGCTCCGCGATGCCGGTGCGCTGCCGATGGAGCAGGGCGAGCCGGACGTGCCGCATTTGGCCATCGCCGGGCATGCCTTCCTCGCCAAGACGCCCTCGCTGCTGGCCATGGTCCAGATCGACGACCTGACGGACGAGGCCGATCCCGTGAATATGCCGGCAACCAACGACGAGCACCCGAACTGGCGGCGCAGGCTATCGATGACACTGGACGAACTGGCCGGCTCGCAGCGCTGGATGGACATCGCCGCGGCCTTCAACAAGGAGAGAAGTGGGGGCTAGGGCAGGGCCCGATGAGTGGCTTTGTCCTGTAGAGACCTCCTTATCCTCGCGGAACGAAAGTTGCTTTACGGCGTGCAGATTTGTCGTCCGGTGCTGGCCACTTTGCAGGGTATTGGGGCGTTACTGAGCCGCGTGCGAGGCTCACCGTGACGGGACCTGCAATGACCGACCTCAGGAAGATGATGAAGCGGCAGCAGGTGCTCGCCGACTTCGGTGAGTTCGCCTTGCGGTCGAACGATCTCGATAAAATCCTGCTGGAAGCCTGCCGCCTCGTAGCCCACGCGCTTACCACCAAGCGAGCCAAGATCCTGGAGATCCAGCAGCAGGGAGAGATCCTTTTCGTCAGGGCCGGCGTGGGTTGGGAGCCCGACATCGTCGGCCGGTTGCGTATGCCGGTGGAGGAGCATTCCTCGGAGACCTTCGCGATAGCGGCGGGCAGGCCGGTGATCTCGCAGGACATAAACAAGGAGAACCGCTTCAAGATCCCTCCGTTCATGCATGAAGCCGGCGTGGTCGCCCTGGTGAACGCGCCGATCTTTCTGCCTGGCGGGCGCACCTACGGACTCTTGCAGGTGGACGACACCGAACCCCGCGACTTCGGCGACGACGAGATCCAGTTCCTCCGCACCTACGCGACCATCCTGGGCCCGGTGATCGACCGGCTTCTCATTGCCCGGACACTGCGCTCGACCGAGGAGCAGTACCGCCACACGGTGGACTCGGCACTCGACTACGCGATCTTCCTCTCCGACCCGCAGGACCGCATCACGCACTGGCTGGCGGGGGCACAGGCTGTCTTCGGCTGGACGGCGGAGGAGGCGGTCGGGCAGCCCACCGCCTTCATCTTCACCCCCGAAGACCGGGAAATGAACCAGCCCCAGCGCGAGATCGAGGCGGCCAGCGAGACCGGTTTCGCGCCTAATATCCGCTGGCACATCCGCAAGGACGGCAGGCGCGTCTTCATCGACGGGTCTACCCGCGCGCTCCGCGAACCGGACGGCACGCTGCTGGGATTCCTGAAAATCGGCCAGGACGTCACCGAGCGCCGTGCGGCCGAAGAGCGGCTCATGGAGAGCGAGGAGCGCTTCAGGCAGTTCGGGGAGGCTTCTTCGGATCTCATCTGGATCCGCAACGCCGAGACCCTGCAGTTCGAGTATCTAAGCCCGGCATTCGCGCCGATCTACGGACAAAGCCGGGAGGCGCTGCTGGACGGCGACACCATCGAGCGGTGGCTCGACCTCATCGAACCCGAGGATCGCGAGCATGTGTTCTCCATGATCAAACGCGTCCGCGAGGGAGAGCGCATCACCTTCGCCTTTCGCATCGTTCGCCCTTCCGATGGCGAGATACGCTGGATCGAGAATTCGGACTTTCCGCTCTACGACGCCGCCGGCCGGGTGCAGCGCGTGGCGGGGATCTCCAAGGACGTGACGGATGTGCGGAGAAACGCCGCCCGGTTGGAGGTGCTGGTGGCGGAGTTGCAGCATCGCAGCCGGAACCTTCTCGGCATCATCGCCGCGGTGGCCGCGAAGACTCTCGGAAGAGAGGGTGCCGCCGCGGACTTCCAGGCGCGGCTCAAGGCCCTCAGCCGCGCGCAAGGTTTGCTGAGCCAGTTCGGGAGCGACACGGTCGAGCTTGGCGCCCTCGTTCGGGCGGAACTGGCCGCCCATGTGGACGCCCAGCCCCTGAAGGTCGTGATCTCCGGCCCCAAGGTGCACCTCACCTCCGGCCAGGTGCAGAACTTCGCCTTGGCCCTGCATGAGTTGACGACGAACGCCGTGAAATACGGGGCGCTTCTGAACAGCGCGGGGAAGCTTGCCGTCAGCTGGCAGGTGAATCGAAACGATAAGGGCCGGTTCCTGGCGTTGGCTTGGATCGAGAGTGGCGTCGACGTTCAGCCTGAGACGATGAATCGCCGCGGCTACGGCCGCCAGATGATCGAGAGGGCGCTCTCCTACGCCTTGCAGGCCAAAACGGAATACGTCCTGGGGCCGGACGGGGTCCGGTGCCTGATCGAATTGCCCATCAGCTAATCCCCCAAGGTGCGGATGCTTCAGAACATGGCCGCCATGGGCGCTGCCGAGACTTAGGAAGGGACGTCGTATGCACGAAGCCACAGGATCCTTGGTTGGCTGCCGCATCCTCCTGGTGGAGGACGAGTATCTGATCGTGGAGCTCATGTCCGAGTGGCTGAGCCGGGCTGGCGCCGTGGTCGTGGGACCAGCGCCGAACGTGAAGCGGGCGATCGAACTCATCGAAGGCGAGGAGAACGCGCTCGACATCGCGGTGCTGGACGTAAACCTGGGCCAGGGCAAGACGGCCTATCCGATCGCCGACAGGCTGAACGAGCTCGGCGTCCCGTACCTGTTCGCGACAGGAGACGTCCGGATCATCGACAATCCCGCGCATAAGGCCCGCCCTCGTCTGGAAAAGCCGATTTCGCAGGGCGAGCTGATCGCCGCGGTCGAGAAGCTTTTGGCGGACCGGCCGCCTCGCATCTGCTGAGGCCCAGGCTCGGGTCGAACGCGGCCAAGCGCGGCCGTCACGGCGCCCTGAGCGGAGAGGAAAGCGCTCGAATCTGGCAACCCGATGCGCCCGCAGGCGTTCCCGCCCTAGATCGCATGCCTATGCATTTATATCGCCGCTTGCTCTCGTCGCTCGGGAGAAGCGGCAGCGGTCACCGCATCATCTCCAACCAAAAGGTGCTTCCATGAACATGTTGGCGAAAGCTACCGAAATCACCCGCCCGCTGCTCGATTCGAAGGTGCTGTCCAGCGGCACGAGATCGCTCGGAGTGCCCGGCCGGCTGGCGCGTGGACTCGGCTGGTTCGGCATCGCCCTAGGGGTGTTGGAACTGGTCGGGTCGAAGCGGCTGGCGCGGGCGCTTGGAATGCGGGGCTACGAGGGGCTGATCCGGGGCTACGGCGTGCGAGAGATCGCATCCGGCGTGGTCACTCTTTCGGTAAATCCCGCCGCCGGCATCATTAGCAGGGTCGCGGGCGATGGGCTCGACATCCTGACGCTGCTCGCCGCCCCGCAGCAGGGCAATGCGAAGCGCGGCAATGTCCGGTTGGCGCTGCTTGCAGTGGTCGGCGTCACCGTCCTCGACGTCATCTGCCAGAAGGCCCTCGCCGATCGCCATGCCCGTTCGCGCGGTCCCGTGCGGGATTACAGCGACCGCTCAGGATTTCCGAATGGATTGAGTGGTGCCGGCGCGGTGGCTCGCACAGGTTCCTGACGCGCGAGTGCTGCAGCGGGAGCAAGCTTCCGCTGCGCCTGAGGGCGCGTAATAGAGCCTCGGCTTAACTTCTACGAACCAAAAGGATTAACAAATATCAGCACCGAAAAGATGAAGTACAACAAATGATATAGTTGCTTCTTTTATCGGTCGCAGGAAACCGATACTTGGATCTGCCGTTGTGACGTGGAGCAGTCCGTGCCTGTTCCCGCAGCTGCAAGGCATAAGCAATGGAAGACAAGGTCGAAGAACTGCTCCTGGAGCAGTTGAAAGACGCTTACAGCGCCGAAAAGCAGGCGCTGCGCTGCATGCAGCAATCCGTGCGCAAGGTTATGTCGCCCCAGCTGAAAACGACCATCGAGACTCACGTCGAAGAGACGAAGGTCCAGATCGGCCGCCTCGACGAAATCTTCCAGGCCATGAATGCCAAGCCCGGACGCAAGCTGTGTCTTGCGATGAAGGGTCTCGCTGAAGAAGCGGCGGCCGAGGCGGATCACTACAAGAAGGGCGCGATCCTCGATCTCGTGATCGCAGCCTCCATGCAGCGCATCGAACATTACGAGATTTCCGCTTACGGCACGCTGGCCATGACGGCCGAGGCACTGGAACTCCAGCCGGTTCTGAAGGTGCTCCAGGAGACCCTTGCCGAGGAGCAGCAGACCGAAGCCAAGCTCGCCCTGATGGCGAGGAACGAACTCATGACCTCGGCCCTGGAGGAAGAGGTGAAGGAGCCCGCCAAGCGGGCTTCTCCGCCCCGCGAGCAGCCCAAGCCTGCTTCCGCCAAGCCGGCTTCCGCCAAGTCTACTTCCGCGAAGTCTGGCGCCGCAAAATCCGGCCCTGCCAAGCCTGGGCGCGCCAAGCCTGGCCCAGCAAAGTCTGGCTCATCCAAGGCTGACTCCGCGAAACCGGCGCCCGCGAAACCCGCGCCGGCCAAGCCGTCATCGTCCAAACCCGCGGCCCGCCGCGCGCGCTGACCCGCGTCCCACTCATCCTCAGGAGAAGTCCATGTTCCAGCGCATCAACAAGCTACAGGTGGATCTTCCGCCGCCGACGCGCCCCGATCCGAATGCGGCGGCAGCCTTGCAGGAACTGCTGGGCGGCAAGTACGGCGAAATGTCCACTCTGGGGAACTACCTTTTCCAGAGCTTCAACTTCCGCAGCAAGAGCAAGCTCCGCCCCTTCTACAGCCTCGTCGCAGCCATCACGGCTGAGGAACTCGGCCATGTGGAGCTGGTGAGCAACGGCATCGCCATGCTCAACAACGGCCCTGACAGCGACATCGACGAGGAAGATGGCGGCGACATCTCCGGCGCGCCGTTCGAGATGATGAAGGACATCCGCTCCTTCGCCAGCTTCGCCTCCCACGGCGGCGGCGCGGTACCGGTGAACAGCAATTCCATGTCCTGGAACGTCGACATGGTGACCACCACCGGCAACGTCATCTTCGACCTGCTGCACAACTTCCAGCTCGAATGCGGCGCACGGCTCCACAAGCTGCGCGTCTACGAGACGCTGACCGATCCGACGGGCCGTGAAGTCTGCGGTTACCTGCTGGTTCGCGGCTCCGTACACGCGCACGCCTATGCCCTCGCGATCAAGAACATCACCGGCGTGGCCATCGAGAAGATGCTGCCGGTGCCCAATATCCCCCTCGGCAACATTCCCGAGTGCCAGAAGTACCTGGCGGAAGGTTCGCATCGCCGCCTCTACACGTTCAGCCCGGCGGATTACGCCGACATGGCGGGAATTTGGGGCAACGGCGAAATGGCGCTGCCGACCGATCCCCCGGGCGAGCTCGAAGTGGTGCCTGGCATGCCCGAGGGCGGAAAGATCCACGACCTGACCGGCCTGCCCTCGGCCTTCACGCCCGACTACGCGCCCGAGGAAATGTTCGAGATCGCAAGCAACCTTTACAAAGCGTCCCGCTAAGGAGTTACCCCATGCCCGAAACCATCCATGACATCTACGCCACCGGCCTCGTGAACGCGCGGGCGGTGGAGACCCAGGCGATCCAGCTCCTGTCGCGGCAGGTGGAGAGGCTGGAAAGCTATCCCGAGATGGAGGCGGTCCTTCGCCGCCACATTACGGAGAGCGAGCAGCAGCGTGACCGGCTCGATCAGCTTCTCGAGAGCCTCGGCACGTCGAACTCCTCGGTGAAGGACATGGTCACCGGGCTCATGGCGAACATGGCCGCCATCGGTCACGCGGTGATGCCGGACGAGGTGATCAAGAACTCGCTCGCGAACTACGCCTTCGAGCACTTCGAGATCGCCACGTACAATTCGCTTCTGACCCTCGCCGACCTGGCGGGGCATGCGGCGGCGGAGGCTTCGTTGAAGCAGTCTCTGGCGGAAGAGCAGCGCATGGCGCAGTGGTGCGAGGATCATCTGGATGCCACCACGCGCCGCTACGTTCAGCTCCGCGTCAGCGGCGAGAAGGCCGGCGTCTGATGGACTTCACGGCGCGCTCAGGCGCGCCGTGACCATCCGTTCCGAGAGCCGCCGGACGGCGGCCGCCTGGCCTAGGCGCAGGAATCGCTCCTCCCCGGCCCGGCCGATCGGCCCGCAGGGGCAATGGCGCTCATTGTCCCAGCCCGAATAGTCCATCACGGGGTAGATGCATGCTCCGTGCACGACGATGCCCTCGCGCCCGGCGGCGGCGATTTCCTCCTGCACGTAGTTGAGCCACGCGCCGCCATGCGGCTCCTCGGCACCCGTCTCGGTGAGGGCCAGCGGAAGTCCGAAGCGCGCCTCCACGTCGGACAGAAGGTGCCGCAGCGGCCGGTAACCGGGGTGGCCCTCCAGGATCTGTTCAGCTCCCTCGATCCACTGGTTATGCGGGTAGTGGTTGAGGCCGAGCACGTCGACTGCCGCCCGATCCTCGCGCAGGATCATCTCGATAGCTTCGAACGATGCTTCCATGAGGGTGTGGGCGCGCTGCGCTGCCTCGGGCGTCTCGTCGCAGGGCACGACCCGAATCAAGGGTTCTGCGAGCATGATCGCCTCGGAGAACCCTGCATCGCGCAAGGCGCGCGTCGCGGCCAGATGGCCGCGGACCAGCTGGCGCTTCACCAAGTAGCCCTGCTCCTCCAGATGAGGCTCGAAATGGCCTTTTTCGCCTCCGGCCCAGGCCCAGAACGAGATCTCGTTGACCGGGATCCAGCCCGCCACCCGCACGCCCGTGCCGCGAATCCAGCGTGCGGCCGCGACCGCGAAGTCGGCCAGACGCTGCGGCCAGTCCGCGGCCATCACGTCCATTCCATCGGGTACGCCCCAGTGGCAGATGTCCCAGATCACCTCGGCGCTGGATGCCCGCGCCCCCGCGATCTGGCCCTCGGCGGAGCTCCAGTCGTAATGGCCCGGAACCTGCTCGATAAGATGCCAGCGAAGCGCCTCCCGCACCGTGCGGATGCCGATCGAGCGCAGCATCCGGTAGTCGGCGACCGCCTGCTGGTCGTGTTGGCTCGTCGCGATCGAGTCCACCCGGACTCCGTCTCGCCGGCGATGGGAGGCTCCTTCGAAGCCTCCCCAGACGAAGCTGCGGAAGGGCACGCCGTTATTCCGCCGCTAGCGTCAACCGCTGATCGAGCAGCCGGCGGGACATCGCGAGCGCCTGGCCCACCACCTGATCCATGTTGAGATACCGGTAGGTGCCCAGACGGCCGAGGAAGGTCACGCCACGTTCCACGTCGGCCTCCGCCTCATAGCGCTTGTACAGCGCCTGGTTGGCCGGATTCGGGACGGGGTAGTACGGGTCGCCCTCCGCCGAGGAAGTCTCGCGGCAGACGCTGGTATAGCGATGCGTCTGTCCCGTCAGCCGCTTGAACTCCGTGCAGCGGGTGAAGGGCGTCTCCAGCCCCGGGAAGTTGATGGTGGCCACCGGCTGCGCGAATTCTACGGGCAGCGTCTCATGCTCGAAGCGCAGCGACCGGTAGGGGAGCGGGCCGAAGCGATGGCCGAAATACTCGTCGAGCGGGCCGGTGAAGACCATGTGTCCAAAGCGGCCTGCCGGGATGTCCTTGTACTCGGTGCCCGTCATGACGGTGATGTTGTCGTGATCGAGCATGTTCTCGAACATGCGGGTATAGCCGTGCAGCGGCATGCACTGGTGCCGGTCCTGGAAGTAACGGTCGTCGTCGGAGGTGCGGGTGGGCACCCGCGCCGTGACGGAACGGTCCAGCTCGGACGGATCCACGCCCCACTGCTTGATCGTATAGCCCTTGAAGAACATGTCGTAGAGCACGGGACCGACCGAGGAGATCACGAAGTCCCGCGCCGAGCGGATGTCCTGGACGGGATGCGCCAGCTGCTTCAGGAACTCCTGGGCCTGCGCATCGGTCGTCATTGAGGCGCCGAAGACGCTATTGAGCGTCGTGCGGTTGATCGGCATGGGCACGAGGCCCGCTTCGACCCGGGCCAGCACGCGATGCTCGTAGGGCCGCCACTCGGTGAAGCGGGAGAGGTAAGCCAGGACCTCATCGCTGTTGGTGTGGAAGATGTGCGGGCCATAGCGATGGATGAGCAGCCCGGCGGCATCGTGCTCGTCGAAGGCATTGCCCGCGACATGCGGGCGCCGGTCTACCACCAGCACCTTGGAGCCGGAGGAAGCCAGCCGTTCCGCCATCACGGTGCCGGCAAAGCCCGCGCCGACGACGAGGTAGTCGGCGATGGGTACGGGCCGCGAGTGCACGGCGGGGCTCGCGAGCGACTGCCCGTGCTCCTGCGCCTCGAGCAGCGACGCCATCCTGGAGGCAATGGAATCCCAGGAGCTGGCGGCCAGGAGGTCCTTCACCTCGGCGAAGTCCGACCTGTCGCTACGCGCCATGGCCTTCTCCGCGGCGGCGACGAAGCCCTCCGCATCCGAGGCGATCGCCACCGCCTCGACGCCCTCAAAGCGCCGCAGCACATCGGCAACGGGTGTCGAGATCACGCGGCATCCGCCGGCAAGATATTCGGGCGCCTTGGTCGGGCTGATGAAGCGGGTCGCCTCGTTCAGCGCGAAGGGCATCAGCGCGACGTCCCAATGCGCGAGATAGCGGGGGAGATCGGCATAGGCCTTGGGGCCCAGCCAATGAATGTTCGGCGCCTGCGGCAGTTCCTCCGGCGTGAGCTTCGCGACGGGTCCGATCATCGCGAAATGCCAGTCGGGGCGGAGCTCCGCCATGCGGGCAAT
>JAQGHY010000313.1 GCA_028291455.1 Rubritepida sp. | reverse complement strand
GGACGAGCTGGAGACGGCGGACGAGATCTTCTCCACCGGCAACTACGCCAAGGTCCAACCCGTCAGCCGCTACAACGGCCGCGACCTGCAGCCCGGCCCCTTCGCGAAGAAGGCGCGAGAGCTCTACTTCGCATGGATGGAAGCGCAGCCGCGTGTCGTCGAACCGGCGGCGGCCGCCGCCGAATAGAGCGGCTAAGGCATCAGCTGGGCGGCGAAGTCCCTGGCCTGGTAGCCGTCTTTCACGCCGTCGATCAGGAAGACGGTGGAGCGCAAGTTCCTTGTCCGCAACGGCAGGATCGCCTGATAAGCGGGGGACTCGTACCAAGCCCTGGCTGCCTCGATATCCGGGAAGGCTACGACGACGATATTACCGGTCCATCCCGGTTCCAGGATCTCGGGCGTCGCGCCGTGGATCAGGAATCGGCCTTCGAAGGGCGGCAGCGTCTCGTCGACTCGCATGAGGTACTCGGCGATGTCGGCACCCGGCACCACGTCATGAAGCTGGGCAATGGCATAGGCCGGCATGTGAGCCTCCGAGTCTACAGGGAGCCGAATATGAGCAATCCGACAAACATCGCCAAGACTACATCGCGCGGTCGATAGGTTCGGCCAATGGCTCGAACCGGTTCCATGTATTGGTGCCGATCGGTGGCTCCGCATAGCTTTACGGCATCAGGACGGAACGGCCGACCCTGAGAAATCAAGGAATGCTTCTCATGTCCCGGACCTTCGCGCTTCCTGCCCTTGCCGCCGCCATCGCCATTCCGATGGCGCTGGCCTCCGGCGCTGCCCAGGCGCAGATCGCCCAATACTGCGGCGGCAAGATCGTCGCCAATGCCTTCTACAATAATGTGCAGAGCAACGGCTCGCGCTCCACCGTCTCCTACTACGTGCAGCTGCAGAACCGCACCGCCGAGCGCATCCCGCTCTATGCCGTGACCTTCAGCTACAACCTGGCCCACAACCGGCAGAACGGCAGCAACTCGGCGTCGCTGCCGCCCTATCAGCAGGTCACGATCCTGCTCGGCACGCAGACGCTGAACAACGCCTCCGGCACCGGCGCCCTGAATGCGACGGACGTCAACAACGGCGTGCCGCACGCCACCAGCTTGGTCTGCGCGTCCTTCTGAGCCGAGGCTACACCGGCACCCGGCCTCCGCGAGGAGGCCGGGTTTTTCATGCCTTCTGCCAGCGCAGGAAGAGCGCGCAGCACAGCACCAGCGCCGCCGCGAAGGTGAGCAAAGCCGCGCCCACGCCGCCGATCCCGGCCGAGATCCCGCTGATGGCCTGCAGCACCGCCGCGCCGCCGAAGAAAAAGATGTTCTGGGCGGAAAGCGCCCGCCCCGCCTCCTCCGGCCGCACCAGGTTCCGCAGCAGCGCGAAGCACAGGATCTGGAAGGAGATCGATAGGCCGAAGGCGGTCAGGATCACCCCGTCCAGCCAGGCCGGAAAGCCGAGCGGCCCGCCCGCCACCAGCGCCACGATCAGCGCCGCCGCCATGAGATGCCCGCCGACCAGCAGGCGCCGCAGATGGCCGAAGCGGCCGACCAGCCAGCCGACCAGCGCCGGCCCCGCCACCAGCGCCAGCGTACAACCGAGCAGCAGGTTTCCGGCGGGGATGCGGCCCATGCCCTTCATCTCCATCAGCCACGGCCCGCCCCATAATCCGCGCACGCCCAGCACCGCGCCGAAGGAGCAGAAGGCCAGCGCCATCAGCCCGCGTAGCCGGGGCGAGAGGGCGATGGCCATGACCTCCCGCGCATCGGCCCAGATGGAGCGGCGCGCATCCGGCTCCGGCCTGTCGCCTTTCACCGTGACGAGGACGGCGACGAAGCCGATGGCCGCAATGCCGATGCAGGCCCAGAATCCGGCACGCCATCCGCGCTCCTCGATAAGCCAGGCCAGCGGCGAGGCCGAGAGGATCATCCCCGAATTGCCAACGCCCTGGATCAACCCGGCCCAAAGCCCGAAGCGCTCCCGGCTCACGGCCCGGGCGGCATAGGTCATCGGGCACATCATCATGCCCGAGCAGCCGATGCCGAGGACGATCTGCGCCAGCAGCATGGTGGAGGCGGAGGGCGCCAGTGCCGCCAGCGCCGCGCCCAGGGCCGCGATCGCCAGCAGGGTCAGCGCCACCGGCCGCACGCCGTAGCGATCGAGTGCCACGCCGACCGGGATCATCGCCGCCGCAAAGGCCGCCGGGAATGCGCCGGTAATGCCGGCCAGCGCCTCGTGGCTGATGGCGAGGTCGCGCGCCAGGACATCGCTGGCGACCGCCGGCAGCGTGCGGACGGCATTGGAGAACATGTGCCCGAGCGTGAGCGCGAGCAGGGGCCATGCGACCGGATTCATTCTTGTTTACGCCCGTGTGACTGGAACTTTAGTTCCGGAAGATCTTGCCCGGATTGAGGATGCCCTTGGGGTCCATCGCAACCTTCAGTGAGCGCATCACTGCCATGGCTTCCGCGCCGTGCTCGGCCTCGAGGAATTCGCGCTTCCCCAGGCCGATGCCATGCTCGCCGCTGCACGTCCCGCCAAGGTCCAGCGCGCGCTTCACGATCTTCTTGTCCAGCTCCCAGGCGGCTTCCAGCGCGGCCGGATTGCCGTCCTCGACGAGGATGACCGTGTGGAAGTTGCCGTCGCCGACATGGCCGACGATGGGCGCCATCAGCCCGGATTCCTCGATGTCCTGCTTCGCGCCGAGCAGCGCTTCCGCCAGCCGCGAGATCGGACGTCGGTCGCGATGCCACGCGAACCCGGCTGCGCGGCCAGGCAGGCCCAGTAAGCGTCGTGCCGCGCCTTCCAGAGCTTATTGCGCGTCTCGGCATCGCGCGCCCAGGCGAAGCCGGAACCGCCATGCTCGGCGGTGATGGCCTGCACGCTCTCGGCCTGCTCGGCCACGCCCGCATCGGTGCCGTGAAATTCGAGGAAGAGCGTCGGTACGGGCTCGTAGCCTTCAAGTTTCGAATAGGCGATGCACGCGGCCATCTGCACCTCGTCCAGCAGCTCGATCCGCGCGACGGGGATGCCGAGCTGCATGGTGGTGATGACGCTGTTCACCGCCGCCTCCAGGCTTGGGAACTGGCAGACGGCCGCGCTCACCGCCTCGGGAATGCCGTGCAGGCGCAGCCGGATCTTGGTGATGACGCCGAGCGTGCCCTCGCTGCCGATGAACAGCCGCGTGAGATCGTAGCCATTGGCCGCCTTGCGCGTGCGCCCGCCGGTGTTGATCACGCGGCCATCGGCCAGCACGACTTCCAGCCCCAGCACGTTCTCGCGGATGGTGCCGTAGCGCACGGCAGCGGTGCCGCTCGCGCGCGTCGCGCACATGCCGCCGATGGTGCAGACCGAGCCGGGATCGACCGGGAAGAACAGCCCCTGGTCGCGCAGGTATTCGTTGAGCTGCTGCCGCGTGACGCCCGGCTCGATCAGCCCGTCCATGTCCTCGCTGTTCACTTCGAGGATCGCGGTCATCCGGCTGAGGTCGAGCGAGATGCCGGCGCGGACCGGGTTCACATGCCCCTCCAGCGAGGTGCCGGCGCCGAAGGGCGTCACCGCCACGCCGTGCTGGTTACAGAGCTTCAGCAGTTCGCTCACCTCGGCGGTGGTTTCCACGAAGGCGACGGCATCCGGCATGGTGGGCGTGGTGGTGTCCTCGCCGCGGCTGTGCTGCTGGCGGATGGCGTCGTTCGTCGTGAGCCGGTCTCCCAGCAGCGCGCGGGCGGCGGTGATGACGGCGGCAGCCGGATTGGGCGAAATGTTGTTCATGGCATGTCCCTCGGGCTTGCGCCTATCATGTTACCGTCCGGAGGAGGAAGCGACCATGCGGCGGTTTCTGTCGTGCCTCGCGGCGATATCAGCATGAGCAATTCCACGCTCACCGCGGCTACGGTGGTGGTGCTGGCAGCGCATCTGCTGGCGCTGGTTCTCGCGCTGACGCGGTGGAAGGGCGGTGGCCCGATCGAGGCGATCAACCTGGCGGTGGCGGTGGGGATCCTCGTCTACCAGGCATTGCATCCGCTCCTGTTCCGCCCGCCTCTCGACGAACAGATCGTCGCGCTGCTCTGCTTTGCGTTGGTAAGCGCGGCCGCGGCCACTGCGGCCTGGTGGCACGTTCCCTTTGCGATTTGGCTCTGCTGGATCGCCTTCGTGCTGCAGTTGCTGGCGAGCGTGGCCGCCGTGGTCTTTGCAATGACGTTCCGCATCACCCGGCTGTTTTGAAGCGGCGCCGCGTTGACGCGCGGGGATGCCGCTCCTAGCGTTCCAACGACGCAACGCGAGGAGGAAACGCAATGGCGAACAAGGTCAAGGAAGCCTGGAAATCAGGTAAGGCCGTGGTGAACGGATGGCTCGCCATTCCGAACGGATTTTCGGCAGAGATGTACAGCCAGTGCGGCTGGGACAGCGTCACCGTCGACATGCAGCACGGCGTGCAGGACTACCTTTCCTGCGTCTCCTGCTTCCAGGGCATTCAGCTCTCGGGCGTGACGCCGATGGTGCGCGTGCCGTGGAACGAGCCGGGCATCATCGGCAAGGTTCTCGATGCCGGCGCCTATGGCGTGATCTGCCCGATGGTGAACACCGTCGAGGAAGCCCGCGCGCTGGTGCAGTACAGCAAGTATCCGCCCAAGGGCACGCGCAGCAACGGCCCGATCCGCGCCGGCGCCTACGGCTCCTCGGGCACCTACCAGAAGACGGCGAACGACGAGATCCTCGTGATCCCGATGATCGAGACCAAGCAGGCGATCGAGAACATCGAGGCCATCCTCGACGTTCCCGGCATCGACGGCATCTATGTCGGCCCGTCGGATCTTTCGTTCTCCTACGGCCTGGAGCCGAAGCTCGACGTCGAGGACCCGTTCATCCTCGGCATCTACGACAAGCTGCTGGCCGAGACGGCCAAGCGCGGCATCGCGGCCGGCCTGCACAACGGTACCGCGGAATACGCGAACAAGATGATCAAGAAGGGCTTCAAGCTCGTCACGATCTCGAACGAGGTCGGCCTGATGGTCGCCGCGGCGAAGAACGCGGTGAAGATCGCGCGCGGCTGATACGGCTGCCGGCTCGCGGGGATTTCCGCGGGCCGGCGCTTCAGCCGGTTGCCTTCCTGCCCCCGGCATCGCCAAACTTGCCTTTGAAACCGTTGACGACGGCGTCGTAGACCACGCGCAGGCGCCGCGCGTGGCGCATGTCGGGATGGGCCGTGACCCAGATTGGGAAGCGCTCGCTGAAGCTGTCCTCCAGCACGCGCACCAGGCCCGCATCCTGGTCCACCTCGAAGCAGCGGATCGGCCCGATGCCGAGGCCCGAACGCACCGCCGCCTCCTGCGCCATGCGGCTGTCGCTGCGGAAGGCAAAGGTGCGCTGGTTGACCAGCATGCCGCGTTTTTCCATCACGCGGATCGCCGTCTGATCCTGGTCCGGTCCGATGAGGCGATGAGTGCGCAGATCGCCGATGTCCTGCGGCGTGCCGTGCCGCGCGAGGTATTCGCGTGAGGCGTACATGCCGATCTCGACCTGACCGATGCGCTGGGCGATGAGCTCCTCCTGATCCGGCCGCGCCATGCGCACGGCGATATCCGCATCTCGGCGCAGCAGGTTCTCCACGGCGTTGGTGACGGAGAGCTCGACCTGGATTTCCGGATGCTCCAGCGCGAGATCGGCGAGGATGGGCACCAGCACCCGCGTGCCGAAAATCTCCGCAGAGGAGAGGCGCACCGTGCCGGAAGGCGCGTCGAGATCCTCCGACAGCGCGGCCGACAGCTTGGCCGCCGCTAGATCCAGCGTCTCGGCATGCTCGAAGAGGCCGAGGGCGCGCTGCGTGGCTCGCAGACCGCTGGGCAGCCGGTCGAACAGCGCCTCGCCGAGCTGGTCCTCCAGCGCGCGAATCTGCCGGCCGAGCGTGGGCTGCGTGAGGTTGAGCGCGCGCGCGGCGGCGGAAAGGCTCCCGTGCCGCATCACCGAGGCGAATGCGCGCAGCAGGGACCAGTCGAGGGAATGTGCGAAATCGGTCATGGCTTCCATGCACCATAACGCATGCCCTCTTTGGGAGCCATGCAAAAGCGCATGGGGGATGAACGTGCTTCGGGAATATCGCCTGGGGCTTGGCGGACCCAAGTTGGGTTCACCAGCGAGGCAGAGGGCCTCGCCAAGAAAACCCTAGGATCTCAGTCATGAATACGCGTTTCACTCTCGCCGCCGGCGCCTTTCTCCTTGCCGCCGCAGCCGCCGTGTCGTCTCCCGCCTCGGCCCAGAGCTATCCGCGCCTCGTCGGCGGTGCCGACAACACTACGGTCGAGTACGGGCCTGGCCCGCGCGGCAATGTGGTCGGCGGCGGCGTGTTGACGGTGGTGAACCTGGACCAGGGCAAGACCGCCGCGGTCTATGCGGATAGCAGCGTCGTCCAGCGCCGGACGGATGGCCGCGTGCCGGTCTATGTGGGCACCGAGCGGAACCACTTCACCGCCTGGGTCCTGCCGACTCCCGCGGCCGTCGGTATCAGCCTCAGCAGCACTGCGGTACCGCAGGGCTAAGCTAGCGGGGACCGAGGGGCAACGCCCTCGATCCCCGAGCCTGCCGCCCCGCGCCGAAACGGTCCAGACTGTGCCGGTGCGCTGGGCGATCATCTTGGTATCGGCGGTTATGATGCTCCTGGGCAGCGCCTGGGGGCTCGACCGCGTCTTCCCCCCCGACATGGCCCGCTTCGAAAACCTGGCGCGCGAGGTGACGGCCCGCGACGGCCGGACGCTCTCGGTCCTGCCCGCCCCGGGCGGCGTCTGGCGGCTGCGCACGAGGCCGGAGGACGTGCCGCCGAACGTTCTGGCGCTGCTCATCGCCGCCGAGGACCGCCGCTTCGCCACGCATCCTGGCGTGGACCCGATGGCGCTGCTCCGCGCCGCCGCGCAGTGGATCCGCGCCGGGCGCGTCATCTCCGGCGGCTCGACGCTCTCCATGCAGGCCGCGCGGCTGTTGGAGCCTCGCCCGCGCAACCTGCGCAGCAAGCTTATCGAGATCGCCCGCGCGCTTCAGCTGGAATGGCGATACGGCAAGCGCGGCGTGCTGGAAATCTGGCTGACGCTGGCACCGCAGGGCGGCAATCTGGAGGGGCTGCGCGCCGGCGCCCTGGCCTGGTTCGGCCGGGCGCCCTCGGCGCTGGATGCCGGGCAGGGCGCATTGCTGGTGGCGCTCGCCCGCAGGCCCGAAGCCCTGCGTCCGGACCGGCACCCCGAGGCGGCCCGCCTCGCGCGCGATGCCGTGCTGCTGGCCCGCGCGCGCGATGTCGCGAGCGCCGCCGAAATCGCGCTGGCCGGCGATGTGCCCACAAGCCGCATTCCCCTGCCCCGCCTCGCGCCGCATTTCGCGCGCCAGCAGAGCGAGGGTCCGACCACCATCGACCTCGATCTACAGCGCGCCGTGGAGGCCGTGGCGCGCGAGGCGCTGCAACGCCTGCCGGAGCGCGTCTCGCTCGCGCTGATGGTGAGCGACCTCCGCACGCGCGAGACCCGTGCGCTGGTCGGCGGCGACTGGATGAATCCCTCCCGCGCCGGCGCGCTGGACCTCACGCGGGCGGTGCGCTCGCCCGGTTCCACGCTGAAGCCGCTGATCTACGCGCTGGCCTTCGAGGCCGGGATCGTCACGCCCGACACCGTGCTGGAGGACCTGCCCCGCCGCTTCGGCGACTACGCGCCCGAGAATTACGACCGCGCCTTCCAGGGACGCCTCCGCATCGCCGATGCGCTGCGGCAGAGCCTCAACCAGCCCGCGGTCGCGCTGCTGAACGAGCTCGGCCCGCTGCGGCTGGCCAGCGCGATGAAGGCCGCCGGCGCGCCACCGCGCCTGCCCCCGGGAACCGAGCCCTCTTTGCCGCTGGCGCTCGGCGGTGTCGGCGTGACCCTGCGGGAGATGGTGGGCCTCTACGCGATGCTCGGCGACGGCGGCCGCGCGGCGGGTGCCGGGCAATCCGTGGTCGAGCCGCGTGCGGCGGCGTTGGCGGTCTCGCTGCTCGTCACGCCCTTTCCGGGCGGCGGCCCCGCCGGCATCGCCTGGAAGACCGGGACGAGCTGGGGCGGGCGGGACACCTGGGCCTTGGGGCTGGACCAGCGGCATGTGGTCGGCGTCTGGATCGGCCGGCCCGACGGCACGCCGATGCCGCAGGCGACCGGTGCGCGCCTCGCGCTGCCGCTGCTGGCGCAGATCTTCGAGCGGCTGCCCTCGGCGCCGCGCCAGGCGGCGCCGCAACGCCCGCTCACCGCCGCATCCGGCCCGCCGACGGACAGCCTGCGCCTGCTCTTCCCCCCGCCGCGCGCCACGCTCCCCGAAGCCGGCCGCGTGGTGCTGCGTGCCGCCGGCGGGCAGCGTCCGCTGACCTTCCTGGTGGACGGCGCACCGCTGGTCACCGACCCCGCCCGGCGCGAAGTGGGATGGGTGCCGCCCGGACCTGGCTTCTATCGCATCACGGTGCTGGATGCGGACGGCGCGGCGGCCGGCGTCGATCTGCGCGTGCGTTGACCGTCACGGATCAGGTCGACCCCGGGCCGTCCTCGCGGCCGCGCTGAAGTGCTGCGGCCAGTGTCTCGCGGAGGCTGCGGGGTGTTATCGGCTGGTCCAGGATGGTCGTCTCCGCCAGATCCTCGGCGGGAACGCCGAGCGGCGAGAGATACAGGATGGCCACGGTGCGCCGCTGCAGCAGCTGCGCCACCGGCTGGACGGAACGTCCCTGCAGCGTGCCGGCCAGCACCGCCGCATCGAGGGAGCCGGCCTTCTCCAGTAGATGCAGCGCCTCCTCCACCGTCGTCGCGGGGCCCACCACCTCGCAGCCGCCTTCGCGCAGGGCGGCGGCGAAGGTGAGGGCGGAGACGGGATCGTCCTCGGCGACGAGCACGCGCCGGCCGGTCAGCGGTCCCGCGCCGGGCAGCGTGCCCGGGACCGTGCTGCCCGCCACCGCGTCATTGCCGATGGTGAGGATGCAGCGCAGGCCCTCGGCGTCCCAGTAACGCTCGATCCCGCCCGCCAGCTGCCCGCGCATATTGGCGTCGATGAGCATGGTGCCGAAGCTCGTCCGCGGCGGCGGCCCGGCGAGGCGGGGGCCATGGCGCTCGATCCATTGCAGGATCACGCCTTCCGCCCGCCGCTCCCAACGCACGGTGACGCGGCCCTCGAGGGTGGAAAGCCCGCCGTATTTGGCGGCGTTGGTCAGCAGCTCATGCAGCACCAGCGTCAGCGGCTGCGCCGCATCGGGGATGAGGCGCAGCGGCGGGCCCTCCACCTGCGTCCGCCCGGGATGGGAGGCCAGCTCCTGCTGGACGATCTCGCGCAGGTCCGCGCCCACCCACTTTTCGCGCGAGAGGACGTTGTGCGCCCGGCTCATCGCGCCGATGCGGCCTTCCAGCACCTCGACCATCGCGGGCATGTCGTCGGTGCTCTCGGCCGCGGTGAGGCGCACGAGGCCGCGCACCACGCTCAGCGCGTTCTGCGCGCGATGGTCCACCTCGCGCGAGAGCATGCGTTCGGAGGCCTCGATCCGCTTTCGGGCGGTGATGTCGATCACGGCGCCGCTGACGCCGGTCACCTCGCCCTCGCGGCCGCGCACGGGGTAGTAGCTGCATAGCCAGTAGCGCTCCTCCCCGCCGAGCTTCACGCGCAGCTCGAATTCCTGGATGGGCTGGCCGGTTTCCAGCACGCGGCGGATCGCCGGCTCCAGCTCGGCGGCCACCTGCGGGGACATCTCCCCGAAACCGCGGCCGATATGCGCCGCCGCGGGAGCGCCGTCGGTCTGCGCCAGCATTTCGTTGATGGCGACGAAACGCATCTGCCGATCGAGCAGGCAAAGCCCGACCGGCGCGTTCTCATAGGTGGCACGCAGCTGTGCGGCGGTGGCGGCGGTCTCGGCCTGGGCTTGCCGCCGCTCGTGGAAATCCACGCCCACGGCGGTCCAGGCGACGATATGGCCCTCGGGATCGTGGATGGGGGCGCCGGTCAGCAGGTACCAACGCCAGGATTTATCCGCCGCCCGGCGCAGGCGGACCTCCCGCGTGAAGGGCGCGTCGTCGCCAAGCAGGGCGCCGGCAAGTGCCGCGTGCCAGGCCGCCCCCGCCCCCTCGCGGTCGTCGGGATGCACGGCCGAGAGCCAGCCGTCCCCCAGGCTCGCCTCGTTGTCGAGCCCGGTTGTCTGTTGCCAGTAGTCGTTGGTCCAATCGACGCGGCCCTCCGGATCAGCGCTCAGCACGATCTGCGGGGCCACGCGCAGCACGGCCTGCATGCGGGTGGTGGCGCGCAGCTGTGCCGCCTCGCGGGTCTGGACGGTCTCGGCCATGCTGTCGAAGGCGCTGGCCAGCCGCTCGAACTCACGCCCGCCGCCGATCGCGCCGACGCGCGCACCCCAATCCTGCGCGCTCCAGCGCTGCGCGGCCGCGAGCAGCCGTTGCACCGGCCGTTCGATGGTGGCGTGGAAGCCCAGCAGGGCCAGGACGAAGGTGAGCAGGAGCGAGCCGATGATCATCAGCGCCGCCCGGCGGTCGGCATAGGCGGCCGCGCCCATCTGCCTCTCGGACTCCAGCCCGACCTCGATGAAGAGGCCCTCGGGCTCCATGGAAGCCGGCATATAGGCGGCGATCCGCTTGACGCCATCCGCCGCGGATTGCGTGTAGAGGCCCGGCTCCGGCTGGTGAAGCATGGTCATGGCGAGGGGGGGCACCGGCTGGCCCACATAGCGCTCCGCCTCGGCGGAGCGGGCCAGGACAAGGCCATTGCGGTCGGCGATGGTGGAAACCCCGCCCGGCGGCAAGGCCAGGGATTGCAGGTCCTGGACCAACCAGGGAATGGACAGTGCGACCACGACGACGCCGACCGGATTGCCCACCCCGTCCCGCAGCGGGGCCGAGAAATGCAGCGAGTGGGCGCCCGTCCCCCGGCCGACGGCATACTCGCCGATCTGGAACCTGTTCTCCCGCATGACCGCGCGCAGGTACGGCCGGTCCCCCACATTGGCGACGCGGATCAAGGCCGGTTGCGCGGAACAGATATTGTCGCCGGCCGGGCTGAAGAGGTTGGCCGTGACGTAGCGCGGATTGGCGGCGACGATGCGCGCCAGGAAGGCATCGCATTCGGCACTGGGCCGATCGGCCCGGATGGCGTCATGCGCGGCCATGGTGCTCAGCAGTTGCCGTGCCGCCTCGACGATGCCGGCTTGCTGCCGTGCGAGGAGGCGGACATAGCGGGTGGCCTGCTGGCCGAGCTGCTCGGTCCGCTCCTGCCGGGCCTCCTGCTCAAGTAGGATCTGGACGAGCCCGGCCGGTACGAGGGCCAGAAGCAGGCCCAGAAAGGCACGAAGCGCGAGGGGCAATGATCTGGCCTCTTCCTGACGCAACCCCTGGGGTCACGCCGCTTGCGAAATCACCTCGTCGGGCGTGGCCCTGACGGATACGTCCACGGTGAGCCCAAGGGAGTCGCCCTTGCCGCCGACGAAGCCGCCCGCGATGGGTACAGCCTGTTGCGGCGAGCGCGCCACCCCCACGCGGATCAGGTTCGTCCCGGCGACCAGCCCGTTGGTCGGATCGTATTCGACCCAGCCCGCGCCGGGCAGATAGATGCTGCACCAGGCGTGCGTGGCGCCGCCGCCCTGCATGGAGTTCGCGTTGCTGTCATACAGGTAACCGGTGACGAAACGTGCCGCGAGGCCGAGGCTGCGCACGGCCTCCATCATCAGTAGCGCGAAGTCGCGGCAAGTGCCGCTGCGCAGTTCCAGGGTTTCGGCGGGAAGCTGGGTGCCCTCCGCCTCGCGCGCCGAATAGGTGAAGTCGGCCTTGATGGAGTGCGTCATGTTCTCGAGCATGGCCAGCGTGCGGACCTCGCCCTCGCCCGCCATGAAGTGCCGCGCCCAGGCATCGACCTGGCGCTCTGGATCCGCGGTCTGGCGCTCGGTCAGGCGGCCGATGTCGGGAATCTCGTCGGCTGCATAGGAGAAGGGGAAGATTTCCGCCGCCGGGTCCAGCGTGGAGCGCGGCAGGCCCGGCCCCGCCGGATAATGCGTGAGGTCGAGCGTCGAGACGATGCGCAGCTTGTCGGTCCTCAGTTCGGCGGGCCATTCCAGCAGGCAGATCGAGTTGCCGAAGACGTCGTGTGCCCAGTGGGTGGTGGCGGGCATGGGGTCGACGATCAGCGTGGCTTCGTGCAGGCGCAGGTCGTGGCTGTCCTGGGGCCGGACCATCAGACGATGCCGGGTGAGGCCGACCGGCTGGGCGTACCTGTACTCGGTCGTATGGACGATATGGACGTGCGCCATGGGGGGAGCCTTGCTGGTTCGGCAGGCCCGTAAACGCCACGAAATCTCCGTAGTTGCGACGGACTCGCGAATGGCGGTGGGCGAGCGGCAAGCGGGTGGTGCCGTTCGCGTTCTCCGCAATCAGCAACCCGCATGGCCGATCGGCGTTGAGCGCAGGTTATAGGCAAGGAAGCCCGACATGTTGAAGGTTCTCGCCCGGCCCATGCGGGTCCGCACGCAGGGCGGCACCATCGTCGCCCGCTTCGCCATGGTTCCGGCACGTGAGGACGAGCCCTGGTGGGTGGTCTATCGCGATGAATGCGGGCGCTGGTTCACCACCATGTTGGAGGGCGCCGAACTCTCCCCCTGAGTGCAACCTTGGCGGCCGTGCTGCGTTGCAGCATGAGCCGATCCGGGTCTATGGCAATGCCGCCACACAAAGGCGTTACGCCTGCCACATTCGAGTCGTGTCCTGCCGTTGGCCGCTACCCGGAGTTTGCGCATGCTCACCGTCGCCCATGTTTTCGAAACCCGAGCGGAGGCGCTGCACGCCATACGCGCGCTGGATGGGCCGACGCTGCCGTGCCTCGACATCAGCCTTGCCGAAGCTGCCCTGGATGGGGTCGTGCCCATGCGGGACAGCGTGCCGGCGTCCCTCATTTCGTTGAACGCCTGAGGCCATGGCCATGCAGCGACGCAGCCTGATGATGGGTGCCATAGCGGGACCCGTAGCCCTGCTCAGCAACATGCGCGGCACCACGCAGGTGCTCCCCGCAGGTGCGCAGGGGCCAACTCCCTTCGACCAGAATACGGTGACGGAGATGGCGCGCCGGCTGGCGAGCGAGCCGCACCGCGCCCGCTCGTCGCCGCTGCCGCGTCAGATCGACCGGCTCGACTACGACGGCTACCGCAAGATCCGCTTCGACCCGTCGCAGGCCTGGTGGTCGGATCCGGCGCTGCCCTTCCGCATGCAGCCGCACCATCGCGGCTTCCTCTTCAAGGACCGCGTGGACCTCTTTGAGGTGCAGGAGGGCCAGGCCTCGCCCATCCGCTACCGTGCCAGCCAGTTCCTCTTCGAGGACGTGGCCGCGCCGGAGCCGGACGCCGATCTCGGCTTCGCCGGCTTCCGCCTGCTGTTCCCGCTGAACCGGCCGGATCATTTCGACGAGCTCTGCTCCTTCCTCGGCGCGAGCTATTTCCGCGGGTTGGGGCGGGGCAACGTCTATGGCCTTTCCGCGCGCGGCCTCTCCATCCGCACCGCCGATCCGCAGGGCGAGGAGTTCCCCAGCTTCACCGCCTTCTGGCTGGAAAAGCCCAAGCCGGGCGACGCCACCGCGACCATCCATGCGCTGCTGGAAAGCCCGAGCCTGACCGGCGCCTACCGCTTCGTCGTGACACCCGGCGATTCGACGGCCATGGAGGTCACCGCCACGCTCTTCCCGCGCCAGGACGTACCCAGCATCGGCGTGGCGCCGGCCACCAGCATGTTCTTCTTCGGCCCCCAGGATCGCGACGGCGTCAGCGACTACCGCCCGGCCGTGCATGATTCCGACGGGCTGATGATCCGCACCGGCGCCGGCGAGCAGATCTGGCGGCCGCTCTCCAATCCACGCGACCTACAGGTTAGCGGCTTTCTGGACGGGGCGCCGCGCGGTTTCGGCCTGATGCAACGCAGCCGTTCCTTTGCGGATTTTCAGGACCTCAACGCCGTCTACCACCGCCGGCCCCACCTTTGGGCCGAGCCCCTGCAGGATTGGGGCCGGGGCGAAGTACGCCTCGTGGAAATTCCGACGCAGAGCGAGATCCACGACAATGTC
>JAQGHY010000311.1 GCA_028291455.1 Rubritepida sp. | reverse complement strand
GGCGGTGGTGGTGGCGGCGGCGGCGGGGGTTCCCTGGTGCAGCTCTGCCGCGGCATCGAGACCCGCTTCCCCTTCCGGCGCCAGCTCAATGCGCCTGACATGCCCGTGGACGACTTCATTCGTCTCTTCGCCCCCGGCGGCGTCTTCGACAGCTTCTTCACGCAGCAGCTGCGCCCCTATACCGACACGACGCAGCGGCCCTGGCGGCCGGTGGCGACCGACGGCCTGCCGCCGCCGATCTCCGCTTCGGACCTCCTGCAGTTCCAACGGGCGGCGGCCATCCGCGAGGCCTTCTTCCCGGCTGGCGTGGCCAATGGCTTCCGCTTCCAGCTGCTGCCGCAAGGGCTCTCGGCCGGCACCACCGCGGCCACCCTCGAGGCTTCCGGCGCACGGATCGCGCTGGCCGCAGGCGGCGGCGGCCGGCCGATCGACGTGCAGTTCCCGGCCCTGCACCCGATCACGCTGACCTTCGACCCCGTCTCCAACCAGGGCGACCTGACCTATGACGGCGCCTGGTCCACGCTGAAGCTGGTGTTCCTGGCCCGCCTCGTCGCGACGCCGCAGCCGGACCGCTTCCGCCTGACCGTCCAGCGCGGCGACCGCACCGCCGAGTTCATCCTCCAGGCGGCGAGCAGCATCAATCCCTTCGGCCTGCGCGAGATGCTGGAGTTCCGCTGCCCGACCTTCACGCCCCCGCAGAACTGACCATGGAGGAAGCGCGCACAGGTCTGTTCGGCAAACTTCCCGCGCATGGGGATTTCGTGCGCCGCCTGCTGCCTCGCAGCTTCGTGGCGCCCTGGGACGCCTGGCTGAGCGAGGGCGTCGCCGCCGCGCGCGAGGCGCTGGGCGAGCATTGGGAAGCCGCCTGGGAGGCCGCACCGGTCTGGCGCTTTCGGCTGGCGCCCGGCGTCTGCGGGCCGGATGCCGCCTTCGGCGTCGTCGTCACCTCCGCCGATACGGTGGGGCGGCACTTTCCGCTCACCCTCGCCGCCGTGCTGCCCATGGCCGCCGTCGCCCCGCCCTCCGAATGGTACGACGCGCTGGAGGCAGCAGCACTCAGTGGCCGTGCCGGTGGGCTCGACGCCGACGGCCTTGCCGCCAGCCTTCCCCAGCCGCCGCCCGACGATCCGGATGCGACGTTGGACGGCCGCACGATCTTCTGGTCGGCCGGCCTGCTGCCCCGCGCCATGCCGTCCGCTCCGGATTTCGTGCACCTGCTGGAAAGACCCGACGCATGAGCGGTGCCCTCACCTCCAGCGCCGCCACGCATCCTGGCGCGGTCCGACCCCGCAACGAAGACAATCTGCTCAACCGGCCGGATCTCGGCCTCTGGGCCGTGGCCGACGGCGCCGGCGGACATGGCTCCGGCGATGTCGCCAGCTCCGCGATCATCGAGGCGCTGGAAGGTATTCCGCCCGGCCTCAACGCCGCGGAAATGCTGGCGCAGGTCCGGCTGCGGCTGACCGCCGTGAATGCCGAGCTCCAGGTCAAAGCCACGGAGCGTGGAACCGGCGGAGTGATCGCCTCCACCATCGTCGTGCTGCTGGCGCGCGGCGGATATTTCGCGGCGCTCTGGGCCGGTGACAGCCGCATCTACCTGATGCGCCAGGGCGCGCTGCATCGGCTGACGCGCGACCACAGCCTCGTGCAGGAAATGGTCGATGCCGGCGATCTCGACGCGGACAAGGCAGAGGCGCATCCCCACGCCAATGTCATCACCCGCGCGGTGGGCGCGGATGGCGAGCTCGTCCTCGACAAGGTCGCGGACCGCATCCAGCCGGGCGACCGCTACATGCTGTGCAGCGACGGCGTCTTCAAGGAATTGCCCGAGGGGCGCATCGCAGCGCTCCTGGCTCAAGGCGCGGACGCGGCGGAACTGGTCCGCCTGGCCGTCGAGGCAGGTGGTCGGGACAATGTGAGCGTGGTGGTGATGGAGGCCTAGTTCAGGCCGGGAGTGCGCGGCTTCGCATGACGGATCATGCAAGCCCGGGCGGCGGAACCGCCGCCCGGCATCTGGTAGCCTGTTCCGGCCGATAGCTCGGCCGGAAAATCAGGACAGCTTCGACAGCGCGATGTCGAAGATCACGTGGCCGGTCGTCTTCGCCGCGAACTTATCGTCGATGTTCATGTATTCGCTGTCGATCTTCGCGAAGCTCAGGCTGATGCTTTCGCTCGGGCGGGCACCGCCGGAGGAGAGGCTGTAGCCCGAGATCAGCGTATCCGAGAGGATGTACTTCTGGAACGCGACATGCTTGCCGCTGTTGTCGGTCTGCGTCAGCTCGATCTTCACGGTGACGGCCTTGCCGCCCAAAGACTCCTTGAAGATCAGGGGCGACGAGATATCCATCGTCTTGGACATCGTGATTTCGCTCACCGAAGGTGCCGAGGCCTCGCGCTTGGAACCACCGCCCACGCCGATCGAAATGCCGCGGCCCACGCCGAACTGGAACGACTCGACCTCGATCCAATCCTTGTGGACGGTCTGCGTCGTCTCACCCTTGATTTCGCCGTACTTGAGGAAAATAGCCATGCTTCTTTACTCCATCGCCGCAATTTTTTCCCGGTCCCGGCGCCGCGGCGGGCGTCCTGGATGGGCATAATGGACGTCGGGACCATCCCGACGCCATGGTAGGGCCCCATCCTCCCTCGGTGGAGGATCGACCAGGGCCCAACGTCCTATTCGAGCTCGTAGGCGAAACCGCCCTCGGCGTTCATCGCCACGCGCACCTTGGCGATGGGTTTGCCATCGGCCAAACGTTCCAGAACCTGCGCGGAGAGTTCCGGCAGCAGGGTCCGATTCAGAATGTTCTCGATATTGCGCGCGCCGCTTTCCACTTCGCGGCAGCGCTCGACGATCGCCTCGGTCACGGCGGGATCGACGTCGAAGGAAGCATCGTAGGATTCGCGCACGCGCTTGCCGATGCTGCGTAGCTTGAGGCCGATGATCTGCTTCAGCACATGATCCGCCAGCGGATAGTAGATCACCACGTTGCAGCGGCCGAGGAAGGCGGGCTTGAAGGACTTCAGCATGTCCGGGCGAAGCGCCTCGACCAGCGCCTCGGGCTCGGGCGACGTCTCGGGATCGGCGCAGAGCTTCGCGATCGTGTCGGTGCCCGCGTTCGACGTCATGATGATGATGCAGTTCTTGAAGTCGATGTCGCGGCCTTCGCCGTCCTTCATGTTGCCCTTGTCGAACACCTGATAGAACACGTCCTGGACGCCCGGATGCGCCTTCTCCATCTCGTCCAGAAGGATGACGGAATAGGGACGGCGGCGAACCGCCTCGGTCAGCACGCCGCCTTCGCCATAGCCCACATATCCGGGCGGGCTGCCCATCAGCGTCGCAACCTTATGCTCTTCCTTGAACTCGCTCATGTTGATGGTGGTGAGGTTCTGCTCGCCGCCATAGAGCAATTCGGCCACGGCCAGCGCCGTTTCCGTCTTGCCGACGCCCGAAGTGCCGGCCATCAGGAAGACGCCAATGGGCTTACGCGGATCGGCAAGCCCCGCGCGGTTGGTGCGGATGGCTTGCGCGATGGCGGCGAGCGCATGGCTCTGGCCCACCACGCGCTCCTCCAGCTTCGCCTGCAGCTGCATCACGGCCTTCAACTCGTCGCCGGCCATGCGTCCCAGCGGAATGCCCGTCCAGGTCGCGACCACCTCGGCGACGGCCTGCCCGTCCACGACGGGATGCACCAGCGGCTCCTCGCCCTGCAGAACGTGCAAGTCGACGGAAATCCGGGTCAGCTCGGCCAGCAACGCCACAGCGTCATTGCCCTCTGCCGGGTTTTCCAGCTTCTCGCGCAGCTCGCGGATCTGAAGGACGTACTCCTTCTCCTGCTCCCAGCGCGTCTTGAGCGCCGCGAGATCGGCCTCGACCTCGGCCTGCTCGACGACAAGAAGGCCGGTGCGCTTCTGGTGGTCGCCGCCGGTCGCGGCCTCGCGGCCCAAGGCCGCCAATTCCGTCGCTATCAGAGCGAGACGCCGCGTGCGGTCCTCGATCGGGGCCGGGACTGCGGCCTGGCTCATCGAGACGCGCGCGCAGGCCGTGTCGAGCAGGGAGACGCCCTTGTCGGGCAGCTGCCGCGCCGGGATGTAGCGGGCGGAAAGCCGCACCGTCTCGGTCACGGCTTCGTCCAGGATGCGGACGCCGTGATGCTTCTCCAGCGTCGCGACGAGGCCGCGCAGCATGGCATTGGCCAGCGGCAGGCTCGGCTCCTCAACCTTCACGACTTGGAAGCGGCGGGTGAGTGCCGCGTCCTTCTCGAAGTACTTCTTGTATTCGGCCCCGGTG
>JAQGHY010000287.1 GCA_028291455.1 Rubritepida sp. | reverse complement strand
GGGGCGGTGGTGGCGCATCTTTCCGCCGTGCCCGAGATCCTGGCGCGGACGGAGATGATCATCACCCTATCCGCGCGCCTAGCGCATCAGATGGAGGAGTCGCATCGCCTGGTGACGCGGGAACCGCCGGTGGACGTGAAGCACACCCGGCTTTCGATGATCTTCCACCGGCGCTTCGAGGCCGATCCGGGCCATGCCTGGCTGCGCCGGATGATCCTGGCGGAGGCGCGCGAGGCCTAAGCGCTCGTCAGCTGTCATCCGGCAGCGCGCTGCGGAACAGCGTTTCGGCGCCCTTGCGCAGGGTTTCGGCGGCACGGGCGCCGCCGAGATGGGGCAAGGAGGCCCAGGCGCCGTCCACCATCATGCCCAGCATGTCGCCCAGCATCTCCGGCTCCGCCGCGCCGGCTTCACGCGCCAGGTCGCTGAGGCAGTCGCAGACCCGCGCCTTGAAGCGCGCGACGAGTTGGTGAGTGGGGTGCTCGGGATCGGGGAACTCGGCCTGTGCCAGCAGCATGGGGCAGCCGCGGTATTCCGGGTCTGCCAGCTTTGCGGCCATGGCCATCACCACGGCCTCCAGCTTCCCCCGGGCGGAGGGGGCGGCAGCAGTCACCTCCGCGAACCAGCTGTCCCATTCGCAGGCATCCTCGCTGAGGATTGCGGCGATCAGCGCATCCTTGCTCGGATAGGTCCGGTAGAGGCTCATCTTCGTAGCCTCGGCAACGCGGCAGACCTCCTCGACGCCGGTGGCACGAATGCCCTGGCGATAGAACAGGTCCTTGGCTGCGCTCTGAATCCGTTGTGCGGCCTTGAGCTTTCCAACCGTGGCACCGGACATGATGGCCTCTCTCCTTACCCGAGTCAGAAGGTTTTTTGCGCTGCAGCAAATCTGCCCCTTGATGATACCGTTCGGTAACTTATTATAGAACGAACCGGTCGGTATCATCGGCCTCTGGAGATTGGCTATGTCCCCTAAGCAAAGCAAGACCCTCCCTTCTCCCCAGGGCGAGAATCCCTGGACCGCCTGGCTCGGCCGGACGCTGTCGACGCGTGGCGTGCAGAGCGTCGCCGCGCTGGCGCTTCTCGCCAATACCGCCATGGTGCAGCCCAGCCTCGCCCAGGGCGCCCCGCCCGCGCCTTCCGTGACCGTCGCTAATCCGCTGTCCCGTTCGGTGACGCAGTGGGACGAGCACACCGCCCGCATCGAGCCCTCGGCCCGCGTCGAGATCCGTCCGCGCGTTTCCGGCCAGGTCGCCGAGGTACATTTCCAGGACGGCGCACCGGTTCGCGCCGGCGACCTCCTCTTCACCATCGATCAGCGGCCGTTCCGGATTGCGGTGCAGAGCGCCCGGGCCGAGGTGTCGCGCAACGAAGCCAAGCTCACGCTGGCCGAGCAGCAGGTCCAGCGCTACGGCCCCCTGGTCGCGCAGCGCTTCGCCCCCGAAGCCGAGATGGACACCCGCCGCAGCGCGCAGCGTGAAGCGGTGGCCAGCCTCGCCGCCGCCCGCGCCGCCCTGGGGCAGGCCGAGCTGGACCTGGAGTTCACCGAGATCCGCGCCCCGCGCGCTGGCCGCGTCAGCGACCGCCGCGTGGATGCCGGCAACCTCGTGCAGGTCGGCGTGACCTTGCTGACCACCCTGGTCGCGCTCGACACCGTCTATGCGAGCTTCGACGCGAGTGAGGCGCAATATCTGCGTTATGCCCGCGCGGCCCATGGCGGCATGCGCCCGGCCGGCGCGCAGGACGGCACGGCGGTGCAGCTTCGCCTGCTCGACGAGACCGAGTTCAGCCATGTGGGACGCCTCGACTTCGTGGATAGCGCCTTCGATCCGCGCAGCGGCACCATCCGCGGCCGGGCGGTGATGCCCAACCCCGACCTGTTGCTGACGCCGGGCAGCTTCGCCCGCATCCGCCTCTTCGTCGGGGACAGCGCCTCGCTGATGATCCCCGATACCGCCATCCTGGCGGACCAGTCGGGCCGCATGGTGCTGACCGTGACGCCGGAGAATACCGTGTTGCAGCGCCCCGTGCAGCTCGGCCAGCTCGTGGACGGGCTGCGCGTCGTGCGCTCCGGCCTCAGCCCCGAGGATCGCGTGATCATAGGCGGCCTGCACCGCGCCCGTCCCGGTTCGGTGGTGACGGCACAGCAGGGCCGCATCGGCCCGAGCCCTCTCGCCTCCGCCGAGTAACGGTAGGCGACCTCCGAATTCGCTGAATCCGGCCGCACAGCGGCCGGCGCGCCCAGGCCGACATCATAACGATCGCACCCGTAAGGGCGCGAAGCCAAGCCGGCGAAGCCGGCCCCCGGCGTTCGAGGGACCAAAGAAATGCGCCTTGCTAGATTCTTCATCGATCGCCCGGTCTTCGCCGCGGTCATTTCCATCGCGATCACGCTGATCGGCGGGATCGCGGCCACGCGGCTTCCGGTCGGCGAATTCCCCGAGATCGCACCGCCCACGGTGCAGGTGACCGCGTTCTATCCAGGCGCCTCGGCGGAGACCATTGCCTCCACCGTCGCCGGCCCCATCGAGCAGGAGATCAATGGCGTCGACGGGATGCTCTATCTGTCCTCCCAGTCCACGGGCGACGGGCGCGTCGCCATCAGCGTCGTCTTCCGCCAGGGCGTGAACGTCGACCAGGCGCAGGTACTCGTGCAGAACCGCGTCGCCATCGCCGAGCCCCGGTTGCCCGAGGACGTGCGCCGCCTGGGCGTTACGGTGAAGAAGGCCTCGCCGGACTTCCTCATGGTCGTGCACATGCTCTCGGCCGACGGCAGCCGCAGCCCGGAATACGTCTCCAACTACGCGACGCTGACCATCAAGGACCGCCTCGCGCGGCTTGAGGGCGTCGGCGATGCGCAGGTCTTCGGTGCGCGCGACTACGCCATGCGCGTCTGGCTCGATCCGGACCGCGTAGCGGCCCGCGGCATGTCGCCCGGCGACGTGGTGGCCGCATTGCAGCGCGCGAACGTCCAGGTCGCGGCCGGCGCCATCGGCCAGGCACCGCGCTCCAGCAACGCCGGAGCCTTCGAGATCGCGGTGCGTGCGCAGGGCCGTCTGTCTTCACCCGAGGAGTTCGACGAACAGGTAATCGGGACCGGCGCGGGCGGCGCGCCCATCCGGCTGCGCGACGTGGCACGTACAGAAATCGGCGCGAACGACTACACGATCAACGCCCTGCTCGATAACCGCGTCGCGGTCGGCATCGGCGTCTTCCAGCGTCCCGGCAGCAATGCGCTCGCGACGGCGGCCGCCATCCGCGCCACCATGGAGGAGGCCGCGCGCACCTTCCCCACCGGCATCTCCTACGACATCGTCTACGACCCGACGCGCTTCATCGCGCAGAGCATGGAGGCGGTGCTCCACACCTTCATCGAGGCGGTGATCCTGGTCGTCCTCGTCGTTATCATCTTCCTGCAGAATTGGCGCGCGGCGCTGATCCCGCTGCTGGCCATACCGGTCTCGATCATCGGCACCTTCGGCGTGCTGCTGATGCTGGGCTTCACGTTGAACTCGCTCACCATGTTCGGCCTGATCCTGGCCATCGGCATCGTGGTGGATGACGCGATCGTGGTCGTGGAGAACGCGGAACGCCACATGGCGCTCGGCCTCTCGCCCTTGGAAGCCGCGCGTAAGACGATGGACGAGGTCGGCTTCGCGCTCATCGCCATCGCGCTCGTGCTGGTCGCGGTGTTTATTCCGACGACCTTCATCAACGGAATCTCTGGCGCCTTCTACCGTCAGTTCGCGGTGACCATCTCGGTAGCCACCGTGCTGTCGGCCATCGTGTCGCTGACGCTCTCGCCGGCGCTGGCCGCGCTGCTGCTCAGGCCGCACGGCCACGGCAAGCCGAACAAGCTCTTCCTGCCGATCACGGTGTTTTTCCGCGGCTTCAACTGGTTCTTCGACAAGCTCTCCTTCGGTTATGGCGGGCTCACCCGCAAGCTCGTGCGCCTGCCGGTGATCCTGCTGATCCTTTATGCCGGCCTGCTGGGAGCTACCGCGCGCCAGGTGCTGGTGACGCCGACCGGCCTCATCCCGCAGCTGGATCGCGGCTATATCATCGCGGCTTTCCAGCTTCCGCCGGGCTCCAGCCTCAGCCGCACGGACGAGGTGATCCGCCGCGCCTCCGATACAATCGCCACGGTTCCCGGTGTCGCCAACTCCATCGCCTTCGTCGGCCTCGACGGCGCGACCTTTACCAATGCGCCGAATACGGGCGTGGTCTTCGCGGGGTTGAAGTCCTTCGAGGAACGCACGCATCTGGGCGTCACCGGCAACAGCATCCTGGCCGACCTGCAGCGCCGGCTGATGGGCGAGGACGCGGCGCTGGTGCTGGTGATCCCACCCCCGCCGGTGCCTGGCATCGGCACGGGCGGTGGCTTCAAGCTCATGATCCAAGACCGCAACGGTGCTGGGCCGCAAGCGCTGGAGCGGGTTACGCAGCAGGTCCTGGGGGCCGCGAACGGCGCGCCCGGCATCGCCTTCGCCTTCAGCCTGTTCAACACCTCCACGCCGCAGATCCGGGCGGATATCGACCGGCCCCGCGCGGAGATGATCGGGCTCCCTATTTCGCGGGTGCATGAGGCGATGAGCATCTACCTCGGCTCGGCCTTCGTGAACGACTTCAACCTGCTGGGCCGCACCTGGCGGGTGACGGCGCAGGCCGACATGCAGCACCGGACGTCGGTGGAGGATCTCGCCGCACTTCGCACGCGGACCGATAGCGGCGCCATGGTGCCGCTGGGCAGCGTCGCGACCTTCCATGAGACGGCGGGGCCGTATCGCGTGCCGCGCTACAACCTCTATCCCGCGGCCGAGGTGCAGGGCGCGGCGATCCCCGGTTTCTCCACGGGCCAGGCGATCGCGACGATGGACCAAGTGCTGCGTAACACGCTACCGGAAGGCTTCAGCTACGAGTGGACGGAGCTGGCCTTGCAGGAGACGACGCAGGGCAATACCGCGCCAATCGCCTTCGGCCTCGCCGTAGTCTTCGTCTTCCTGGTGCTGGCGGCGATGTACGAGAGCTGGCTGCTACCGCTCGCTGTGGTGCTGATCGCACCGATGTCGGTGCTGGCCGCGCTGTTGGGCGTGCATCACGCCGGCCTCGACAACAACGTTCTGGTGCAGGTGGGCCTGGTTGTACTCGTCGGACTCGCGGCGAAGAACGCCATCCTGATCGTGGAATTCGCCCGTGCGGCGGAGCATGACGGGATGACGCGCTGGGAGGCGGCGGCTGCTGCGGCCCGGACGCGGCTGCGACCGATCCTGATGACGTCGCTGGCATTCATCCTCGGCGTGCTGCCGCTGACGGTGGCGACGGGCGCGGGTGCCGAGATGCGCCAAAGCCTGGGTGTCGCGGTGTTCTACGGCATGCTGGGCGTGACCCTCTTCGGCCTGATCTTCACCCCGGTCTTCTACACCGTGGCGCGGTACCTTTCCGGGCCGGACAAGGCGAAGGTGCCGGTGGCCACGGAGCACCCGGTGGAAGTGTGACAATAGGCGCCCGGCGGAAATGCCGCCGGGCGCCTTCGCAGTTTCATGGCAATCTCGGGTAACGGAGGGTGCGCGGCGCGGTTAGCTGTAGTGACCCGACCTTTGCGAGGACGCCATGACAGAAACCGCCGCCCATTTCATCGCCGCCACTCTCGAGAAGGCAGGCGTGAAGCGCGTCTACGGCCTGGTGGGGGACTCCCTCAACGGCTTCACGGAAGCGCTGCGTGCGCGCGGCAAGATCGACTGGGTGCATGTGCGGCATGAGGAAGCGGCGGCCTTCGCGGCCGGCGCCGAGGCCCAGCTGACCGGGCAGATCGCGGTTTGCGCCGGAAGTTGCGGTCCGGGCAATCTCCATCTTATCAACGGGCTGTACGACTGCCATCGCAGCGGCGCCCCGGTGCTGGCCATCGCAGCGCATATCCCGAGCAGTGAGATCGGCATCGACTACTTCCAGGCGACGCATCCCGAGATGCTGTTCCAGGAATGCAGCCATTATGTGGAGCTGGTGTCCGATCCCGCGCAGCTGCCGCAGGTCCTCGAACGCGCGATGCGGATGGCGATCGCGAAGAAGGGCGTCGCCGTCGTCGTCATTCCCGGCGATGTCGCGCTCAAGCCGCTGGACAAGGAGCCCGCGGACTGGATCGCGCCCGAGCCGCCGCTGATGCGCCCTGCCCGGAGCGAGCTGAACAAGCTCACGGAAATCCTGGATGCGGCGAAGAAGGTGACGCTGCTTTGCGGTGCCGGTTGCGCCGGTGCGCGCACCGAGGTGCTGGCCCTGGCGGAGAAGATCAAGGCGCCGATCGTCCACGCGCTCCGCGGCAAGGAGTTTATGGAATACGACAACCCCTATGATGTGGGGATGACGGGGCTGATCGGCTTTTCCTCCGGCTACGCCGCGATGAAGGAATGCGACACGCTGGTCATGCTGGGGACGAATTTCCCATATCGGCAGTTCTATCCGACCGACGCGAAGATCGTGCAGATCGACCTCCGGCCCGAGGCGCTGGGTAATCGCTGCCCGCTGACGCTGGGGATGCTCGGCGATATCAGGGAAACGCTGCTGGAGCTGCTGCCCAGCCTCACCGTCAAGACCGACCGGGACCATCTCGATGGTGCCATGGCGCATTACGCCAAGGCCCGGAAGGCGCTGGACGAACTCGCCGAAAGCGGCCCCGAGGGCGATATCATCCATCCGCAATACGTGACGCGGCTGGTTAGCGAGGTCGCGAGCGAGGATGCCGTCTTTATCTGCGATGTCGGCACGCCCACGGTCTGGGCGGCGCGCTACCTGAAGATGAACGGCAAGCGTCGGCTGCTGGGCTCGTTCAACCACGGCTCCATGGCGAATGCGATGCTGCAGGCGATCGGCGCACAATCCGCCTGTCCGGGGCGGCAGGTGGTTTCGCTCTCCGGCGACGGCGGCTTCACCATGATGATGGGCGACTTCATCACGCTCACGCAGATGGGCCTGCCCATCAAGGTCGTGGTGCTGAACAACGGCACGCTCGGCTTCGTCGAGATGGAAATGAAGGCAGGCGGGTTGCTCGATGTCGGGGTCGAGCTGAAGAACCCCAACTTCGCGGCCATGGCGGATGCGATGGGCATCAAGGCCTTCCGGGTCGACCGGCCGGCGGATCTGCGCGGGGCGCTGGTCGAGGCCTTCCAGCATCGCGGCCCCGCGCTGGTGGATGTGGTGAGCGCGCGGCAGGAGCTGGCCATCCCGCCGAAGACGAGCTTCGGGCAGATGGGCGATTTCGGGCTGTTCATGATCAAGGCGGTGATGGACGGCCGCGCCTCGCAGCTGGTCGACCTCGCCAAGGTGAACCTCCGGCGCTGAACCTCGGGCGTGGCAGGGGGCGGGGACGACAGGGGAGGGGAAACGGCTCTAGGCTCGTGCGAACAGTCCAGGAAAGAACCGTCGCATGACGCCAGAAATCCTCTCCCAGCTCGCGCCCACGGGTGTTTTGCGTGCGGGCATCAACCTCTCCAACTTTCTGCTCGTGAACGGCCGCAGCCCCGATGGCGGGCCGACCGGCGTTTCGCCCAGCATGGCCAAGGCCATCGCCGACCGCCTCGGCGTGCCCGTGCAATACGTGACCTTCGCCAATCCCGGCCTTGCCGGTGATGCCGTCGGCACCAATGCCTGGGACATCGTCAACATCGGCGCCGAGCCGCAGCGCGCCGAGAAGATCACCTTCACCGCCGCCTATGCCGAGATCGAATGCACCTATCTGGTGCCCGCCGGATCACCCATCACGTCGATCGCACAAGTGGACCAGCCGGGCATCCGTATCGCCGTCTCGGCCCGCGCCGCCTACGACCTCTGGCTGGAGCGCAACATCCATCGGGCCACGCTGATCCGCAGCCAGGGCCTGGACGCGACCGTGCAGATGTTCGCCGAGCAGAAGCTCGAGGTTCTTGCCGGCTTGCGCCCACGGCTGATCACCGACGCGGAGTTCTTTCCCGGTTCGCGCATCCTGGAGGGCAACTTCATGGCGGTGCAGCAGGCCGTCGGCACGGCGCTGGCGAATACGGCCGGGGCCGCCTTCCTGCGCGACTTCGTGGAGGAGGCGAAGGCCTCCGGCCTCGTCGCAAGCTTCATCGCGGAGCACCAGGTGCGCGGACTTTCGGTGGCGCCGGCCGCCTGACGCGGGAATGAGGTGGCGCGCCGGGCCGGAATAATGCTGCTATCGGCATGAATGTTTGGGCATTCCGACAATGGACCATCTCGCCACCCTGCCGGCCTTCCTGACCTGGTTCCCGCTTTGCGCGCTGCTGCTGGCCGCCTTCGCGGCCGTCTATATCCGCGTGACGCCCTGGGCCGAGTTGCGGCTGATCCGGGCCGGCAATGTGGCGGCGGCGGTCAGCTTCTCCGGCGCCATCCTGGGCTACGCGCTGGTGGTCGGCTCGGTGATGCTGCATGCGGTGAGTCGCAGCGACCTCATCATCTGGGGCATCGTCGGCCTGGTCGTGCAGATCCTGGCCTTCTTCGTCGCCCGCGCGCTGCTTGGCGGAGACCTCGATACGCGGATGGAGGAGGGTCAGCTCTCCTCCGGCATCATGCTGGCCTCGACTTCGCTGGCGGCCGGCGTGCTCAATGCCGCGACCATGGTTTTCTGAGGGAGGTTCGCATGCGCCGTTCCTATGTCGTCACGCTGACGATCCTCGCCGCTTCGGGCGCCGCGCTCTACGGGTGCAGCGGCGACGACGTCGATGCCATGGATTACGTCGTCACCGACGAGACCTCCTGCGTGGAGCGCTACGGCGCCGAGGCGCAGGCCGATTGCAACGCGGCACTGGTGCAGGCGCGCGAGCAGCACCTTGCGACAGCACCGCGCTACGCGAGCATGGAAGCTTGCCAGGAGGCGACCGGCAGCGCCTGCGAGACGACGCCCGCGACGCGGCCGGCAGACAAGCCGCTGCTCGGAACGGCCGCCGCTGCGGGGGCGAGCCTCGCGATCCCGGTGCTGGCGGGGGTGATGATCGGCCGTATGATGGACAACGGCGCCGGCCGCATGACCACGCCGCTCTATGCCGGCCGGGCTCCCGGAGAATGCGCCCCAGGTGGCGCCGGGATGGGGCGGCCCGACTGCGCCCCCTCGCGCAGCGGCGGCACCAGTTCGGGCAGCGGCGGCCGGTTCTTCTATTCCGGCACGAACTATGCGGGCAGCACGAGTGCGCCGGTCGGGCGGACTGCCGCCGCCTTTACGGCCTCACCCGGTATGGCTTCCACCATATCCAGCGGATCGGGCAGCTTCGCCGGGCGAGCCAGCAGTGCCAGCGTCTCCCGCGGCGGCTTCGGTGCCTCCGCGCGCGGCCACAGCGGCGGAAGCTGATGGAACGCATAGAATCGCCGCCCCGCCCCGATTGGCAGGAAAAGCTGGAGCAGATCGGGCTCACCTACCATTCCGGTGGCGCCGAACCGGAGCCGGGCGCCGATGGCGGGCTGTGGTGGCACGAGGGGGCGCATTGGCGTCTGACCTCGGCCGAGGTCGATCTGCTGGACGACGTGACCGTGGAGCTCCACGCCCGCTGCCTCGATGCGGTGGATCACCTCGTCAACCGCGAACCTGACCTGCTTCGCGAGGCCTTCGGCCTGCCGGACTGGTTCGCGGATTACGTGCGGCGCTCCTGGCAGCGGGGAGATCCGTCGCTGATGGGCCGATTTGACCTGGCCTTCGACGATACTGCCGGTGTCGTGAAGATGCTGGAATACAACGCCGATACGCCCACACTGGCGATCGAGACCGCCGTTGCGCAATGGTTCTGGCTGCAGGACAGGCATCCGCAAGCCGACCAGTTCAACTCGCTGCACGAGAAGCTGCTGGAGCGCTTCAAGGAACTCGCGCCTCTCGTCGACGGCAGGCCCATCCACTTCGCCGCCTTCGAGGACAGCGCGGAGGAATGGGCGCACGCCACCTATTACCGCGATCTCGCCGGGCAGGCCGGCATCCAGGCGCTGCCGATCGACATCAACGAGGTCGGCTGGAACGGCACGTTTTTCGTCGATGGCGCGGGCGCGAAGATCGACTTCCTGCACAAGCTGTATCCGTGGGAATGGGCGATCCGCGATGCCTTCGGGCCCTATCTGGCGAATGACACCTGCGGCGTGCTGGAGCCGCCCTGGAAGGCGCTGCTCTCCGACAAGGCGATTCTCGCCGTGTTGTGGAAGCTGTTCCCCGGCCATCCGAACCTGCTGGAAACGGTACACGGCAAGGCCGTCCTGGCCGGAGAATACGTGCAGAAGCCCTGCCTGGGCCGCGAGGGCGCGAATATCGCCATGCTGCGCGACGGCCACGCCTTCGCGTCCACCGGCGGCACCTATGCGCCCGAGGATGCGCGCTTCGTCACCCAGGCGATGGCGCGCCTGCCGCGGCGGGACGGATGGAATGCGCTGATCGGCTCATGGATCGTGGGCGAGGCTTCGGCAGGGATCATCATCCGCGAGAGTCAGGAGACCATCCTGCGAGACACCAGCCGCGTGGTGCCGCATTATTTCTGACCCTCAGGCGCCGGGCGGCGGCTCCGCCGCCTTGGCTTCGCCGCGGGGCTGGGGCGCCCAGCCGGGAGGTTGAGTGGGCAGCGCCGGCCGCTTTGCGGCCGGATCTTGTGGTCGCACGTGGCGCTCAGCCCGGGGGATGGAGGCGGGGGTCGAGCGCGAAGGGTTCCTGCGTTGCTGGCCCGTAGAAGCTAGCAGCCACTGCCCGGTCGAAGATCACGTTCCAGCTATGGGCGGACACCACGCTCGGTATCAGGACGAATGGATGCGCCTTCAGCAGGGCGTCGCCAAAGGCCTGCTGGCCGGCGCTGGGGGTGCCGGGTGTCAGCCAGTTCGAATTCGGCACGTCTTTCACGTGAACGACATGCACCTGCCCGGCATCGGCGATGAGCGCCCATGTCAGGACATGGGCGACGGTGTCGAGCGTCCTGAAAGTCTTGTGCACGGCCACCTCCAGGATGGCGGTGCCGGGATCCAGCGCGGCGTAGACAGCGCGGACCCCGCGCGAATTCCAGCGGCCGCCGACGCGATAGCTGCCCTCGCCGCTATTCCAGTCGGCGCCGAATTTCGCTTGGTCCAGTCTCCAGAAAACCAGCCCGCCGGGCCCGAGGGGCGGCGGAAGCGGTGTCACGTGTAGACACCGTACTCGAGCCGCGTCAGATGGTCCTCAATGGCCGTGACGCCCGCGGGCGTCGACAGAAGGTCGATCGGCCGGCGCTGTTCCAGTGCCATGGACGGAGATTCCAGCCATTCCTCGGCCTCTGCCTGAGAGCCGAGGAGCTCGCCGGCCCGGCCGAGAATTTCGGCAAATTTCCAGGTCCGGCCACTCTGTTCGGTGCTTAGCCGCTTCTCGGGCGCATCCTTGCGGCGCTGGTAGGTCCGGAGGCTGATGCCGATGGCTTTTTCCAGACCGTCATGATCGAGCACGCGGAGAGTGGCGATGCGGTTCACCAAGTACTTCAGCGCGTGGCCCGGCAGGCCCTGCTGAAGCAGGTCATGGACTTCAAGCCGGCTTCGGACCTGGCGATGCAAGGTCTGCTGCCCGCCGAGAAGCTCTGATGTCCGGCTGATCTCCAAGTCTTCGTGAAGGGGTTCCGCAAGCATCATGATCGAGCTCCGTCATCTGTCGCTTATTAAATGACAGATGTCGAGGCCTGTTTCAAGCTTTCCGGCCTGGCCGTCGCCTCGGCATGCACCTGGGCCAGGATCTCGAAGGACCGCTTGCGCGCCTCGGGATCGTGGATCATCGCAGTCACCATCAGCTCGTCCGCACCGGTGCGTTCGATGAACTCCTCGAGCCCGCGCCGAACCGTCTCGCGCGCGCCCACGAACGAACAGGATAGCGAACTCGCCAACACGCGCTTGGCATAGGGATCGAGGCCCTCCTCATACCCCTCGACGGGCCGAGGAAGCTTGCCGGGCTGGCCCGTTCGCAGGTTCACGAAGGCCTGCTGCTGCGAGGAAAAGAGCAACCGCGCCTCCTCATCCGTGTCCGCAGCGAAAACGCCGCAGCCGAGCATGACATAGGGCTTCGCCAGCCGCTCTGAGGGCCGGAAGGTCTCGCGATAGACGGCGATGGCCTCCATCATCTGGGCCGGCGCGAAGTGCGAGGCGAAGGCGTAGGGCAGGCCGAGATGGGCCGCGAGCTGCGCGCCGAAGGTGCTGGAGCCCAGGACCCAGACATCCACATCGAGGCCCGCGCCCGGCACGGCCTGCAGCGCCTGCCCCGGAACGGTGGGCCGGAAGTAGTTCATCAACTCCACGACGTCGCGCGGGAACTCGTCCGCGCCGCCGGCCATGTTCCGGCGCATGGCGCGCATGGCGTTCTGATCGGTGCCCGGGGCGCGCCCGAGGCCGAGGTCGATGCGGCCCGGATACAACGCGGCCAGCGTGCCGAATTGCTCGGCCACCATCAGCGGCGCGTGGTTCGGCAGCATGATGCCGCCAGCACCGATTCGGATGCGGCTGGTGCCGTTGGCGACGTGGGCCAGGGCCACCGCGGTCGCCGCACTGGCGATCCCGGGCATGTTGTGATGCTCGGCCATCCAGAAGCGGTTGTAGCCGAGCTTCTCGGCGTGCCGCGCCAGGTCGGCGGAATTGCGGATCGCCTCTCCGGCATCGCTGCCTTCGGGGACGGGGGAGAGGTCGAGGATGGAGAGCGGGATCATGACGCGCATATGGGTGGCGACCCCCCGCACCGGAAGCATATAATTGCCATGGCTGCCGCATTCATTGACAAATTGGTAGGGCTGGCAGGCAACCTCGGCGCCCAGGACCCGTTCACGACCCGATGCCTGGATCGTCGGCGGTACCGCCCCATCTCCTCCACAATCCTGCGCCATAGGGATCGGTGATGCCACATCGCGCCCAAACCCAGACAGAACGGCCACCTCTCGGCGGCGGATCGGGTGTCGCCCAGGTTCTTCACGATGTGCCCGTCCCCGGAGCATCGAGCCAGGTCGCGCTGCTTTCGGATGGTCTGGCCGCCTTCGCGGCCCGGGCGGCTTCCGCGCGTGCCGCCACCCGCACGCTCGATCTGCAATATTACCTCTGGCACGGCGACCTGACCGGCCGGCTGCTGGCGCGTGAGGTCCTAGCGGCGGCCGATCGCGGGGTACGGGTGCGGCTGCTGATCGACGATCTCTATGGGATCGGGCGGGAGCGGGATCTCGCCGCCCTCAGCCGCCATCCGATGGTGAAGCTGCGCTGGTTTAACCCCTCCCGCTGGGGCCACTGGGGCCGGCTTGGCCTTCTTCTGGAACTGCTTTCCGGCCGCTGGCAGCTGAACCGGCGAATGCACAACAAAGCCTGGATCGCGGATGGCAATCTGGTGATCTGCGGCGGGCGCAATATCGGCGATCGCTACTTCGACGTTCCCGCCGACTTCAACTTCCGGGACCTGGACATCGTCGTCCAGGGCACGGCCACGGCCGACGCCGCCTTGGCCTTCGAAGGGTATTGGCGCAGCCCCCTGGCCCGGCCGCTCTCGCGCATTCCCCGGATGCGGAGCCGGAAATCCGCCCTGAAGCGGCTGCGTTCCAAGCTCGAGGCGGCCGCGGCTTCGGCCGAGGCGCAGCCCATCCTTGAGAGCCTCACCCGGCCCGATATCGTCAAGCCGCACCGGCTGGAGATCGCCAACCGGGATATCCGCATCCTCAGCGACCCGCCGGCCAAGGCGCAGGGCCAGGATACCGGCCTGATCGCGCCGGTGGTGGCCGACCTGCTGGCCTCCGCACGGCGCGAGGCGCTGCTCATCTCGCCCTACTTCGTGCCGGGCGAGCCGGGCGTGAAGGAGCTGATCGCGATGGCGCTGGCGGGCGTGCGCGTCTCCGTCGTCACGAATTCGCTTGCGGCGACGGATGTCGTCGCCGTGCATGGCGGCTACTCGCGATACCGCGAGCGGCTGCTCGCCGCCGGCGTCGAGCTGTACGAGTTGAAGGCGTCCGGCGAGATCAAGGCCGGCGTCTTCGGCTCGCGCGGCGCCAGCCTGCACACCAAGGCGGTGCTGGTGGATGACGGGCCGGTTTTCGTCGGTTCCTTCAACCTCGATCCGCGTTCGGCCGACCTCAATACGGAGATGGGCGTGCTGGTGCAGAGCAAGGCTCTGGCTCGGCTGCTACGGCGGCAGCACCAACGCCTCTCGGCCGGTGTGCGAAGCTGGCGCGTCCGGCTGGTGCTTGGGCGGCTGGCCTGGGAAGGCAGCACGGAATACGAGCCGGGCGCCACGCTGCGGCGGCGGCTCCTGGCCCGTCTCGTGCGCTGGCTTCCAGTTGAATCGCAGCTTTAAACCAGCTCGACCTTGCCGGTGGCGAGGTCATAGACGGCGCCCTCGACCCGCAGCTGCCCCTTCGCCACCAGATCCGCCAGGATGGGCGGGGCGGTACGCAGCAGTTCCGTATTGTACCGGACATTGGCGATCATCGCGCGGTGCCGAAGGTCTTCGCCCGGCTCCGACAGCACGGGCCGGATGCCGGGCGCCATGCCGCGCACCAGCTCGTCGATATGGCCGGGAAGGGTCTCGCCGGATTGGAGCGAGGTCACGGTGGCGTCGACGGCACCGCAATTGGTATGGCCCAGCACCATGATGAGCTTGGTCCCCAGGATGGCCGCGCCGAATTCTAGGCTGCCAAGCCCCATCTCCGTCACGAAATTGCCGGCGACGCGGACCACGAAGAGGTCCCCCGGCCCGCGGTCGAAGGCCATCTCCGCAAGCACGCGCGAATCGGCGCAGCCAAGGATGGCGGCAAAGGGCGCCTGGCCGAGCGCGCGGCTGGGGCGGCCGGCGGAATAGTCGCGCTCGGTCGGCTCATTGGCGACATAGCGGGCGTTGCCCTCCATCAGCAGCCTGAGGGCGTCGTCGGGCGTGGTGGCGGCGGGCAGGGGTACGCTGGGCGCGCCGAAGGACTCGGCAATGGCCGAGACAAAGCCGCGACGGCCCGAAAGCGCTTTTTGGCAGATCGCACACATCACTCAGGCTCCTCGGAATTTCAGATGATTCCGAACGATCCGTTCCCCAAAGTGTGTGACAGCCCTTTGCGGCTCCGGCGTCAATCCTGGAAGGACGCCAGCGGCCTCAGTCCTCCGTTCGCCGTACGAGAATCTCACGCTTGCCGACGTGGTTGGCGGCGCTGACGATCCCCTCCTTCTCCATCTGCTCGATGAGCTTGGCGGCCCGGTTGTAGCCGATGTTCAGGTGCCGCTGGATGAAGCTGGTGCTGGCCTTGCCCTCGCGCGCGACCACGGCCACGGCTTGGTCGAAGAGCGACTTGTCCGCATCCGAGGCCGCCGCGATGCCGGAGAGGCCGAGCGCGGCGTCGCCATCCTCGTCCACTTCGGTGACTTCCTCGACGTAATCGGGCTCGCCCTGCTCGCGCAGCCAGTCGGTGATGCGCTCGACCTCGGAGTCCGCCACGAACGGCCCGTGCACGCGCGTCATGCGCCCGCCGCCGGGCAGGAAGAGCAGGTCGCCCTGGCCGAGCAGCTGCTCGGCGCCCTGCTCGCCCAGGATGGTGCGGCTGTCGATCTTCGAGGTGACCTGGAAGCTGATGCGCGTCGGAAAATTCGCTTTGATGGTGCCGGTGATGACATCCACCGAGGGACGCTGCGTGGCCAACACGACATGGAGGCCCGCGGCGCGCGCCATCTGCGCGAGGCGCTGCACCGCACCTTCGATGTCCTTGCCGGCCACCATCATCAGGTCGGCCATCTCGTCGACCACGATGACGATGTAGGGCAGGGCCGAGAGGTCCATCTCCTCGGTCTCGTAGACCGCCTGTCCGGTCTCGCGGTTGAAGCCCGTGT
>JAQGHY010000243.1 GCA_028291455.1 Rubritepida sp. | reverse complement strand
GCTCGATTTCCTTGGCGACCGTCACGCCGTCCTTCGTGATGCGCGGGGCACCGAAGGACTTGTCGATCACCACGTTGCGGCCCTTGGGGCCCAGCGTCACCTTCACGGCGTCGGCCAGGATGTCCACACCACGAATCATCCGCTCGCGCGCCGAAGCGCCGAACTTAACGTCCTTAGCAGCCATTGAAACACCTCATAAATTGGTTGGGAGCGATGGAGGCAGGCGCCTTGTTCAGGCGGCCTTCTTCGCGGCGGCCGGGGCCTCCACGATGCCCATCACGTCGGATTCCTTCATGATCAGCAGCTCTTCGCCGTCGATCTTGACTTCGGTGCCGGACCACTTGCCGAACAGGATGCGGTCGCCCGCCTTCACGTCCAGCGGGCGAAGGTCGCCCTTGTCGTTGATGGTGCCGGTGCCGACGGCGAGAACTTCGCCTTCCTGCGGCTTTTCCTTGGCATTGTCGGGGATGATGATGCCGCCCGCGGTCTTCTCTTCGGCCGCGATGCGGCGGACGAGAACGCGGTCGTGCAAGGGACGGAACTTCATGTGGGTTCTTTCCTCCTGATAGGTCTCAGGTAACGAGAACCTCCCCGCGGCGGCACCTGTTGGCACTCACTGGCGAGGAGTGCCAGCGATCTAGGCTGAGCCCTGGCGCGAGTCAAGGCGAATAGCAGCACTCTCGGTGCCTGAGTGCCAATCGCCTGAAATCATACGAAATTTATAGCGCCGCGCAACTCCGGCATGTCACGCTGCCTTCATAGAAGAAGGCCCGCGGAAGGGCCGGCAGGGAGGCCGGACTGGTTCCACGGGACACGACGACGTGATCCGAGGAGGTCGATTTGATGTTGGACGCTCTGGTTTCCATGGTCCGCCAGCCTGACTGGCGGCTGCTCACCGCCGAGATCCTGTACCACATGCCCGACCATCCCTCCGTGCTGCAGAGCTTCATCTGGCAGAAGCACGACCTGGCCCCGGCCTTCCCGGAGCTGACACGGTTTCTCGACTTCTGGCGGCGCGAGATCGACGGGCCGCTGCATTCCGTACGGGTCGCGAGCGAGACGCTGATCAAGCCGGCGGAGCTGCGCTACGCCAACGGCGTCTTCGTCATCCACTGAACCCAAGCGTGCGGATCAATGCACGCCCCGGCCGGGCGCCGTATCCCGGCTGCGGGCCCCATCGGGCGTGAAGAGCCAGACATTGCCCTCCCACTCGCCGAAATCCACGCCCGAGTAGTGGGTGCCGACTTGGATGCCCAAGAACGTCGTGGCGACGACGCCGGCAGTATAATTTTGGATGGAATCCGAGGCCCGGACGGTGGCGCCCGAGTAGCCGGCCAATTCGCGCATCAGCAGGCGGCCGTTGCCGGTGAAGCCGTTGCCGTCCGAGGTGTCCTCGGCGGCCGCGCAGGCATAAATGTCGAACATGCCGCCATTGGCGAACTTCCCGCTCAGGCTCGAGAAGGCGGAGACGGTGCCCCAGGTCAGGTCGTCGCCGCCGAGCTGCAGGCCGAAGCCGCCGCCGGGACGCGACATGGCGACCCGGGGATCGGCGACGCCGCTTTCATAGCCGTGGCAGCAGACGCTGAGGCGACCAAGGCGGTCGCTGCCGAGCGCCCCCGTGATCTGCGTCATCAGCGTGGAAAGCGGCGTGACGCTACCGACGATGATGTCGCTGGGCCGCGGCTCCTTGAACCTGGCTCCGATCCTTGTGTCGAGAACGCGAAGCTCGATACTGGCCATGAACGGATTTCCTTCCGAGGGGGGCGGCGGAAGTTAGGCCTCAGTTCAGTTTCGCTGAAAGAACAAATTGCGCTGGACTGCAACTTTCACGCGAAATCAGGGAATCACCACCGCCCTGGGACTATTCTTGGATCGTCCGGCCCGCCCGATGGCGCTGCATCAGCCACAGCCCCAGCCCGATGCTCGTCGCCAGCAGCACCCCCGAAAGAACGAGCTGCCACGCCCCATCCACCCGCACGCCCTTGCCCAACAAGGCGAAGACGACCGTCTGCGGAATATAGCCGAGCGCCGAGGCAGCCAGGAACGGAACTGCCGGAATGCCCGACATCCCCGCCAGCAGGTTCAGCGCGAGATTGTTGCCGACCGGAAACAGCCGCAGCGCGAGCGCGGCGCTGAAGGGGTGTTCGCGCAACAAATCCACGATCGGCCGCATCCGGGCCCCGAAGCGCCCGGCGAGCCGACGTTCGGCCCAGCCGCGGCCGACGGCACCCGCCCAGAAGAAGGCGATCGCGCATCCCAGGATCTGCGCCACCAACGCCAGCCCGATGCCGATCACCGCGCCGAAAGCATAGCCGCCGAGGAAGGCCAGCGCCTGGCGCGGCACGCCAACGGCCAGGGCGACCGCACCGGCGGCGAGGAACAGCGTCTCGCCCAGCAGCCCCTGATCGCGGATGTAGAGGTCCACCCATTCGGTACCAGGTGCGGCACCAAGGAGGCGCAAGAGAAAGCCGCCCGCCGCCAGCCCCATGACCATCAGCAGCAGCCTGCCGAGGGCGGCGGGCGTCACCGTTCCTCGATTTCGGGCCGGCGGCCGCGCCGCTGCAGCCAGGCCACGCCCATCACGTCGAGGATGCTGACGGCCAGCCGGTCCAGCGTGCCGTAGTTGGAGACGCCGCGCACGCGCGGGCGGTGGTTCACCGGCTCGCTCAGCACCGTGGCGCCGGAGCGCAGAGCCAGGGCGGGGAGGAAGCGGTGCATATGATCGAAATGCGGGAGGGTCAGGAACAAGGCGCGCGGGAACAGCTTGAGGCCGCAGCCGGTATCGGGCGTCGCGTCGCGCAGCAGGCGCGAGCGGATGCCGTTGGCCCAGCGCGAGGTCCGGCGCTTTACCCAGGAATCCTTACGATCCACCCGATGGCCGGCGACCATCACATTCCCGCCATGCGCCTCGGCGGTAGCCAGCATTCGCGGGATGTCGGCCGGGTCGTTCTGGCCGTCGCCGTCCAGGGTGGCGATCCAGGTGCCGCGCGCGGCCTTCACGCCGGTGACGATGGCAGCCGATTGCCCGCAACTCGCACGGTGACGCAGCCAGCGCAGCGGGATACCCTGCAGCGCGATTCCGGCCAGAGCTTCGGGGGTGCCATCAGTCGAGCCGTCATCGACGTAGACGATCTCATGGGGAATGCCGCGCAGCGCGGCCTCGATCTCGGCAACGAGGGGGGCGATGTTCGGGGCTTCGTTCCGCACGGGAATGACGACCGAAACGAGCGGTGCGGCGGACATGTCGGGGCGTTACCAGTGGCGGGCAGAGGCCACAAGCCCGAGGGCTGCGGTGGACGGGACCAAGACGCGCTTTTCCATGGGCTGCCAAGCGGAAAGATCGCTACTATATGATTAACATGCCTTTCGATGCCCGCAGCTTTCCCGCCCCGTCACCCGCAGCTCGCGGGGATAGGGCGAACCCCAATGCCGTGGCCCTGTGGCTGCTGGGCATGGCTGCTGCGATCTGGGTGATGGTGGCGCTCGGCGGGGCAACGCGGCTCACCGGATCGGGCCTTTCGATCATGGAATGGGCGCCGCTTTCGGGCATGATCCCGCCGATGTCCGAGGCCGAGTGGCAGCGCCTCTACGGCCTCTACCGCGCCATTCCGCAATATCAGCTGGTGAATGCGGGCTTTGGGATCGAGGGCTTCAAGCGGATCTTCTG
>JAQGHY010000173.1 GCA_028291455.1 Rubritepida sp. | reverse complement strand
CGCAAGGGCCGGAGGAGAAATGTGGGTTCTTGGGCTTCTGCATGGGGCATTGCGTGGCATGGGCGGCGGCTCCTGTCACCATGCGGCCCTTCCAGTCGGTTCCTCGCGGCGTTATGTGCGAGGCATGTCAGACGCCCTGGATACCTTCTGCCTCGCTTTGCCCAAGGTCGATCTGCACGTGCATCTGCTGGGCGCGGTGCGGCAATCCACATTCGCCGAGATGGCCGCCGGATGCGGAATAGGCGCGGCCGAGATAGAGGCGCTGTACGCGGGGGAGGTGCCGCGAGCGCTCGAACAACGCGTGCTGCGCGATCCGTCCGACCTGCACCGCATCACCTATGAGCACCTGCAGGATGCCGCCGCGCATGGCGTCCGTCATTCGGAGATCTCCTGGAACCCGACGGGCACGCAGCACCTCTTCCCTTATGCGCGGGGTGCGGATGCCATTCTGGCCGGCTTCGCCGATGCGGCTACCGATTTCGGCGTCTCGGCCCTGCTCATCCCCGCCATCGACCGCGAGGACACGCCCGAGGCGGCCACGCAGCTCGCGGGATGGATGTTGGGGCACCGCCGCGATGCCATCGTCGGGCTCGGCATCGACTACCGCGAGACCGACCGGCCGCCGGAGCTGTTCTGGAAGGCCTGGCGCATGGCCAAGGGCGCGGGCTTTCGCCTCACAGCCCAAGCCGGTGAATCAGGCTGCCACCCACGCAATATCGAAACCGCGATCGAGCTGCTGGAGGTGGAGCGGATCGACCACGGCTACACCGTGCTGGAAGACCCCGCGCTGACCGCACGCTGCGCCGAGCGCGGCATCCTCTTCACCGTGGTGCCGAGCAATCCCGACTATCAGGCGCTTGATCACCCGATCCGCCGCATGCCAGCCGCCGGGCTGCTGATCCATCCGGGCACCGACGCTCCGGCGCTGTACCAGGTCACGCCGACGCGTTGCTGGCGGATGATGGTGGAGGATTTCGGCTTCGGCATCGTCGATCTGCGGGACTTTATGCTGAACGGCATCCGCGGCTCCTTCCTGCCGGAGCCCTCGCGCCGGCATCTGGAAGCCGCCTTTTCCGCCGAGTTCGACGCGCTGGCAGCGGAGTGCTTTCCGGAAGGGGTCATCGCCTGATCGCCTGCGTCGGATAGCCTACGGCGCCCGGAAGAAAGCGCCCTTCCACGCCAGGTGAGCCGTCCGGAGCGTGATGGTGCCGATCACCACCGTGGCCAGCGCCAGCACCACCGCGCCTATCCAGCCGGGCGCGATCTTGGTCGTGCTTACGCTGAACGCGGCGAGCGGAAAGGTGAAGGCCCAGAACCCGGCATTGAACCCGCCCGCCATCATGTAGCGCAGCGCCGTCAGCAGCAGCGCCAATGTGAAGGCGGCGAAGCCGTACAGCGCCCAAACGAAGGGGCCCTGCCCATTCAGCGCCCCGATGGCGAGCGCGCCCACCGCCGGTGGTGCCAGCAGGATGAAGAGCGCGGGACGCAGCACCGGCGCCGGAGGCGGCCCCGCAAAGATCCGCCCCAGCAGCAGGGGCTGCACTCCCAACCAAAGTAGGCCGCCGATGCCGAACAGCATCCAGCCGAGCTGCCCCAGGCCAAGCGGAACGCAGAAGATCGTCGCCACGATATTGCCGACGAGCGGGATCAGCAGGGGCGGTGCCAATATTTCCGCACTTCCCTCGCCCCGCAGCACGCGCGAGAGGATGGCAAGGCCGATGGCCCAATGCAGCAGAATCGCGGCGATCAAAAGCGCCCGCGCGACGCCGGGAAGATAGGGAATGAAGGTGGCCGCCACCAGCATCAGCCCGATCGAGACGGCGCCCGTGAAGCTGCCGCGGAAGGGATGCAGCCAGTCGTCGCGCAGCATGCCCGGATGCGCCACAGCACGCGCAGCATGCAGGCCGACGATGACAATCCAGGACAGGACGGTGAGGGCCATCAGCACCTCGCCGACCGCCCAGACCCAGCCGGCGTCCGCCGTCGCCATCTGGCGCCAGGCGAGGCCAAGGCCGCCTAACCCCATAGGCGCGGCGAGCAGCGGCAAGGGGAAATAGGCCAGGCTCAGAGGCTTCACGTCAGCCAAACCTTTCTGCATCGACCGTCACGCCATGGTCCAGCGGCCCGTGGCCGGCGCCATAGCCCGGCGCGGCCAGGATGGCGGCCCGCACATAGGCGCGCGCGCGGCGAACCGCGGGTTCCAGCGCCATGCCCTGGGCTAGGCCGGCGGCGATCGCGGAGGCCAGGGTGCAGCCGGTGCCATGGGTGTGGCGCGTGTCGATCCGGCGGTCCTCATAGCGCACGACCCCCTCGGCGGTGGCGAGCAGGTCCACCAGGACGTCGCCCTCCATATGGCCGCCCTTCAGCAGAACCGCGGGCACGCCCATCGCCAGGATCGCCGCGGCGGCCCGGTGCATCTCCGCCTCGTTGGTGACGGGAAAGCCCGCCAACACCTCGGCCTCGGGAATATTCGGCGTGACGAGCGCGGCAAGCGGCAGCAGGCGGCGCTTCAGTGCCTCGACCGCATCGGGCGCGAGCAGCTGGTGCCCCCCCTTGGCGACCATCACCGGATCCGCCACCAGTGGCACGCCTGGCGCGCGAGCGGCCAGTTCCTCGCAGACGGCCTCAATGGTCGCCGTGTCGTGCAGCATACCGGTCTTGATCGCGTCCGCGCCGAGATCGTCCAGCACCGAGGCGATCTGCTGGCGGATGAAGGCGATGTCCACGCCGATCACGCCCTGCACGCCGAGCGTGTTCTGCGCCGTCAGCGCGGTGATCGCCGTCATGGCAAAACCGCCCATCGCCGTGACCGCCTTGATGTCGGCCTGGATGCCGGCTCCGCCGCCGGAATCCGAACCGGCGCAGATCAGTACCCGGCCCTTCATGCTTGAATACCAGGCCGCTTCACGCGTGAACCTTGGCCCGGATCGCGCCGCAGAGGTTGTCGAGCACCTTGTTCAATCGGCTCTCCTCCTCCGCCTCGACCATGACGCGAATGACTGGCTCAGTGCCGCTCGCGCGGATCAGCACGCGGCCGGCGTCGCCGAGCGACTTTTCCTCGGCCGCGATCAAGCTCTGCACGCCGGCATCCCTCAGCGGCGAGACCCCGGTGAAGCGGATGTTCACCAGACGCTGCGGCAGCGTCGTGAAAACGCGGCAGACCTCGCTCGCCGGACGCTGCTGCTCGACCAGCACGGCCAGCACCTGCAGCGCCGCGATGAGGCCGTCGCCGGTCGTGCCGAAATCGCTGATGATCATGTGGCCGGACTGCTCACCGCCCAGATTGCAACCGAGCTCGCGCATGCGCTCGCCCACGTAACGGTCGCCCACGGCGGTGCGGTGGAGCACGAGGTCCCTGGACTTCAGGAAGCGCTCCAGCCCCATATTGCTCATCACGGTGGCGACGAGGCCGCCGCCCTTCAGCCGGCCGTCCTTCGCCCAGAAAGCCGCGATCAGCGCCAGGATCTGGTCGCCGTCGATCAGGTTGCCCAATTCGTCGATCAGCACCACGCGATCCGCATCGCCATCCAGCGCGATACCGAGATCGGCCCGGCGCTCCTGCACCAGCGCCGCGAGCTGGGCCGGCGCGGTGGAGCCGACGCCGCGGTTGATGTTGAAGCCGTCGGGCGCGTCGCCGACGCTGACCACCTCGGCGCCCAGCTCCCACAGCACCGTGGGGGCGACCTTGTAGGCGGCGCCATGCGCGCAATCGACGACAACGCGCAGGCCCTCCAGCGTCAGGCCGCGCGGAAAGCTCTGCTTCGCCGCCTCGATGTAGCGGCCGGGGGCATCCTCCAGCCGCGAGGCGCGGCCGAGCTTGGCCGGCGCCACCAGCGCCGAGCTGAGATCGCCATCCATCAGCACCTCGATATTGCTCTCCTGCTCGTCGGAAAGCTTCAGCCCGTCGGGGCCGAAGAGCTTGATGCCGTTATCCTCGTGCGGATTGTGCGATGCGCTGATCATCACGCCGAGGTCGGCGCGGAGCGAGCGCGTCAGCAGTGCGATCGCCGGGGTGGGCAGCGGCCCCACCAGCACCACGTCGATGCCGGCCGAGACGAAGCCTGCCGTCAGGGCCGGTTCGAGCATGTAGCCGGAGAGCCGCGTGTCCTTGCCGATGACCACGCGGTGGCGGTGCGTGCCCCGGTTGAAGTATTGCCCCGCCGCCTGGCCGAGCCGCAGCGCAGTGCTGGCGTCCATGGGCGCCTTGTTCGCCGTTCCGCGAATACCGTCCGTGCCGAAAAGCTTGCGCCGGGGGGAGCCGGGGAGGATTTTGGAGCTCATTTTTTGTCATGCGATCCCGAAGCGGTTCGCTTTGCTACAGGCCGCGCCCGATGGACACAATCTTCGCTTCCGGCGGGTGCCGGATGGAGCAGGTTTCGAAAGGCGTGGATCGGCGGGACGAGACCGGGTACCTCCCCGCTATGCTCACCGTTCCGGCCACACCGTCCACCCTTTCCATCGCGACCGGAATCGTGCCGCTCGCCATCCGGGCGCGGGAGGTGCATGGCGCCATCCGGGCACCCTGTTCCCTTCGCGCCGTGAACTGCGTTATCGCCTAATGCGAAATCCCGCCGCACTCGCGCCCCTTCGCCATCCGGCCTTCCGCTTGCTCTGGACGGCTAACCTCGCCTCCAACACCGGGCTCTTCATCCAGAACACCGCGGCGGGCTGGATGATGACCGGCCTGGACCCCTCGCCGATGATGGTCAGCACGGTGCAGGCCTCGTCCATGCTGCCGGTCTTCCTGCTGGCGCTGCCGGCCGGGGCGCTGGCCGACATCATGGACCGGCGCGTCTTCCTCATCGGCGCGCAGCTCTGGATGGCATTGGTGGCGGCGCTGCTCTGCGTCCTCACCTGGACCGGTGCGCTGGGCCCCTGGGGCCTGGTCGCGCTGACCTTCGGCCTCGGCGCCGGCCTTGCCATGACCTTCCCCGCCTGGGCCGCGACCACGCCCGAGCTGGTCCCCCGTGAGGATCTGATCAGCGCCATCGCGCTCAACGGCATCGGCTTCAATCTCACCCGTGCCGTGGGCCCGGCAATCGGCGGGCTGGTGATCGCCTGGTTCGGGATCGAGGCAGCCTTCGCCCTGAATGCGGCCTGCGTGATGGTGATGGTCGTGGCGCTTTTCCTTTGGAAGCGGCCCGTGGTCAGCTCGCGCATGCCGCCGGAGCACTTCCTTTCCGCAGTGCGGGCGGGGGCACGCTTCGTCGCGGCAACACCGGCCATGCATGCGGCGATCCTGCGCGCGGTGGTGTTCTTCCTGTTCGGCTCCGCGGTCTGGGGGCTGCTGCCGCTGCTGGTGCGGACAACGCTGCAACTCGGCCCCCAGGCCTTCGGCCTGCTGCTGGGCTGCATGGGCGCCGGTGCCGTGGCGGCGGGGTTCCTGCTGCCGGCCGTCCGCGGACGCCTCGACCGCTCGGGGATGGTGTTCTGGTCCTCGCTGCTGAGTGCGCTGGCGCTCGTCATCCTCGCCACGCTGCACCATTGGTCCGCGGCGGCCGTCGGCATGATGCTCTACGGCGTGTCCTGGATTTCCGCGGCATCGACCCTGCAGGCCTCGGCGCAGATGGCGGCGCCGTCCTGGGTGCGGGCGCGGGCGATGGGCATCTACCAGATGTGCTTCTTCGGCGCGATGGCCGCCGGCGCCGCCTTCTCGGGTTGGATGGCGAGCGTCGCGGGCGTGGAGATGGCCTTAGGGCTCTTCGCCTTCGGCGGCGCGACCGGGGCCGTGGCGGTCCGCGGCTGGCGGCTGGAGGGCGATGCGGCCGCCCCGTCCGCCATCGTGGAGATCGTCCGCCCCGAGCCCGCCGCGGCCGAGCTGCGCGCCCTGCTGAATGAGAGCGTCAACCGCGTCCTGGAAGTGGTGCGCTACGAGATCGCACCCGCCGACCGCGCCGGCTTTCTCGCCTGCATGACGGAGTGCCGCCGGGTACGGCTGCGTGGCGGCGCGGCCACCTGGCGGCTCTATGAGGATGTGGCGCATCCGCAGCGCTGGGTGGAGCTCTGGGCCATCGAAAGCTGGGCCGAGCACCTGCGCGAGGATGCCCGGCTGACGGAGGAGGACCGGGTGATCCTGGCCCGTGCGGCTGCGTTCCACCAGGACACCGGCGGTCCCGAAGCCACCCGCTATGTGAATGTCAGGGTGTGATGGCGCGCACGCCGTTAACTCGCGCCCGCTCATTAGCCTGCCCTGGACGCTCGTAGCGCACCCGGACCGAGGCCATCGACCCCGCCGATGAGGCTGATCGTCACCAAGAAGTTGCCAAACCGGCCGTTTGTCGCAAAATTGGCAAGATCAGACCGGGGGCGCGCCACTTGGCTACAATTGAGAATTATATCGACATAGCTCAGTCCTGCTACGCCTCGGCTGGCTCGGCGGTCGATTCCCCCGGCGAGTGGACCGTCCAGAAATGGGAATGGGCAACCTGGTACGGCAATGGCTACCAGGGCGGCGTCTTCGAGACCCGCGACGAGATCATCGTCGGCTTCTCCGGCACCAAGGGCGGGCTGACCACCGCGCCGGTCTCGCAAAATACCGGCAACATCAGGATCGGCGTGAACGTGATCCCCAACATGGCCGGCAGCGCCATGGCGATGGTGGGTTGGGCCAGGAACAACGCCTTCGGCCGCCCCATCAGCATCTGCGGCCACTCCCTGGGCGGCGGGCTGGCGCAGGTGGTCGGGAACTGGTCAGGCCTGCCCTTCATCTCCTTCAACGGGCCGGGCATGGCGTCTCATCTCAAGATGTCGGCTTTCAACATCTTCAAGCCGCAGCAGATGGTCCGCTCGGCCATGTCGAGGAATACCTCGGACACCATCGGCATCTGCTTCACGGTGAAGGGGGATTTCGTCGGCGAGTTCGGCTCCCATGTGGGACTCGAAGTCAGCGTGCCCAAGAAGATGGAGAGCACCCATGGCCTCGACGCGATGATCTCGGGAATCGGCATGGCAAAGCTGCGGACCTCCCCCCGGAACTTCCTGTCCATATGGCCGGCGGCGCCGACAGTCACTCGAGCCCGGCGCTGAGGTTGCGGACCACTCCGGTCGGCGGGTAAGGTCCGGCTGGAAACCAGCGAACACAACATGAACGATCTTTTCGAAAGGGGCGGCGCCAAGCCTGTCGCCTCCGGCTACAACGCGGCTGATATCGAGGTTCTGGAAGGGCTGGAGCCTGTCCGGCGCCGGCCCGGCATGTATATCGGCGGCACCGACGAGAACGCCCTGCACCACCTCGCCGCCGAAATCCTCGACAATTCGATGGACGAGGCGGTGGCCGGCCATGCCGACCGCATCGACGTGGTGCTAGAGGCCGGGAACTGGTTCTCAGTGCGCGACAATGGGCGCGGCATCCCGGTCGATCCGCATCCGAAGTTCCCGAAACTCTCGGCACTCGAGGTGATCCTCACCACGCTGCATTCGGGCGGCAAGTTCTCCGGCAAGGCCTACGACACCTCGGGCGGCCTGCACGGCGTCGGCAGCAGCGTGGTGAACGCGCTGGCAGAAACGCTGGAGGTCGAGGTCGCGCGCGGCGGCGAGTTGTTCCGCCAGACCTATTCCCGCGGCAAGCCCACCAGCAAGCTCAAGCGCGAAGGCGAGGTGCGCAACCGGCGCGGCACGATGCTGCGCTTCAAGCCCGATCCGGAAATCTTCGGCGCCCTGCAGTTTCGCGCCGAACGGTTGTTCAAGCTCTGCCGCTCCAAGGCCTACCTGTATCGCGGCGTGGAAATCCGCTGGCGCTGCGACGCCTCGCTCGTCAGCGGCGATACGCCTGCCGAGGCGGTGCTGCATTTCCCCGGTGGCCTGTCGGACTTCCTGAGAACCGCCGTCGAGGGCCGTGGTGCCGTCGTGCCCGCACCCTTCGCCGCCATGACCGATTTCCCCGACAATGCCGGCCGTTGCGAATGGGCCATCACTTGGCTCGATCATGGCGAGGGCTTCCTCTCCACCTATGCCAACACCATCCCGACGCCGCAGGGCGGCACGCATGAGGCCGGGCTGCGCGGCGCGTTGGTGAAGGGCCTGCGCGGCTATGGCGAGATGAAGAAGGAAAAGCGTGCCGCCGCCATCACCGCCGAGGACATCCTGGGCGGCATGGCCGGCATGCTCAGCATCTTCATCCGCGAGCCGCACTTCCAGGGCCAGACCAAGGACAAGCTCACCAATGGCGACGCGCAGCGGCTGACGGAGAACGCGCTCCGCGATCCCTTCGACCATTGGCTCGCCGGCGACCCCGCGAGTGCCGACAACCTCCTCGCCTTCGCCATCGAGCGCGCCGAGGAGCGCCTGCGCCGCCGCGCCGAGAAGGACACCCCGCGCAAGACCGCGACGCGCAAGCTCCGCCTTCCCGGCAAGCTCACGGATTGCTCGCGCGAGAGCAGCGAGGGGACGGAGATCTTCCTCGTCGAGGGCGACAGCGCCGGCGGTTCGGCCAAGCAGGCGCGCGACCGCGAAACGCAGGCCGTGCTGCCGCTGCGGGGCAAGATCCTGAACGTCGCCAGCGCTTCGGCCGAAAAGCTGCGCGGCAACCAGGAGCTGAAGGACCTCGTCGAGGCGCTGGGCTGCGGCGTCGGAGATCGTTTCGACATCGCCAAGCTGCGCTACGGCCGCGTCGTCATCATGACGGACGCCGACGTGGACGGCGCCCACATCGCGGCCCTGCTGATGACCTTCTTCTACAAGGAGTTGCCCGAGCTCGTGCGCCAGGGGCGCGTCTACCTCGCGCAGCCGCCGCTGTTCCGCCTGCAGGCCGGCGGCAAGAGCGTCTATGCGATGGACGACGCCGATCGTGAGAAGCAGCAGAAGCGCCATTTCAAGGCGAACCAGAAGGTGGAGGTCAGCCGGTTCAAGGGTCTCGGCGAGATGCCCGCCGCCGTGCTGAAGGAGACCACCATGGCACCCGCCAAGCGCATCCTGCTGAAGGTGGTCCTGCCGCCCGAGGACCGCGCCAGCACGGCCTTGCTGATGGAGGCGCTGATGGGCCGCAAGCCGGAGCTCCGCTTCAAGTTCATCCAGGACAACGCCGCTAGTCTCGATGCCGAGGCCGTGGATGCGTAAAGCCTTGTAGGGCAGCGCGCGGCATCGAGCTTTTACGCCCTCAGGCGGCGGGCGCTCGCTCCGCTCGCTTGCCTGCGCGCCTCAGGCATGGGGCGCGAATTGGCGAGTTGGTCGCCGCGCGCCGGCCGCGTTCGCGGCCGGTTGTTGGGGGGTGCGTCCTACCTTAAATCGGCTTGTTCGCGCGCTCCATGAGGCGAGTGAAGAAGCCCGGTTTTTTCGCCGGGCCTTCCGCTGCCGTGACCTTCGCGGACTCGGCCGCCTCGGCCTTGGCGCGCTTCTCCTTGTCGCGCATCCAGGCATCCAGGCTCATGCCGGCCTTGGCCGCACGTTTAGCCTCATAGCTGCGCTGGCCATCGGTCAGCTTCTTCGCGTCCATCGATCCGCTCCGGGAGGAATGATTTCGTCCCCCTTGTGCCCATCGCCGGGGCTTGCGGCAAGCCGGGCGCAACGCGTAACGCAAGCCGCATGGAAGCAAAGGTGAAAGCGCACATCTGGGTGGCCATGGCCATCCGGATGTCGGACATGGCGGGCCGCCCCGCGGCGGTGCTGCGGAAGGGCGACGCAGATTCGGGTGGGCTGCTCTGCGTGCTCCTTGGGCGCGGGGGGCAGGTCGTGCTGGCGCAGGCGCGCGATGCCGAGGGCCGCCCGGCCTGGATTCGCGGCACCGGCGCCGATCCGGTCGCGAGCGATGTGGCCGACGCTTATGTGGAACGCCAGGTTAAGCGCGACCCGGACCTCTGGGTGCTGGAATTCGAGTCGCCGGACTACCTGCCGCCCTTCGAGGCACGCATCATCTAAGGCAGCTCAGGCCGCCGCCAGCGCCTCATAGCCCTGCGGATGCGACACATGCCAATTCCAGGCCGTGCGCACGATGTCGTCCAGCGCCGCGTGCTTCGGCGACCAGCCGGTTTCCGCCCGGATCAGCGCCGAGGAGGCGACCAGGGCCGGCGGATCGCCTGCCCGGCGCGGGCCGTTCTCATAGGGTACCTTGCGGCCGGAGACGCGCTCGACCGCGGCCATCACCTCGCGCACGGAATGCCCGGCGCCGTTGCCCAGGTTGTAGCGCACCGAGCCCCGGTCGAGCCGCGGCAGCACGGCGATATGCGCGGCCGCGAGGTCCATCACATGCACGTAGTCGCGCACGGCGGTGCCGTCCGGCGTGTCGTAATCCGTGCCGAAGACGTGCAGCGGCGGCGCATGGCCGAGCGTCGCCAGGATAGCGCGGGGGATGAGGTGCGTCTCGGGCTCGTGATCCTCGCCGGCGCGGCCCCGCGGATCGGCCCCCGCGGCATTGAAGTAGCGCAGCGACGCGGAGTGCAGCCCATGCGCGACCTCGGCCCAGGCCAGGGCCTGTTCCATCATCAGCTTGGAAAGGCCGTAGGGGTTCACCGGAGTGGTCGGCGCTTCCTCGGTGATCGGCACCGTCTTCGGCACACCGAACACCGCCGCCGTGGAGGACAGCACGAAGCGCAGGCAGCCGGCGCGAACCGCGGCCTCGGCCAGGTTCGTGCTGTTGGACAGGTTCTCGCGGCAATAGCGCAGCGGCTGCTGCATGCTCTCGCCGACCAGCGAGAGCGCGGCCAGGTGGAACACCGCATCAAACTTCCAGGCTGCGAAGATTTCACCCAGGCGCTTCTTTTCGGAGAGACTGGTCTGGATGAAGGTCGCGCCCGCCGCCACGGCGCCGCGATGGCCGGTGGAGAGGTCATCCACCACAACCACGTCATGCCCGGTATCGAGCAGCGTCAGGACCAGATGGCTGCCGACATAGCCGGCTCCGCCAGAGACAAGATAACGCGCCATGGATCACCCACCTCACTGGGAACGATATGCCCTGGGAATATGGCATTAATTCGTTAGCGAGCTGAGAGTTGCGCCGCAAACACCACTGCAAGACGGTCCATGACCCCACGGCGCACCTCTACGCCGCGGGCCAGCTGCTGCAGGTCGCGCCGGGCCAGGACCAGCGGCAATGCGGCGGCGATGGCGTTTCGGGGCAGGCCCCGCAGGCTGGGCCTTGCCGGTGCCGTTGCGGCGAGATGGGCGATGGTGGGTCCGGCGACCGCGGGATCGGCGATGACTTCATGCGGATCCACGGCATCGCGCGGCAGCAGGCAGCGGCCCTGCGTGACGAGGGCGGGAACGGCCCGCAGCAGCCCGGCGAGGCCGTAGAGCATCCCCGCCTGCTGCAAGGCCGGCAGCATCGCCGGAGGCGCACCCAGCAGCCGGCCCGTCACGACCGCGAAACCGCCCGCCGTACCCCGGAGGTAGGCATGCAGCGCGGGCGTGGAGGCGATGCCTTCCTCCTCCATCTCCGCTTCGCGCGCCTCGGTCATGGCGATGAGGCCCTCGGCGTCCAGGCTTCCGTCGCGGATCGCTGCATGCAGCGGTTCCGCGACCTCGTGCTTGCGGGCGGGGCGGCCTTCGACCGCGTGCTCCACCACCTCTCGCCACCAGGTGAGCCGCATCAGTGCGATCAGCGGATTGCTCGCCACCTCGCCGGCTCGGGCCAGTTCGTGGTTGAAGGCGATAAGGGTGAACAGCGCCTCCCGCCGCTCCGCCGGGGCGAAGAGCGCGCAGAAGAAGCGGTCCGGATCGTGGCGCCGGGCGATGGCGCCGCAAGGTGAAAGTTCGGGCACGCCCAGCCCATGACGGCAACGGCGCCGGGGTGCAAGCGGTCGAAGCCAAGGTTGACGCAATCGGCCACCCTGCTTAGCTGCGCATTCGGTACCTCAAGGAGAAACGCCATGGCTTTCAGCCTTCCCCCCCTGCCTTATTCGACCTCCGCCCTCGCCGCTCAGGGCATGTGCCAGGAGACGCTGGAGCTGCATCACGGCAAGCATCACCAGGCTTACGTCACTGCGCTGAACGGCCTTGTCGAGAGCAAGGGCCTCGCCGGCAAGACGCTGGAGACCATCGTTGCCGAGGCCGGCAAGGCCGGCGCCGAGGGCCTGCCCGTCCTGAACCAGGCCGGACAGCATTGGAATCACGCCCTGTTCTGGCAGGTGATGAGCCCCAACGGCGGCGGCGATAAGCTGCCGGCCAAGCTCGCAGCCAAGATCGACAGCGACCTCGGCGGCCTCCAGGCCTTCAAGGACGCCTTCAAGCAGGCCGGCGTGACGCAGTTCGGCTCGGGCTGGGCCTGGCTGATCATCGGCTCCGACGGCAAGATCAAGGTCACGAAGACCCCGAACGGCGCCAACCCGATCTCGACCGGCGAAGGCACGCCCATCCTTGGCGCCGACGTCTGGGAGCACGCCTATTACCTCGACTTCCGCAACGTCCGCCCGAACTACCTCGAGAACTTCCTGAACAAGCTCGTGGATTGGAGCGTGGTCGAAAGCCTGCTCGACCAGGGCGGCCTGACGACCGGCCAGAGCGCGTAAGCTCTCACCCGGTTCGCCTGAAAAGGGCGCGGTCCGCGAGGACCGCGCCCTTTTTCATGCGAGGTCGAGGAGGGCGCGGGCGAATTCCTGCGGTGCTTCCTGGGGCGGATTGTGCCCGACGGCGGCCAGGATCCGGCGGTCGTGGCGGCCGGTAAAGCGGCGCGAGGGCGCGCCCGGCGGGTTCACGCCATCGCTCGCGCCATGCAGGTCGATAGTCGGCACCGTGATCGGCGGCAGCTTCGCCAGCGCCGTCTCGATATCTTCATGGGCCGCCTCGCCGGGAACGAGGCCGAAGCGGTGGCGGTAGGAATGCACCACCACAGGCACGAAATCCGCGTTGTCCCAATGCGCCGCGCTGGCCGCGAACTCGTCCTCGCCGAAGCGCCAGTCGGGTGACCAGAGCTTCCAGAGAAGCCGCGCGAAGTCGGCGCGGTTCTGGCTTAAGCCGCGGACGCCGCGCTCGCCATGCAGGTAGTATTGGTACCAGGCGCGCATCTCGCGTTCCGGCGAAGCGGGCTCGCCGCTGCGGGCGATGTCCTGGATGTTGTATCCGGCGCAGGTCACGAGGCCGGCGCAACGCTGGGGATGAAGTGCTGCGACGATGCAGGCGGCCCGGCCGCCCCAGTCGTAGCCGGCCAGGATGGCGGAGGGGATCGCCATGGCATCCATCAGCGCGAGCAGGTCGGCGCCGAGCGCCCCCTGCGCGCCGGAGCGCAGCACGCCGGGCTTCAGCCGGGTTTCGCCATAGCCGCGCAGATGCGGCACCAGCACGCGATGCCCGGCGGCGGCCATGATCGGGGCCACGGCATCGAAGCAGCGTGCGGCATAGGGAAAGCCATGCAGCAAAATGACGGGTGCGCCGTCGGGAGGTCCATGCTCCTCGACGGCGATGATCGCTTGCGGGGTTTCGACAAACCGCAAGCGCATGGTCTCAGCGCTTCGTGTCGTTGGCTGCTTCGGGGCGGATCACCGTGCTGATCGTCCCGCGCACCACGTTCACGCGCACATTGGCCGCAATCTCGACTTCGACCTCGTCCGAGCCTTCCTTGACCGACTTTATCTCGCCGACGATGCCGCCCGCCGTGACCACGCGGTCGCCGCGCTTCAGGCTGGTCAGCATGGAGCGATGGTCCTTCATCTTCTTCTGCTGCGGGCGGATCAGCAGGAAGTAGAACACCACGAAAATCAGCAGCAGCGGCATGAGCTGCATCACGATGGCGCTGGCGCCGCCGGTGACGTCCTGGGCATAGGCGGGGGAAATGAACATCGTTCCTCGCAGCGGTGATTCGGTTGCTGGGCAGATGAACTGCCCCAGGCCCCGCGTCAACAGCCTAAGAATTCGTCGCCCTTGCATGAAGTGCCGGGCGGCGCTTCAAGACATGCCATGGACACGGATCTCCTCGCCCGCATCGCCGCCGCCCTCGAACGCCTCGCGCCGCCACCGGCCCCACCTCCCAGCCTTGAAGGCGCGGACGCCTTCATCTGGAACCCGGGGCTGAACCGGCTGGTTCCGGTGCCCAATGTCAGCCGCGTCGACATCGTGCTGCTTCAAGGCGTGGAGCGGCAGAAGGCCATCATCCTCGAGAACACGCTGCGCTTCGCCCGCGGTTTCCCGGCCAATAACGCCATGCTCTGGGGCGCGCGCGGCATGGGGAAGTCCTCGCTGGTCAAGGCCGCCCATGCCGAGGCCAATGAGCGGCACCCTGGCAGCCTGGCGCTGATCGAGATCCATCGCGAGGACATCCGCACCCTTCCCGACCTGCTGGGCCATCTCCGCACCCAGGCGCGCCGGGCGCTGGTCTTCTGCGACGACCTCTCCTTCGAGAAGGAGGATGCCGACTACAAGGCGCTGAAATCCGTGCTGGACGGCGGCATCGAGGGCCGCCCGGCCAATGTGCTGTTCTACGCGACCTCGAACCGCCGCCACCTGATGCCGCGCGACATGATCGAGAACGAGCGCAGCACCGCCATCAACCCCAACGAGGCGGTGGAGGAGAAGGTCTCGCTCAGCGACCGCTTCGGGCTCTGGGTCGGCTTCCACAACTGCGACCAGGACACCTTCTTCGCGATGATCGACGGCTATGCCGGCGCAATGGACCTGCCCGTCTCCAGGGAGGACCTGCACCGCGAGGCGGTGGAGTGGAGCGTCACGCGCGGCGGCCGCTCGGGCCGCGTTGCCTGGCAGTTCATCCAGGAGATGGCGGGGCGGCTGGAGGTGAAGGCGTGAAGTTCATCGAGACGCTGGAAGAACTGCACGGCCTCTACGGCACGCCAGGAGCCGCCTCGACGAAAAAGGAGGCGGCCTGGGTGACGCCGGAATACCGCCGCATCATCGAGGCCTCGCCCTTCCTGGCGCTGGCCACTGCCGGGCCCGAGGGGCTGGATTGCTCGCCGCGCGGCGACCTGCCCGGGCAGCTCGTGCGCATCCTCGATGCCCATACGCTCGCCCTGCCCGACCGCCGTGGCAACGACCGCATCGACAGCCTGCGCAACATCGTCCGCGATCCGCGCGTGGCGCTGATGTTCCTGAACCCCGGCAACGGCAACGCGCTCCGCATCAACGGCACGGCGCGGCTCACCGAGGATGCCGGGCTGTGTCAGAGCTTCGAGATGGAGGGCCGGCTGCCGCGCAGCGTCGCCGTCATCCGGATCGAGACCATCTATTTCCAATGCGCCCGCGCCGTGATCCGCGCGAAGCTCTGGGCGCCGCATGCGGCGACCGACCTGCCGACACCCGGCCAGATCCTCGCCGCCATGACCGATGGCGAGGTCGGCGGTCCGCGTTACGACGCCGAATGGCCTGAGCGCGCAGCGCAAACGATGTGGTGAATATCCAGCCCGCCCACCGCGATGCGGATGGCCGATTCCGCAATCCTGACGGCAGTCCCGCGGGCCAGACGCTGCGGAACGCGTTCCGCATGATGCGCGAAGGCGGGGGAACCGCCTGGCCGAAATCCGTCGTCGATCCGCCGCAGCCCAAGCCGCCCACCACGGTTCCGCCCGGTCAAGCCGCCTTCACCTTCATCGGCCATGCGAGCTTCCTGATCCGCCTCGATGACGGCACCACCCTGCTGACCGATCCGATCTTCAGCGAGCGCTGCAGCCCCTTCTCCTGGATCGGGCCCAAGCGCGTACGGCCGCCGGCCATCGCACTGGACGCCCTGCCCCGCATCGACGCGGTGCTGCTGAGCCACGGGCATTACGATCACCTGGACCTGCCGAGCCTCAGGGCCCTGCATGCGCGATGGGGCATGCCCATCCTGACCGGCCTCGGCCATGCCGAGCTCCTCGCGCGGCATGGTATCCCCGCCGCGACCGAGCTGAACTGGGGCGACGCCGCCCTGCTCCCCGGCGGCCATCGCGCCACCTATCTGCCGATGCGCCATTTCTCCGCACGCGGAATTCGCGATCGATCAAAGGCGCTCTGGGGCGGCTTCGCGGTGGAGGCCGTGTCGGGCGGCAGCTTCGCCTTCCTGGGCGACACGGCGGCGGGCGGGCACCTCGACGTGATCGGGCGGGCGTTCGGCGGCTTCGGCGCGGCGCTGATCCCCATCGGCGCCTATGAACCCTTCTGGTTTATGCAGGAGGTACACATGACGCCGGAACAGGCGCTGGAGGCACAGCTTCAGCTTCGGGTGAACACGGCCGTCGCCATGCATTTCGGCACCTTCAAGCTGACGCAGGAACCGATCGGGGAGCCGGTGGAGCGCCTGCTCGCCGCAAGAGGCCAGCAGGACTTCCGCGTGCCGGCCTTTGGGGAAAGCTTCGTCCTGAAGCTGTGAGTTGCCCGGGCGGATAGGCCAGGCGCGTCGCCGGGCAGCGCATAACGATTGCCGACCTCGACCAGTATCCAATATGACAAATCATCGCCATGGAACTCCGGAAGGACGACATGCCCGCTCTGCCTTCGCGTCGCCCCATTTCTGGCTGGCACGTCACCTGCTCGGCCCTCGCATGGGACATCGGCTTCCATGGACCGCCCGTCTTCCTCTTCGCGCGAGGATGGCCGATCTGGCTCATTTCCGCGGCCATCGCCCGTCACTGCATCCCCCGCATGGTCGTCGCCCTGCCCTCAAGGATTCTGCTCGCCTTGGCCGCGCTGCTGTTCCTGGGCAGCCCGGCCATGGCGGCGCGCACGGCACCACCGCCGGCCTGCCCCGACATCCTGCTGGGGGACAGCCTTGCCGTCGGCATGGGGCCATATGCGCGCCGGACCGGCTTCGAGGTGCTCGCACGCCAAGGTGTGGGCCTCGCCTGGCTGCGGGCGCAGCACCCGCGCTGCGCCCGCCGCCTCATCGTCGTCATCGGCACCAACGATGTCAGGGGCATGAGCCCGGCCAAGGCGGCGGCCTATGTCGCCCGCGTCTCGGAGCAGATGGGCCGCTGGCGAGCCCAGCAGGTGATCTGGGCAACGCCTGGCTGCTTTGCACGGGATCCTTCGCTGGACCTGGGCAGCGCGGCGCTGGATCGCGCCCTCGCCGAGCACCGCCGCCGTGGCCGAGGCGGATTAGGCGTCAGCAATGGTCGGCAGGCACGGTGCGGATTTGCCTCCGCCGATGGCGTTCATCCGGCGGGGCTCGGCTACCGGAACTGGTGGCAGGGGTTGGCCCAGATGTCGGCGTCCCGCCAAGATCTTCCGGAACCGCTTGTCACGAAGCCCCGCGCGCCGGCTCTTCGAGCTTCGGCAGGAATACCGCGAGCAGCCCGAGCAGCGGCAGGAAGGAGCAGATGAGATAGACGGTGGCTATGCTCGTCCGGTCCGCAAGCTCGCCCAGCGCGGCGGCGCCCAGCCCGCCCAACCCAAACGAGAAGCCGAAGAACACGCCGGCGACGAGCCCTACCCGCCCCGGCAGCAGGTCCTGTGCATAGACCAGGATCGCCGAGAAGGCGGAGGACATGATCAGCCCGATCATCACCGACAGGACCACCGTCCAGAACAGGTTCGCGTAAGGCAGCGCCAGCGTGAAGGGCAGCGCACCCAAGATAGAGAACCAGATGACCGGGCGCCGCCCGACCCGATCCCCGATGATCCCACCGACAAGCGTGCCGAGGGCCAGCGAGCCGAGGAACACGAAGAGGAAGATCTGCGCGAGCTGAACCGACACCTGGAATCGGCCGATCAGGTAGAAGGTGAAGTAGGAGTTCAGGCTCGCCGTATAGACGTTCTTCGAGAAGAGCAGCGCCACCAGGACGAGGATCGCCAGCCCGACCCTGTTGCGCGACAGCCCGTGTCCCGCCGCCGCGTCGGCCTTGCGGACGGGGGCGCGGCTGACGCGGTTCCGCGCGTACCAGCTTCCCACCTGGACCAGGATGAGCATGGCGAGCAGGGCCGCCGCCGAAAACCAGACCAGGCTCGACTGCCCATGCGGCACCACGACGAACGCCGCCAGCAGCGGCCCCGCCGCCGAGCCGGTATTGCCGCCCACCTGGAACAGCGATTGCGCCATGCCATAGCGGCCGCCGGATGCCAGCCGCGCCACCCGCGACGCTTCGGGGTGGAACACCGAAGACCCCAGCCCGATTAGCGCCGCCGCCAGCAGGATGATCGGGTAGGAATGCGCATTCGCCATGAGCAGCAGCCCTACGAGCGTCGAGCTCATGCCGATCGGCAGCGAATAGGGCATCGGGTGCCGGTCCGTGTAGATGCCGACCACCGGCTGGAACAGCGACGCCGTGCACTGGAATGCCAGCGTGATCAGCCCGATCTGCGCGAAATCCAGCCCATAGGCGTCCTTGAGGATTGGATAAATCGCCGGCACCAGCGATTGCATCATGTCGTTGAGCAGATGGCAGAAGCTGAGCGACAGGATGACCGCGAAGGTCGTACCGCCGGCTTGGACCGCCGCCGCTGTCGACGCCGTTTGAATGGTGCTCACTGGTCGTTCCACCCGATGAGCGGGCATCTTAAGCAGCCCGAGGCGCGCAAGTCAGCCCACCCGCCCGAAGGATTACGGATTAGTGATATCCGATATCCGCGCGCACCTTTCCGCGGAACACCCAGTACGACCAGCCCGTATAGACAAGGATCACCGGCAGCAGGAACAGCGTCCCAACCAGCAGGAAACCCTGCGTCGAGGGCGAGGACGCCGCCTCCCAAAGCGTATATTTATGCGGAACGATCATCGGCCAGATGCTGATGGCGATCCCGGTATAGGACAGCACGAACAACCCGACCGCCCCGATGAAGGGTCCGGCCTGGGATTCGCGACCCAGCAGCCGCCAGATCCAGACCGAAACCGCCGCCGTCGCGACGGGAACGGGCGACAGCAGCAGGATGCCCGGCCAGGTGAACCAGCGGGTCGCGATGGCGCCGCTCATCAGCGGCGTCCAGATGCTGACCCCCGCGATCCCCGCCAGCACCGCCAGCAGGCAGAAGCGCGCGCTCCGGCGGGCCCGCTGTTGGATTTCGCCCTCCGTCTTCAGGATGAGCCAGCCCGCGCCGAGCAGCCCATAGCCGAAGACCAGGGCGAGGCCGGTAAGAAGCGAAAACGGCGTCAGGAAATCGAAGGAGGTGCCGACAAAGTGGCGCCCCTCGACCCGAAACCCCTGGATGAAGGCGCCGAGCATGACGCCCTGGGCAAAGGCGGCCACCGCCGATCCGTAGTTGAAGCCGCGATCCCAGAAGGTCTTGTGCTCGACGTCGCGAAAACGGAACTCGAAGGCGACGCCGCGGAAGGCCAGGGCCAGCAGCATCACCAGGATCGGAAAATACAGCGCGGGAACGATGATGACGAAGGCCAGGGGAAACGCCGCCAGCAGTGCCAGCCCGCCCAGCACAAGCCAGGTTTCGTTGCCGTCCCAGATCGGGGCGATCGCGTTCATGACGATGTTGCGCGAGGCGAGATCGGGCTCCAACCCGTAGAGGATGCCGACGCCCAGGTCGAAGCCGTCCAGCAGCACGTAGAGGAAGATGCCGGTCGCCAGGATCAGGGTCCAGACCGGCACGAAGCTCAGACTGACGTTCATGACCTTTCTCCCTCGGGCTGGAGCTGCACTGCGACGGGCCCGCTCGGACGGCCCCCTTGAACGGGCGAGGTCGTGGCGTCGGGCTCGTCGAGGCCCCTGCGGATGATCCGCAGCATGACCCATGCGCCGCTCGGGAAAATGATCAGATAGACCAGCATGTAGCCGAGCAGCGAGATCAGCACGTCCGAGCCGCTCAGTGAGGGCGAGACCGAATCCGCCGTCCGCATGAGGCCGTAGACGGTCCAGGGCTGCCGGCCGACTTCGGTCGTGGTCCAGCCAGCAAGGACGGCGACGAAGCCGAACGGCGCCATCACCATGCAGCAGCGCAGAAACCAGGGGCTGTCGAAGAGCCGCCTCCGCCAGCGAAGCCACCAGCTCGTCGCGACCAGCAGCAGCATCAGCGAGCCGATGCCGATCATGATGCGGAAGGCAAAGAAGGGGATCGCCACGGGTGGGCGCTGGTCGGGCGGGAAGTCCGTCAGGCCGCGCACCGTCCCGTTCAGGCTGTGGGTCAGGACCAGGCTCCCCGCATAGGGGATCTCGATGGAGAAGCGGTTGGTGGCGTTCGCCTCGTCGGGCAGGCCGAAGAGGACGAAGGGAATGCCCGAGCCGGTCTGCCAATGCCCCTCCATGGCGGCGAGCTTGGCCGGCTGGTGCTCCAGCGTGTTCAGCCCGTGCTGGTCGCCGATGAAGATCTGCAGCGGCACCAGCACGGTGAGAAGCCACAGCGTCATGGACAGCATGATCCGCCCCTCAGCGGCATGGCGGCCCTTGCGGATCAGCCAGGCGGCGACGCCAACCACCACGAAACCGGTCGTGACGTAGAAGCCGGTGACGGTATGGGCGAGGCGGTAGGGGAAGGACGGGTTGAAGATGACCTGCAGCCAGTCCGTCGGGTAGAAGCGGCCATCCACGATCTCGTAGCCCGCCGGCGTTTGCATCCAGCTGTTCGCGGCCAGGATCCAGAAGGAGGAGAGGAGCGTGCCGAAGGCGACCATCAGCGCCGCCACGAAATGCGCCCAGGGCGGCACCAGCTTGCGGCCGAAGAGCAGCACGCCCAGGAAGGCGGCTTCGAGGAAGAAGGCGGTCAGCCCTTCATAGGCGAAGAGCGGCGCCAGGACATTGGCCGTGGCATCGGCGTAGCGGCTCCAATTGGTGCCGAACTGGAACGGCATGATCACGCCGGAAACCACGCCGATACCGAAAGCCACCGAGAATATCCTGATCCAGAAGGTAGAGATCCGGAAATAGACTTCCTTGGTCGTGAAGAAATGCAGGCCTTCCAGGATGGCGATGTAGGAGGCGAGGCCGACGGTGAAGGCAGGCATCAGGATGTGCCATGCGATCAGCCAGGCAAATTGGAATCGGGAGAGAAGAAGCGGGTCCAATTCCATGCGGCGATCCTATGACGTGGCAGCTTCTCGTGACCGGGCTGCATCAATTGATACTGCCTTCAGGCCATCGATCCGGGCCCGCCCGCGCCAGTTAGCAGAACATGAGGGGCTGCCGCGCAGCAAGGGATTTGACCGCCGCAGTCGCCGCCTCCCGCTCGCGATGATCACCCGCCTTACACGTCGCCCTGCTTTCCTTGACACTTCGCGGGCGGCAGACCTAGAGCCTAGCCTTCCACAATGGGGCTCGGTCGGGCAGCCTATTGGTCGGTAGCGAGCTTCCGCAGGGAGGCATGTCATGCAACATTCGGTCGTCACCAAGCTCACTCTTGCCGCCGTGCTGGGCCTTGCCTGCCTCCCCGCCAGCCTTGGCCGAGCGCAGGTGGCCGATTCCAGCCCGACTTCGCACCGGGTGCTCGGCACCGTAAGTTTTCCCATCCAGTGCGGCACGGAAGCGCAAGCCGAATTCAACCACGGCATGCTCCTACAACACTCCTTCTGGTACCAGGCCGCCGGGGAGAGCTTCCGCCAGGTTCGCCGCTACGATCCCGGCTGCACCATGGCCTATTGGGGCGAGGCGCTGACGCTGCTGACCAACCCCTACAGTGCGCCCTCCCCCCAGAACCTCCAGCAGGGCCGCGGCCTGCTGGCAGAAGCCGCCCGGCTCGGCGCCCGCAATCCGCACGAGGCCGCCTATCTCGAGGCCATCACGCCCGTCTTCGCGGGCAACGACGCGCCAAGCCATGGCGCGCGCCTCGCGGCCTATCGCGACGCGATCGGGGCGCTGCGTCAGCGTTATCCGGACGATACCGAAGCGACGATCCACTACGCCCTGCTGCTCGGCGTCGCGTCATCGCCGCGCGACCGGAGCTATGCCGACCCCCTGCGCGGCGCCGAGTTGCTGGAGCGCGAACTTCTTCGCCAGCCCGAACATCCCGGCATCGTCCACTATCTGATCCACCTCTACGACTATCCGGCGCTCGCCAGCCGCGGCGTCCGCGCTGCGGAACGCTATGGACCGCTGGCCGCCGACGCGCCGCATGCCCTGCACATGCCATCCCACATCTTCACGCGCGTCGGGCGCTGGGAGGATTCAATCGAGAGCAACCGCCGGGCTTCGGAGCTGGCCCTGCGCAATGGCGAGGGTGACGATTCGCTGCATGCCTACGACTACATGATCTATGCCTATCTGCAGACCGGTCGTGATCAGGATGCGCGGGAGGCGATGCAGCAGGCGGTCGCGGCGCGCTTCACCGGACCGACGCGCAACGTCTATGCCTTCGCCATGGCAGCGATTCCGGCCCGCTACGCGCTGGAGCGCGGCGCCTGGGCAGACGCCGCCACGCTCACGCTGCGCCCCGCGCCGAACTTCCCCTACACCGAAGCGCTAACGCATTTCGCCCGCGCAATTGGCCTCTCCCGCGCGGGACGTCCGGCAGAGGCGACGCCGGATATCGAGGCGCTGGGCCGCATCGCCCAAGCGCTGTCGGGCCGGGACGACTACTGGTCCGAGCAGGTCGCGATCCAGCGCGAGGCGGCCGCCGGCGTGCAGGCCTTCGCCGCCGGCCGCCGCGAGGAAGGACTTCTCACCCTGCGTGGTGCGTCAGAGCGCGAAGGCCGCACCGATAAGCATGTCGTCACGCCGGGCCCGCTTGCCCCCGCCAGGGAACTCTACGCCGAATCCTTGCTGGAGGCCGGCCAGCCCGCGGCGGCACTGGTCGAGTTCGAGTCGGTGCAGCGTACGGAGCCTCGGCGCTTCCGCGCCATCGCGGGCGCGGCCCGTGCGGCAGAGGCAGCGGGCAGCACGGACGAGGCACGGCGGCACTACACCAGCCTCATCGACGTGGCGGGCAATAGCGCCGCTGTTCGGCCCGAACTCACCGCCGCACGCGCCTATCTTCGGCGCTGAGAAAGGGCAGGCGGCTTTACGACGCCGAGATCCGATCCGCGCCCATCCAGGGCCGCAGAATTTCGGGAACTGCGATGCTGCCGTCCTCCTGCTGATGGGTCTCCATCACCGCGATGAGCGCCCGGCCGACGGCAACGCCGGAGCCGTTCAGCGTATGGACCAGCACCATCTCCTTGCCGCGCTTGAAGCGGGTCTTCATGCGGCGCGCCTGGAAGTCCCGGCAATTGGAGCAGGAGGAGATCTCGCGCCACGCCTTTTGGCCGGGGAGCCAGACTTCCAGGTCATAGGTCCGTGCGGCCGAGAAGCCGGTATCACCAGCGCAAAGCAGCATGCGCCGCCAGGTGAGGCCGAGGGCGGTGAGCACGGCTTCGGCGCATTTGGTCATGCGCTCGTGCTCGGCGTCGCTGTCTTCCGGGCGGGTGATGGAGACCATCTCCACCTTGCTGAACTGGTGCTGGCGCAGCATGCCGCGCGTATCCCGCCCGGCGCTGCCGGCCTCGCTGCGGAAGCAGGGCGTCAGAGCGGTGAAGCGCAGCGGCTCCATCGGCTCCGGGATGACCTGGTCGGCGACGAGGTTGGTCAGGGGGACCTCGGCCGTGGGGATCAGGTAGTGGTCGCCGGACCGGAACAGGTCCTCTTCGAATTTCGGAAGCTGGCCCGTGCCATAGAGGGTGGCGGCATTGACCAGCAGCGGCGGGCTCACCTCGGTATAGCCGTGGGTCTCGGTATGGAGGCCGAGCATCCATTGGCCGAGCGCGCGTTCGAGCCGGGCCAGCGCTCCCTTGAGCACGACGAAACGGCTGCCCGACAGGCGCGTGGCAGTGGCGAAATCCATGAGGCCCAGGGCCTCGCCGAGCTCGAAATGCTGCTTGGGCTCGAAATTCGGGCGGGGCGCTTCGCCATGCTGATGCATGACGACATTGGCGGATTCGTCGCGGCCTTCGGGCACGTCGGCATCGAGGATGTTGGGAATGACGGAAAGCGCTGCATCCATCTCGGACTGCCGCTTTGCCGGCAAGTCCGCGGCGGACTCGACGACGATGGCCGCAACACTCTCCTTGAGCCTGGCGACTTCTTCCTGGTCGCCGCGCTTGGCCGCGACGCCGATCTCGCGATTGAGCTGATTGCGGCGCGACTGCACACCTTCGGCCATGGTGATCGCCTCGCGGCGCAGGTCGTCCAGCGCGATCAGGCCATCGGCCTGCGCCGCAATTCCCCGCCGCGCCATCGCGGCATCGAACGCCGCCGGGTCGGCCCTTAATGCCCTGATATCATGCATGTGAGATCACCGATTTAGAGGCCGCGCGCCCTGGGGGCAGCGCCGGCCGGTCCATGAAGGTAGCCACCTCGTCCCGATGCCGGGAGAGGTCTTACCTAGATCGGCTCGTCCAGGCCGAGATCCTCATTTGGAATCCTCGACCGGCTTCGGCACCATCCACACGGCGAACAGGATCGAGATCTCGTAGAGCAGGATCAGCGGCACCGCCAAACCCACCTGGCTGATCACGTCCGGCGGCGTGATCACCGCGGCCAGCATGAACATTCCCACGATCGCGTAGCGCCGCCCCTTCCGCAGGGTCGCCACGTTCAGGATGCCCACCTTGCACAGCAGCACCAGCGCGACCGGCATCTGAAAGGCGATGCCGAAGGCCAGGATCATGTGCATGACCAGCGAGAGGTATTCGCTCACCTTCGCCTCGAGCTGGATGGGCACCGTGCCCGCCCCGGCAGGGGTCTCGAAGCTGATGAAGAAGTGCCAGGCCAACGGGAAGATGAAGTAATAAGCCAGCGC
>JAQGHY010000137.1 GCA_028291455.1 Rubritepida sp. | reverse complement strand
GGTGAGGTGGTGGGCGCGCTGCTGCGCTCCCGGGCCAAGGCGAACCCGCTCTATATTTCGGTCGGGCACCGGATCTCGCTGGAGACCGCGTTGAAATGGGTCCGCGCCTGCGGCACCGGGCGCCGCTTGCCTGAACCGACGCGCCTCGCCCATGAGGCGGCCGGCATGGTGCGGCGGGCCGCGCTGGCGTAACTACGGGGCCATGCAACGTCTCTGGATCAGTGCGGCGGGGGTCTCCGGCCTGCTCGCCGTCGGCCTTTCGGCCATCGACGCCCATGCCGAACTCGATGCCCGCGCCATGGTGCAGAGCGTGGCCATGCTGCTGGGCTGGCACGCGCCGGCGCTGATCGGCTTGGCCTTGTGGAACCGGCGGCAGGGCAATCTCGTCGCGGGCGTGCTGGTGGCGGGGCTGGTGCTGTTCTCCGGCGCCGTGCTGGTCCGCGCCTTCGCCGGCGTCTCGCTCGGGCCCGTCGCGCCGATAGGCGGCACGATGATGATGGCGGGCTGGGCCTTGCTCGCCGTGCTGGCCTGGCGCCGATGATCGCCGCCGCCTACCTCGCCGACGAAGGGCTGGAGCAGCCGCTGGCGGAGGAGCTGGCGCGCAGCGGCCGGAGCATTTCTGCCTGGCATGGGCGGCTGGCCCTGTCGCCCGACCCGCCGGCACCGGCTGCCTGGGCGCTCGATGTCTGGGATGCGCCGCGCGAAATTCCGGCGCCGTCCGTGAAGGTCGCCTCCGACGGGCTGCGTGCGATCCAGCGCAACTGGTCGCTGGTGACGGGCGATGCGTATCACCGCCGGGCCGCGCTGATCGAGGAGCGGCTGCCGCCGGTCAAGGCACGGCCATTGGTTTTCCCCGAGCCGGCACCGACCGGGCATCTGGGCGCCTGGACGCTGCTGAGCGCGGAAACCATCCTCGCCTCGCCTACCAAATCCTCGCCGTTTCCGGGCGGTGCCGTCCGCTTCGTAGAGGACCGCGAAGGGCCGCCCTCCCGCGCGTATCTGAAGCTTTGGGAGGGGCTGACGCGCCTCGGCCGGCATCCGCAATCCGGCGAGACCTGTTTCGACCTGGGCGCCTCTCCAGGCGGCTGGACATGGGCGCTGGCGCAGCTGGGGGCGACCGTGATTGCGGTGGACAAGGCGCCGTTGGACGATCGCGTGATGGCCATGCCGGGCGTGTCCTGGCGGCAGGAAAGCGCCTTTGGGCTGCCGCCGGAGAAGGTGGATTGGTTGTTCAGCGATGTGATCTGCTACCCGACGCGGCTGCTCGCGCTGGTCGGGCGCTGGCGCGGCCTGGCACGCAACATGGTGTGCTCCGTGAAGTTCCAGGGCGAGACGGATCACGAGTCGGCGGCGGCCTTTGCTGCGATCCCGGGCGCGGTGCTTTTTCATTCCGCGCACAACAAGCACGAGCTGACGTTTGCGCTGCTCGAAGCGTAACCTATCGCAGGCGGCGCGGGGCCGATCGGCGCTGACGGTGTTAGGCGTTCGGCTATGCAACGGCGGCTGAGCTGGCGGGTCCGCTGGGCTTTGCATGCTGGATTCGAGACGGATGGGGTGCAGGTCTCCTCGGGCAGTTTCTATGGGCGTTTTGCTCAGTTCGAGCGTCTGGAGATGCTCGCAGCGGTTCTGAGGCGCGCGGAATCCGACGGTTCGAGACTCGGGCTGAAGTGCTTCGGCACGATGCTGCAAGTAGATGACGAGGGCGGGTTGCAAAGCTCGGAAACGCGTGGCACATGCTCATCCACGGAGCGGGCGGGCGTAGCTCAGGGGTAGAGCACGACCTTGCCAAGGTCGGGGTCGAGGGTTCGAATCCCTTCGCCCGCTCCAGTCTTTCCCCACACAGGCTTTCTCTTATCGATAGACACCGCGCTAAGGCCCAGGTTTGGCCGTGGTTCGCGCGACAACCTTGATGGTGCGCTTTCGGAACGGGGGGCATTTTTCTCTCCAGAGCGAGGAGACTCTCCAAACCTTGAGGGTTAGCCGATTTTACCCTCAAGCTTTAACCGCTGATTTCGTTGCGGATTTTTCTCGGTCCAATCATTTATCTTGGGGTTGAGATCGCTTGGCGATCGGCTGCGCCAAAAACTCTCGCGCATACGTCAAGCTACACCTAGCGTCCGACCTTCATCGTCAGACGCTCCCTTTCGGCAGCATGCCAGGAATTATATGGCCGACATCAATCATGTCTTCGCCCGCTTTCATAAAGATCACGCCGACACATTGCCTAAGCGAGAGCTGCTGAGCATTCCGCGCAAGGGCAGCTCAAACAGCACCCGCACCGTCGAGGTGGTGCATGTGCGATCTGGAGCCTCTTCAAAGACCAACGAACAACATCTGCGGGAGTCGAGCGTCCGCGCCGCCACGTGGTCAGAGGGCTTCCCCACCAAGCCTGCACCGATTCGATCGCCCGTTGAGCTGTCCGCTCCCATCGAGCCGCCGCAGCACGCCGTACACGTCATGCCGACGTGGGGGCCGCCATCAGCAGAGCCGGCGACATTGGAAACGATCCCTCAACCGCAGATCGAGCCAAGGCGCCGCGGCCGGCCCCGCAAAATCGCCAGCACGATGGCGCCAATCGCTGCGGACCCGTTCGATCCGAACGACGACGGCACAAACTGCCTGCGATGTGGACTTTTGGTTCAGCCGGCACGGGAGAAACGCGGGATGATGACGTGCGGCAGTTGCGGGTGACCTCTCTTCGCTAAGCTGTCCAAGTTTGAACGATTCGGGAAGGGCGTGCCCCAAACTGCAAATGCAAGATGGCGGCCCCTCGTCGGCAAGCGATGTCACTGTCCCTCGCCAGATTTCTCGCCCTGCAGTGATCAAACCCGAAGGCGGAAAGATCCCGCTGCCGATAGCCAGATAGCCGACGCTGAAGAGCCTGCGCTGGAGATCACCCTTTCGCATCCGCTCGCTTCTAGGGTTCAGCTAAACTACGTTCGTTGTCGCGGCCGGCGGTTCAAAGCCTGCTGCCAATTGCTGGCTGCGCGCTGTACCAGCCGACGGAAGCGACGAAGTCCGCTCCTTTTAGCTTTACTGAGCCTCATGCTCGGTGGTGATGGACCTTGCACTTGACGGCGCCGCTGTCATTCTGATGCAATGACCCGCGGACTGGATCTTATCGAGCAACGGCATTTAACTGTGCCGTCCGAGCAACTGGTGCGGCAGGCGGTCGCAAGCCTAGGTGGCCATCTGTTTCAGGCCGTTCGCGCTGCAAGTGAGTGGATCCAGCTGGGCTCGGACGCGAAGCTGCTTGTTGAGGTCGCAGAGGACTACGCCATCATGGTCCGCGACGCGCTGGACATGACGCAGACAAAGCAGGAATTCAGCGCTTCCGTGACACTTCGAAGCGACGGCGTGCGCAAGTCGCTCGCAGGGCTGGTGGCCTTTCAGGAGAGCAACCCTACCTTAAAAGTGAGCCTCGCCTATCTCACGACCGCCGAGCCAGGAAGGGAGGCCAAATCAGCGCTGCCGGAAGCCGCCACCGGCATCGGCTATTGGCGAGACGTTGCGCGCGGCGCTGACATCGCGCCGCTACGACAGTTGCTGCTCGAGACGCAAAGGGACGAGCAGGTTCTTAAGCACGTCCGCGAGGCGAACGACGAGATGCTGCGCACGCTAGTGCAGCGCGTGACTTGGCTTACCGGCAGCGCCGCACTTCCGGAAGCGACCGCGGCGCTCGAAGCACGGCTTCGGTCGCTTGGATTGGAAAGGACCGGCTACGCCGACGATGGGGAGCGCGTGCTACCCTTCCTCATTCACCGCATCCTTCAGACTTCTGTTGCAGAGCACCGTGTGCTGACCCGCGACGACTTCGAGCAGGAATGGAGACGGTCAACCACTGTCAACATAAGCGTGTCTCTGATGCGCCAGATGGCAGCATTGGGCAGTGCCGGCGAGCGCATCCCGATAACAAGTGAGCCGCCCCTCCCGGCCTTGTCAGTTCGCACAGCGCCTCGGCGTCCGCTGGTTGACGACCTCCGCCGCGAGCTTCAGGGCGCCGATGTTGTCTGGCTGCATGGGAGCAGCGGCATTGGAAAATCGCTGCTTATTCGCCTTATGGCCGCACGCTGCGATGGGCGATGGGAGTTCATATCCCTCAAGGGCTGCAAAGTGCAGGAGCAGGAAGCACGCGTCCGAGCCGCCGTTGGGAGGATCTGCAGGGAGGACTTTGCAGGACTGATCTTCGACGACCTTCCCGTTCCCGCAGGAGAGGGTCTACGGAGCTGGATCGCCGCTGCCAGCATCGAGATCGCGGCCAATCCTAACGCCCGGATCATCGTCTCGTCTGAGCGGGAACCGCTTCCGCAGGTTCGAAAAGCTTTCGATCCGCTTCGGATTGTGGTCCGAAAGGCGCCGTATCTTGATACGTGCCGATGTGGAGCACATGGTCGTCGCCGCTGGCGGTGACCATGTCACCTGGGCAGCGCTCGTACACCTAGCCTGTGGCGCGGGTCATCCGCTGCTCGTCGATGCCCGCATCGCCGGTCTCGCATCGAAGGGATGGCCCGCAGGCGAACAACTGAACGGGCTTGGTCTCGGTGATGGACCGAGCGAGATCGCGGATGTTCGACGCGAGGTATCCCTGCGCCTTCTAAGCGAGCTATCGCCCGACGCCCACCAGCTACTAATAAGGATCAGCGGACTGCTCGGCTCCTTCGACCGTCGGCTGGTCGATGCGGTTGCGGCGGTGGGTCCAGCCATACCGAGAGCTGGCGCTCTGCTCGAGTATCTTGTCGGTCCTTGGATCGAGCAGAAGCGCGCGGATCGATACGGACTGTCTCCGCTGCTGACAGCTGCATCGACTGCGCTAAGTGACGCTGAGCGGACAAAGGTTCACACCGCGGCCGTTGATGATCTTGTCAAACGGAACCCGTTCCCAGGTGATCTGCTTTCGGCGCTAGTCGTTCATTCGATAATCGTCCGGCACACGGCGGGATTCATGTTCGTCGGCCGGGCAGTAATAAATATGCCGCGGCGCGCTGAGTTCACTTGGCAGCTCCTTCCGCTAATCTACATGAAATCGGGCGAGAACGGCCTTCTCATACCGGAGCATCCTGGCGTCTCCGCAATACTGCGTACCGCCCAGGTGATCATCGCGGTGAACTCCGATCCGCCGCAGATGGTGAAGCACATCGTCGCGGAGGCGTTGGCAGAGGCGGCAAATCTTCCTGGCAACCTGAGTGGCGCCAACACCTTCGCCACCCTCACGGCGGTCCTGGGAAACGAAGGTGCCGATCTTGAGCCCAAGGTCTGGATGCCGATGCTGGTCAGCTACCACGAACATATGCTTGCAGGCAGGTTCCCCGCTGAAATGACGGATCTGCTGCAGAATGTGGACCTGGGGCCGATCTCGCCTGAGCAGCTGTTCTTCCTCATCCGTAGCGCTCAGGTAGATACGGTCGCCGACGTCGAGGAACTCTTCAGCGAACTGGAAGGTATCGACCCGCAATGGCGCCGGTCACTGCTCCGGGCGGCACCGACCCTGCTCAAGGGGCCGCCTTTGTTCGTTCAGAAGGGCTGGTCAAGCGAGACCGGTGCCAGCGCTACACTCAGAGCCGCGGCGGCTGAGAAGCTCGATCGAAGTTTCATCTCGCACGCCTCTGAAAGCGCCGGTGACGCAGCGATCTTGCGTGCGATCGCTTCGCTGGCCCACGAGCTGGGGCTCACCGTCATTGCCGAAGGGGTCGAAGACTCCGATCAACTGGAGCTCGTGACGGATTGCGCGTGCGATGCCGTGCAGGGTTATTACTTCTCCAGGCCGTTGCACCCGCATTCCCTAGACGCTTGGCTCAGTGG
>JAQGHY010000070.1 GCA_028291455.1 Rubritepida sp. | reverse complement strand
CGCAATACATATTTAGGCGCCCTCAAGCGCCGGGCGCGCGCTCCGCGCGCTTGGCTGCGCGCCTCAGGATTGTTGCGCCGGTTGGTAGGGTGGTCGCCGCGCGCCGGCTGCGTTTGCAGCCGGATTTTCTTCGGGCGTTCAGTCCGTACGCAGGTTCGCCCGCCGCACGATGGCGCCCCAACGTTCGCGCTCGGTCACCATGAACCGGGCGAAGTCGTCCGGTGTCGGGCTGGCTTCGATCTCCACGCCGTTCTCCACCATCCGCGCCTGCATGGCCGGATCCTCCAAGGTCGCGTTCAGCGCGGCATGCAGACGGTTGATCGCGGCTGCCGGCGTGCCGGCGGGCGCCAGGAGGCCGTACCAGGTGGCGCTGTCTATATCGGGAAAGCCCTGCTCGAAGGAGGTGCTGAGATCCGGCAGGATCGAGGCCCGCTGACGCCCTGCGATCGCTATGGCACGCAAGGTGCCGGCGGCGAGGAAGGGCAGGAAAGGCGCGGCGGCATTGGTGATCATCTGCACCCGCCCGCCCACCACGTCGGTCAGTGCCGGCGCGGTGCCGCGGTAGTGGATGTGCTCGATCTGGAAGCCCAGCGTCAGGGCGATCATCGCGCCCAGCGCGTGCGCGGTGGTGCCGGCACCCGGCGTTCCAAAGGTGATCGGCGGGTTCGCCCGCGCGAAGTCGCGCAACTCCGCGAGGTTGTGCACCGGCAGGCTCGGATGGACCGCGATGACATTGGGCGCGGCGCCGAGATGCCCGATGGCGGCAAAGCCGTTCGCGACGTCGTAGGGCACGCGCGCGACCACGAGGCTCGAGATGACGAAGCTGCCGCTGCCCGCCAGCAGCATCGTATAGCCATCGGGCGCAGCCTTCGCCACGACGTCGTTGCCGAGGATGCCGCCCGCCCCGCCGCGATTCTCTACCACGATCGGCTGGCCGAGCCGCGTACCCATGCCCTCGGCCAGGATGCGGCCGACGATGTCGTTGCTGCCGCCGGAGGTGAAGGGAATGACGAGGCGGATCGGCCGCACCGGAAAGCCCTGGGCGCGTGCCACGGCCGGAGCGGCCAGCAGCGCGAGTGCCGTGCGACGCAGCATATTTCTACTCCCTCAGGCGGCGCGCTTTTCCTGCGCGTTCCGCAGCAATGCCAGGCCGCGATACACGGCATGCACCATCTTGCTGTAGGGCAGCACGAGGAACAGGGCGAGCACGAAGCCCAAATGGATCGCCAGCACCACGCCCATCGCCCCCGTATGCCGGATCACCAGCAGCAGCAGCCCCGTAATGGCGACGGAGAATAGCAGGCCGAGAATGGCATATTCGCCGCCCAGCAGCCGTTTCACGACGGGTCCGGGGTCGGTCACGGTCTTCACCCAGAGCAGCCCGGCCGTGCCGATACACAGCAGCACCCCGCCCCAGGTGCCGAACTGCACGGGCAGGCTGAAGAAGGCATGCGGGGACTTCCAGCCGAAGACGTGATGGTAGACCGCCCCCGTGGTCGTGGCCGCGAAGCAGAGCATGAAGCCGTAGAACATGGACTGGTGGAACCAGCGGCGGGTCTGGGCGAAGCTGTCGTCGATGTCGTTGCAGCCATGCCCGCCGCCGCCGAGGTTGCGCAGCGTGAGAATATCCACTGCCGCCGTCGCGACCGGCTTGGCCGTGATCGGCTTTTGGCCTGCCCTCGGCGCCGTGCCGCGCCAGTAGCGCACACCGCCGACTGTCATGGCGAGGATCGCGTAGCCGAAGCTCAGCGTGGCCATCCCCGACATCAGCCAATAGGGCACCACGCGGAAGAAGGCGCCCGTGCCGGTCTGGGCCGTGTAGAGGATCGCCGGATCCTGCAGCCCCATGGTCAGCAGCAGCACCAGCGTCACCACCAGCACCGCGGCCAGCGTGACGATGGTTCCGTTGCGCTCGAACAGCCGGCCCATCGGCTTGGGCCACGCATACTCGGCATAGGATTCCGCGCGGATCGCCGCGAAGGTCGCCGGGACGTTCACGCCGAAGGGATGCGGTGGCGCGTATTGGCAGGAGTGGTAGCAGCCCTTGCAGGAGTGGCAGAGGTTCGCGAGATGCGTGAGGTCGCCCGTCGTGAACTCCCGCCGCAGGGTCATGGCGGGGAAGACCGCGCAATAGCCCTCGCAATAGCGGCAGGCGTTGCAGATCTCCATCTGCCGCCGGGCTTCGATGATGTCGTCGCTCTCAGTTCCGGACATGCTTTGCCGCCTCCTCCCCTGCGATGCGTCCGAAGACGGTGCCGATGGTCATGCCGAAGCCGGCGAGATAGCCCTGCCCCAGGATATTGCCGGCCATGATCTCACCCGATGCGAAGAGATTTCCGCTGGGCTTGCCGTCCGCCATGATGACCCGTGCCCGCTCGTTCACCTTCACGCCAAGGAAGGTGAAGGTGATGCCCGGCGCCAGCGGGTGTCCGTAGAAGGGCGGCATGTCGATGCGACGCGCCCAATGGGACTTGTCGATCTCCAGCCCCTCGGTGCGGCAGTCGTCGAGCTTGTTGCCGTGGAAGGTGCCGGGCTGCACCGCCGCATTGTATTCGGCCACGACGGCCTCGAGCTTGGCGCCATCCAGGCCGAGCAGGCCCGCCAGCTCGCCAATGCTGTCGGCCTTCATCGGCGGGAAGACGCTCGGAAGGTAGTTGTGCAGCGCCTGGCTGTCGGTGATGGCGAAGGCGCGCTGGTCCGGCTGCTGGGCGATCAGGCGGCCCCAGATGGCGTAGCGCTTGGGCCAGACATCCTCGCCCTCGTCGTAGAACCGCTCGACGTCCTTGTTCACTACGACGGAGAAGGGCACGCAGTCGAGCCGCATCGCCAGCCCGCCATCTTCCATCGGCGCGCGGGCATCGTTGGCCACCGCGTGGAATTGCGTAGGATCGCCGACGGTCTGGACGCCGTTCGCCAGCATGTCCTTCAGGACCGTGCCCTGAGCATAGGGCGTGCCGCGGATCTGGAAGTTGTCGGCCGCATCGCCCCAGTATTGCCGCAGCCATTCGCGGTTGGCCTGGAAGCCGCCGGCCGAGGCGACGAGGGCCTTGAACCGGATGCGCTGCGGGAAGCCGCGCCAGCTCACGATCGCCTCGGTGCCGAAGCCTTCCTCGATATCGATGTGCTGCACCTCGGTGTCATAGAGGACGGTGATGCCGAGCTTTTCCGCCGTGCGGTACAGCGCGTTCACCAGCGCCTTGCCGCCGCCCAGGAAAAAGGCATTGGTGCGGCTGAGGCTGAGCGTGCCGGAAAGACTGGGCTGGAACACCACCCCGCAGTCGCGGAGGAAGCCGGGCGCATGCTCGCTGGCGCGGATGGTCATGCGGGCCAGCGCCTCGTCGGTGCGCCCGCCGGTCACGCGCAGCAGGTCGTCCCAGTATTCCTCCTCCAGGTAGTTTTCCGTGA
>JAQGHY010000068.1 GCA_028291455.1 Rubritepida sp. | reverse complement strand
CGCGGCGTTCCAGGATGCCCTTTTCTTCGAGCAGGCGGACGGTGCGGTACACCGTCGCTACCGAGACGCGGCTGTCTAGCGCCACGGCACGGCGGTACAGCTCCTCCACGTCGGGGTGGTCCTCGCTTTCGGAGAGGACACGCGCGATGAGCCTGCGCTGGCCTGTCATCTTCAGGCCGCGCTCGATGCACATGCGTTCGATCCGGGACGCCGCGTCAGTAATGGTCCGGCCCCCTCTGCCTATGGCTTCGTCACACCCCGTGACGCTTAGCTCTTAGCAGGCTGATCGCCCTTGCGCGACTGGGTGCCGAGACCGATCTGCTTGGCGAGCGACGAGCGGTGCTTCGCGTAGTTCGGCGCGACCATCGGGTATTCCGGCGGCAGGCCCCATTTGTCGCGATACTGGTCCGGCGTCATGCCGTAGGAGGTCTGCAGGTGGCGCTTCAGCATCTTGAGCTTCTTGCCGTCCTCGAGGCAGATCAGATAGTCGGGCGTGACCGACTTCTTGACCGGAACCGCAGGCGGTTTCTTCTCGACTTCGACGCGGGCGGGCACGGATCCGAGCGAGGCCAGCGTACGATGGACATCGACGATGAGGCTCGGAAGATCATTCACCGAAACCGGGTTATTCGACACATGAGCCGAGACAATTTCGGCCGTCAGGCCCAACAGGTCCCCGGCAGAAGAATTATCAGACATGACGCTTGATCCCATTCCAACTAAACTATTAGCTTCGTCTAGCTGCTTCGTCAGGGTTTCTGCAAGTGCTGTTGAAACGTTTCTCGATCTTTGCGAGCGCCGACCATGAAAGTAGCACGGGGAACAATGCCACAACTGATCGATGTTACAGCCGACACTTGCCCGATGACCTTTGTGCGCACGCGCCTCCAGCTCGACCGCATGGCTGCGGGCGAGGTTCTCGAAGTTCGCTTTCGCGGTGAGGAACCGAGGCAAAACCTGCATCGGACCCTCATCGAGCAGGGGCATGAAATTCTCTTGCTCGACTTCGGGGACAATGGGAACGGCCGGCTATTGGTCAAGAAGGCAGGCTGAGATTTCCCTGCAAGGCAGATGGTTCGTTTCAATTCGATTCAATTGAAGAGATCAACCTACGAGTGATTTACTTAAGGCGAGAGCATGCTTGCCGGGAGCGTAATAGTTGCGCCGTACCCCAATCCGCATGAATCCCATTCCGGCGTAGAGGGCCAGTGCCGGCGCATTGGCCTCGCCCACTTCCAGGAACATCGTCTTGGCTCCGGCGACCGCGGCGGCGACGATCGCCGTTTCGACCAGTGCCGCGGCGAGGCCCTGGCGCCGGGCCTCGGGCCGCACCGCGAGGGTCAGGATTTCTGCTTCGTCGAGCGTACGGCGCGCCAGGATGAAGGCGGACTCCGCCGCGCGCAGTCCGAAGACGCCGTCGAGCTGCAGCAGCGTGGCGAAGGTCCCGGCGTCCCAGGCCGCACTGGCCTCGAAGGCCGCTGCATGTATCGCGGCCAGTACTGCCGTGTCTTCGACAGTCGCCGCGGCCAGGATCATGTCGTTGCCGGCGGCTCGACATAGAGGGGTTCGACCGGCCGGGCCGCCAGCTCTCCGGCGAGGCGGCGGCGGGCCACGGCGGCGAGTGCCAGCGGCTCGATCTGCCGGGTCTCGCCCAACGCCACCGGCCAGCTGCGCGCGGCCATGCGGGCCACGGCACGCGGCGCGCCGTCGCCGACGAGCCAGGTCATCGGCCCCTCCGGCCGCGGGAGGTCCAGCTCGGCCACCACCAGCGGCGCACCCAGAGCCGCGCCGCCGAGGCCGAAGCGTTCCAGGAAAAGCTGGCCGCGCCGGTTCTCGGTCGCCGCCCAGGCCGGAAAATAGGGATCGCAGCCGGCCACCAGCGCCTCGCCCGTCGTCACCGGCACGACGGGGATGCCGCGGCCCGCGGCGATTCCCTGGGCCAGGGCGATGGCGCTGCGCACGCCCGTGAAGCTGCCCGGCCCGATGCAGACGACGACCGCGTCCAGATGGCCTTCCATCACCGGCTCGGCGAGGGGCGGCAACGCCGCCGCCTGGCCGTGCTGACCCTCGGCGATGCGTAGCGACTGGATAGCCTCGCCCTCCACGAGGGCGGCCAGGCAACGGGACAAAGCGGCGTCGAGGATGAGGAGGCGCATGCGTCCCGCATCGCATCCGGCGCGGAGTCCGGCAAGGCGGCACGTAGCTAGGGCAGCTTTCGAAGCCAGGCCCGAAGCGTGACGAGCGACGTGACCCACCCGACCAGCGCGGCCACCACCGGCAGCAGCACCAGAGCCGGCCAAGGCAGGTCCGACCCCATCGCCTCGCGCGAGAGCACCACCGGGATCGCCTCGTTGGCGATCGCCCAAAGCGCCGGCACCGCCAGCGCCACCCCGCCGGCCGCCCCCAGCGCACAGAGCCTCGCCAGCCGGCGCGCGAAGCGGCCCGCGATGTCGCTGTCCCGTGCGCCCAGTTCGTGCAGGATCAGGATGGTCTCCCGCCGCGCGGAGATGCCCGCGCGCGTCGCTACCGCCACCAGGGCCGCCCCCACGAGGCCGATGATGCCCAGCATCGCGATTGACAGCGCCCGCAGGCCCTCGGCCAGCCGCATCGCCTGGCGCACCGCCGCGCCTTGCGCCTCCAGCTGCGCCCCGGGGATGGCCTGCACGAGGTCCAGGAAGGGGGTCTGATCCGCCTCTGGCCGCAGGGTGACCGCGATCATCCTCGGCAAGGGCAGGCCCGTGACCTCGCCGAGCCAGGGGGCGAGCACCTGGCGCAGGCGCTCCTCCGGCACGAGTGAGACGGCGGCCGTACCGGGCAGCGCCGCCAGCCGCGCCACCACCGGATCGGGATCGGCGTCGGACGGGAGTTGCAGGAGGAGCTGGCCCGCGGCGCCCTGCTGCCAGCGGTTGGCGAGGCTGCCCGCGCCGTTCGCGCCGGCTATGGCCAGCGCCGCCAGCAGCGCCATCGCGCCCACCAGGGCCGGCAGCAGCCGGTCGGCCAAGGCGCGGCGCAGGCCGAGCGGGTCGCGGCCGCGCATCTGCCGGAGCTTGGGGATCTCAACCATGGTCGACCAGCCTGCCGCCCTCGAGCCGCAGCGCGGGGGCCGGGTATTCGATGGGCAGCGCCTCGCTGTGCGTCGCGACGATCACGGTCGTGCCGAGCCGGTGCATCTCGCGCAGCAGGGTGATGACGCGCCGCGCCTGGGCTTCGTCGAGATTGCCGGTGGGCTCGTCGGCGACGAGCAGGGCCGGGCGCGCGACGACGGCCCGCGCGAGGGCCAGCCGCTGCTGCTCGCCGCCCGAGAGCGCGGCCGGCGACAAGTCGGCTCGCTCCAGCAGGCCCACCCAACGCAGGATCTCGCGCACGTCGGCGGTCAGCCGCGCCTCGCTGACGCCCTGAATGCGCAGCGGGAGTGCCGCATTCTCGAAGGCGGAGAGGTGCGCCAGCAGGCGGTAATCCTGGAAAACGACGCCGATTCGCCGCCGGAGCCCAGGAAAGCCGCGCCGGGGCAGGTGGGCGATATCGGCGCCGAGAACCTCGACCGTGCCCTCCGTGGCGCGCACGGAGAGCTGCATGAGGCGCAGCAGGCTCGATTTTCCGGCACCGGAGGGGCCAAGCAGCCAGGTGAAGCTGCCGGGCTCCAACATGAAGTCGAGGTCGCTCAGCGCCCAGGCGCCGCGCCCTTCGGGGTATCTCAGGCCGACTCGGGAAAAGCGCACCATCCGGGAACTTTCACAGCGGCGTTCATCATAAAGCAAACAGGAGGTTGCAGGATGGCCGCTGCCTTGGCACATGCGAACTTGAAATGGACATAGCCTGCCCCAACTGCGCCGCGACCTATCGCGTGCCGGACGCGCTGATCGCCAGTGGGAATCCGCTGCGCTGCGCGGCCTGCGGGCATGAGTGGGTGCCGCAGCCGCCCCTGCCAGTACATGCTGGGCCGGTACATGCCGAGCCGGACCATACCGAACCGGTACAAGCCGAGCCGCAATGGGCGCCTCCCGCGGAGCTTGAACCCGAACCGCCCGCCTTCGAGCCGCTTCCGATTCAGGAAGCGCCCGCCCCGCCGCCGGCACGGGTTCCGCCGCCCCTGGCCGAGGCCTATGGGGCCGGGCCGGGCATCATCATGCCGCTGCCTGGAGCCAGGATCGGTCCCCCGGATCTGGCGCCCCGGCGCCGGCGGGACGTGCCGCGCCGTGCCGCGGCCTCCTGGCGGCTCCTGCCCGTGGCGTGGATTGCCAGCCTTTGCGTGGTCCTGCTCTTCGCGCTGGGCCTGGTGCTCTACCGCGCGCGGATCGCCGCCGCCTGGCCGCCCTTTGAGCGTCTGGCGGGCCTGATCGGCTCGTGACCCGCGCCTCGGTACGGCCGGCCAAGCTTTCGGTGAAACCAAGCGATACGGTAATCTGTTGAAGCTTGATGTGATCGCTGGATCGGCCCGAGTCGCGTGCGAGAATCCGGCGGTCGGGCTTGCCACGCGCCGCTCACCGGCCTAGTGCGCCCCGGACGTTCGTGATAACCCGCCCCGGTCAGATAGCCGACGGCGAAACCCAGCCGAGTCCGCGGACAGCTGGTAGCAGGAGACAGGTAATGAGCGAGACCGCCGACAAGGTGAAGAAGATCGTGGTGGAGCATCTGGGCGTCGAAGAGGCCAAGGTGACCCCCGAAGCCTCGTTCATCGACGATCTCGGCGCGGACAGCCTCGACACGGTCGAGCTGGTGATGGCCTTCGAAGAGGCCTTCGGCGTCGAAATTCCCGACGACGCGGCGGAGAAGATCCAGACCGTCAAGGATGCCATCGAGTTCATCGAGAAGCAGCAGGCCGCAGCCTGAGCTTCGGTTGGGCCTGAGCTTTCGACTGAGATAGGGAACGTCCATTGTTTGCGCAGGGCTTCGCGCCGCGCCGCGTCGTCGTCACCGGCATGGGAATTGCGAGCCCGCTTGGGCTCGGGGTCGAAAATGTCTGGCGGCGGCTGACCAACGGCGAAAGCGGCATTTCTTCGATTCAGTGCTTCGACACGAAGGATCTCCCGGCGCGCATTGCCGGGCAGGTTCCTATCGGCATGAAGGCCGACGGGAAGCTCGACCTGAACGAATGGATCCCGATCAAGGACCAGAAGAAGATGGATCGCTTCATCCAGCTCGCCATCGTGGCGGCGGTTGAGGCGGTCGAGGATTCCGGCTGGGTCGCGACGGATGAGGCGGGTCGCTGCGCCACCGGCGTGATGATCGGCTCGGGCATCGGCGGGCTGGAGACGATCCAGGATGCCGCCATGCTCGTGGCTTCCGGCCGCACGCGGCGGCTTTCGCCCTTCTTCATCCCCTCGGCGCTGATCAACCTCGCCTCGGGCCACGTTTCGATCCGCTATGGCTTCAAGGGACCGAACCATTCGGCCGTGACCGCCTGCGCGACCGGCGTGCATGCCATCGGCGATGCGTCGCGCCTCGTCGCGCTCGGCGATGCCGACGTGATGGTGGCCGGCGGCACCGAGGCGGCGATCTGCGAACTCGGCATCGGCGGCTTTTGCGCCTCGCGCGCGCTGTCCACCGCCTTCAACGACACACCGGCCGAGGCCTCCCGCCCCTGGGACAAGGATCGCGACGGCTTCGTGATGGGCGAGGGTGCGGGCGTGGTGGTGCTGGAAGAATACGAGCACGCCAAGGCGCGCGGCGCGAAGATCTATGCCGAGGTCATCGGCTACGGCATGAGCGGTGACGCCTACCACATCACCTCCCCGACCGAGGATGGCGACGGCGCCTACCGCGCCATGAAGGCGGCATTGCGCGACGCCGGCGTCGCGCCGGCCGAGGTGCAATACGTGAATGCTCACGGCACCAGCACCCCGATGGGCGACGACATCGAACTGTCCGCCGTCGAGCGGCTCTGGGGAGACGACGCGAAATCAGTCGCCATGTCCTCCACGAAATCCGCCACCGGGCATCTGTTGGGCGCGGCGGGCGCGGTGGAGGCGATCTTCTCCATCCTCGCCATCCGCGACAACGTGGCGCCGCCGACGCTGAACCTGGAGACGCCATCGCGCGAAAGCGCGATCGACCGCGTGGCCAAGGTGGCGCAGGAGCGCAAGATCGACGTCGTGCTGTCGAACAGCTTCGGCTTCGGCGGCACCAACGCCTCCGTGGTGTTCCGCGGGACGCCCTGAAGGCTCCATGCGTGCGCTAGGGATTATCGGCGCGGCGATCGTGCTGTTGGCGGGCCTGGCAGGTTTTTGGGGCTGGAATGCCTATACCCGCCCCGGTCCGCTTGCCGAGCCCCTGCCGCTGGTCATTCCGCGCGGCGGGACCGAGGAAGTTTCCATCGTCCTTCGCGAGAACCAGGTCATCGGCGATCCACGGCTCTTCGCCGCCGCCGCCTGGATTACCAGCGCCCAAGGTCCGTTGCGCGCGGCCGAGCTGGTCTTCCCCGCCCATGTCTCGCTGCGGGAGGCGCTGCTGATCCTGCGTGAGGCGCGGCCGGTGCGCCGGCGCCTCACCATCGCCGAGGGCCTGACCGCGCGCCAGATCGCCGCCCTGATCGAGCGCACCCCGGGTCTGACCGGCGAGGTTCCGCCACTCGCCGAGGGGGCGATGCTGCCCGAAACCTATACTTGGTCCTGGGGCGACACGCGCGCCTCCGTGGTCCGCCGGGGCGTCACCGCCATGGAGCAGGCGCTGGCCGAAGCCTGGGCCTCCAGGGCGGAAAACCTGCCGCTGGCGAATCCGCGCGACGCGCTGATCCTCGCCTCCATCATCGAGCGGGAGACCGGCCTCAGTTCCGAGCGCGGGCTGGTGGGCGGCGTCTTCATCAACCGGCTGCGGCGCGGGATGATGCTGCAGTCGGACCCGACGGTGGCCTATGGCCCGGGGCAGGGCCTGCCGCTGGATCGCCCGCTGACCCGCGCCGACCTCGAGCAGGCGCATCCCTTCAACACCTATCGCATCCGTGGCCTGCCGCCGGCGCCGATCGCCTCGCCGGGGCGCGAGGCGCTGAAGGCCGCGACGCAGCCGGAGGCAACGGAGTTCCTGTACTTCGTGGCGAATGGATCGGGCGGGCACGCCTTCGCCGCGACGCTGGAGGAGCACAACCGCAACGTCGCGCGCTGGCGGGCTCTGGGAACGCGGTCCCCCTGATCCTGTCGCGGCCTGCACGCGACATTGCCGAAGCATCGTGCTGCGCTGTTCAATCCGCGGGCATCACGGGCGGCCACTCCGTCTGATTGATGCGTCTTGGCGGTTTACCCCCGGCGCCATTCCTGTGTTTTCCGGGCATCTTCAAACGATCAGCGAAGGCAGCCTGATCGCGATATGCTCTAGCCCGAATCACGCAGGATCCGATCATGTCCGCTCGCAAGCACATCGCCCTGGCCACTCTGGTCCAGCCCAACGGCAACCATCTCGCCGCCTGGCTGGCACCCGAGGCGCAACCCGATGCCGGCACCGATATCGCCTGGTACTGCCGCATGGCGCAGATCGCCGAGCGCGGGAAGTTCGACCTCTTCTTCATCGCCGACACGCCCGCCGTGCGCACCGACAACCTGGCGATCTGGAGCCACGCGCCCACCTTCATGAACCAGCTCGAACCGCTGACGCTGCTCGCAGCCGTGGCGGGCGCGACGAGCCGGATCGGCCTTGGTGCCACGGCCTCCACCAGCTTCAACGAGCCCTACAACGTCGCGCGCAGCTTCTCCTCGCTGGACCATATCTCGCATGGCCGTGCTGCCTGGAATGTCGTGACCTCGGCGAGCGATTTCGCGGCGAAGAACTACGGCCACGCCAAGCTGCCGCCGCACGGAGAGCGCTATGAGCGCGCGCAGGAATTCGTCGAAGTCGTGAAGAAGCTTTGGGATTGCTGGGAGGAGGACGCCTTCATCTACGACCGCGAGGCGAAGCTCACCTTCGTGCCGGAGAAATTCCACATCGTCGCGCATGAGGGGAAGCATTTCCGGGTCAATGGCGGCCTCAACATTTCGCCGCCGCCGCAGGGCCATCCGGTGATTATCCAGGCCGGTGCATCCGATACCGGGCGCGAGTTGGCGGCCGAGACGGCCGAGATCGTGTTCGGCACCTCGGCGACCATCGAGGGCGCGGTGGAGTTCTACCGGGACCTCAAGGGCCGGATGGCGAAATACGGTCGCGACCCCGACCACCTGAAGATCCTCGGCGGCATCACCGTCATCGTGGCCGATACCCAGGAGGAGGCGGAGGCGCGCAACCGCGAATGGATGGAGATGCTGCACCCCGCCGTCGGCGTGATGCGTGTCGGCCAGGACCTGGAAACCGACCTCTCCGACCTGCCGCTGGACGAGCCGGTCCCCGAGGATCGCATCCCGAAATCGAGCAACCACCACCAGGCCTACTTCGCCGAGATCGCGGGCCTGATCCGCGAGGGGCTGACGCTCCGGCAGGTCGCCATGCGCTACAACCGCAGCAAGGCGACCTTCTGCGGCTCGCCCACGCAGGTGGCGGACGTGATGCAGTCCTGGGTAGATGCCGGCGCCTGCGACGGCTTCATGGTGACCTTCCCCGTCATGCCCACCTGCCTCGCGGATTTCGTGGACAAGGTGGTGCCGGAGTTGCAGCGGCGCGGAATGTTCCGCGAGGATTACACCGGCCCGACCCTGCGCGAGCACCTCGGCATCCCGCGCCCCGTGAACCAGCACGTCGCGAGCGCCGCCAAGGCAGCCGCCGAACAGGAAACCGCATGACGATCCTCACCCGCCGCGCCGCCCTCACGGCGGCTTCCGTGCTGGCGCTGCCAGCGGTTGCCAGCGCACAGGGCGATTGGCCGTCACGGCCGGTGCGTGTCGTCATCGCCTTCGCGGCCGGCGGTTCGCTGGATGCGATCGGCCGCTCGATGAGCCGCTACATGGAGCGCGATTTCGGCCAGTCCTTCGTGGTCGACAACCGCAGCGGCGCGGGCGGTCGTATCGGCACCACCTATGTCGGCCGTGCCGTGGGCGACGGCTATACGCTCATCATCACCAGCAGCGCGGCGCATGGCGTGGCGCCGAGCCTGTATTCCGACCTGCAATACCATCCGATGAACGACTTCACGCATATTGAGCTGGTCTGCAGCGGCCCCATGGTGTTCCTCGCCAATGTCGATGCGCCCTACCGGGATCTCGCCGGGCTGGTCTCGGCGGTAAAGGCGCGCGGCACGCCGGCCAGCTTCGGCTCCGGTGGCATCGGCAGCCTCGGCCACCTCACAGGCGAGCTGGCCGGGCGCACGCTCGGCATCCCCGTACAGCACATTTCCTATCGCGGATCGGCGCCCGCGCAGACGGACCTCATCGCCGGCCAGCTGGAACTGATCTCGGACAACATGTCCTCGCACGGCGCGCAGGTATCCGCGGGCCGGGTGCGCTGCCTCGCGATCGCGTCGCGTGAGCGCCTGGCGGAATTCCCGGACGTGCCGACCTGGACCGAGCAGGGCTATCCGCAGATGGTCGCGAACGCCTGGTACGGGCTTTCCGGCAGCGGCGGCATTCCGCCGCAGATCGCGGCGCGGCTCAATGCGAGCCTCGCTAGCTGGCTCGCGACGACGGAAGCGAAGGACCTGCTGCGCGGCATGGCCATGACGCCGGAAGGCAGGATGTCTCCGGCTGAATACACCGGCTTCGTGGATAGCGAGGTGAAGCGCTGGGGCGAGGTGGTGCGGACCGCCAATGTCCGCGTGGAGCAGTAGGCCGGGAGAACGCCTCAGCTCTGCGCGGAGACCGGTTCCCGCACTTCCTGCACCATCTCGTGAATCCGCTGGTTCTCGCGCGCGGCCAGCAGCAGCACGCCGCTTGGCGCGTCCTCGGTCGGCACGCGCAGCAGGCCGTGTTCCCGCAGCCAATCCCCGGTGCGACGGCTCGAGGTCTTGGCAACCAGCCAGGGCGCCAGCAAAAGCCCGACCAGCACCGGCGCCATCCATGCCGCAAGCAACGGGTTGATCGCCAGCGCCAGCCCTCCAAGCACGACTCCCAGCGCGATATGCGACCGGGTCAGCCGCAGGGCTTCCCTAAAGGTGATGACATCGCCCTCACGGCGCTGGGCTTCCCAGCCGCCATCCCTGCCGCGCAGCACGCCGACGCATTGCTCCGCCTGAGTCAGCATCGTCACCGGCGATAGCAGCGAGGAGACGAGGATTTCGATCACGCCGCTAGCGAAAAGGCGCAGCACGCCCATGAAGCCGCGCGGACCGTTCCGCGAGAAGGCGAGCGCGGCCAGCGCCATGAACTTGGGCGCGAGCAGCAGCAGGAAGGTGCCGCCGAACACCCAGATGGCGCGCTCGGGATCGACCACCGGCCATTGCGGAAACAACGCATGCGTCTTGGGGAAGTATTCGGGGCGGAGGAAGCGCGCCTGGAACGACAGCGCCAGTCCCAGGATGAGAAAGCCCAGCCAGAGCGGCGCGTTGAGATAGGCCGTGATCCCCATCAGCATGTGCAGCCGGTTTGCGGGATGCAGGCCCTTCGCCCCGATCACCGAGCAATGCTGGAGATTGCCCTGGCACCAGCGGCGGTCGCGCACGGCCATCTCCGGCAGCGTGGGCGGACCCTGCTCGTAGCTGCCCAGCACCAGCGGCAGGAGATGGATCGCCCATCCCGCCCGGCGCATCAGCGCGGCCTCGACGAAGTCATGGCTCATGATGTCGCCGCCGAAGGGCTTTCTTCCCGGCAGCGTCGGCAGGCCCGCGGCGCCGGCAAAGGCGCGGGTGCGGATCAGCGCATTGTGGCCCCAGTAGTTGCTGTCCGCGCCATGCCACCAGGCGAGGCCCTGGGCGATCAGCGGCCCGTAGACCTGGCCGGCGAATTGCTGAAGGCGGGCAAAAAGGGTCTCACCGCCATGCAGCAGCGGCAGCGTCTGGAGCAGGCCGACATCGGGGTGGCGCTCCATTGCGGCGACCAGGGTGACGAGGGTCTGGCCCTCCATCAGGCTGTCGGCATCGAGGATCAGGAACTGCTCATAATCGCGCCCGAAGCGGCGCACCCATTCGGCGATATTGCCCGCCTTTCGCCCGGTATTGTCCGGCCGGTGACGGTAGAAGACCGGCGGGCCGTCCTCCGCGCGCAGGGCCATCACGGCCTCGGCCTCGTCCTGGCGCTTGTCCTCCCGCGTGCTGTCGCTCAGCAGGAAGATGTCGAAGAGGTCGGCGGCGCCGGCGGCCGCCAGCGAGGTGCGGATGGCGGCGAGGGTGGCGCGAACATGCGGCACCGGCTCGTTGTAGACGGGCATCAGCAGGGCGGTGCGCGTTTGCGGCCGCGCTGCGGGCTGCCGCAGGCCGAGCGGATCCGCGCCCCAGCCCATGATGGCCACGAGCCCTGCGAGCCCGCTCGTGAAGGCCAGCGCTATCCAGACGAAGAGCAGCGCGAAGAGCGAGGTCATGACGACGCCGATCACGCTCCAGCGCGACAGGCCGAGGACCAGGGACATCTCCGACGTCCCGATCCCGGTCAGCACCAGGGCACCGCCTAGCACCAAAGCGCGCCGCCACCAGATGCCGCGCGGCGAGGAGCCGCGACGTTGCACAACCGGCTCGGTCACGCCGTCGAAGGCCTGCTCCGGCATGGCCATGGGCGCTTCGGGCGGGAGCAGCTCGAAGCCGGGCGATCCGCGGCTCAAGGCGTCCATCGGAACAACCAGCTTTCGGAGACGGCGATCGGGCCGCGCATCAGCCGGGCGCGGAGTTCCACAACCCGGGCGCCGTCCGGATCGAGCTCGAAGGTAAGCCGCAGGCCTCCGGTCTCGCGATTGGGTTGGAGCACGATGTTCTCGAGCTTGCCGGCATTGGCCTCCAGCGCGATCTCCGGCATCGAGTCGGCGGCCCCCGAAATCGGCGAGGTGTCCAGCACGAAGAGGCGCGAGCGAGTATCGCCCACCGCACCGATCCGGGTGGTCGAGAAGCGCACGAGCCGCCCGTCGCCCATTTGCTGCGACGTCCATAGAAGGCGGTAGTGCAGCGGCATCGGCGTGCCTGCCTTCAGCCCGCCGGCCGGTGACCAGAACGCGGCGACATTGTCGTGAATTTCGCTCTGCGTCG
>JAQGHY010000059.1 GCA_028291455.1 Rubritepida sp. | reverse complement strand
TCGATCCCGTGCCCCTGCAGCGCCCGTCCCGTAGCGAGGGCGCTGCGTGGCCCATCGGAAATACCGGCACGCCCGCGCGCCCGGACGCCGCGCTCGCCGCGGCGGCCGAGAGCTATTTGGCATCCTCGCCCGGCCTCTACGGCGTGATGGTCGCGACGCCCGAGACTGTCCTGCTCGAGCGCTACAGCGCTCACGGCGCCCGAGACCGCCCGACGCCGAGCTGGTCGATGACCAAGGCCATAACCTCGACCATCATCGGCCGGATGATCCACGAAGGCTGGCTCGGTCATGTGCACGATCCAGCGCCGGCGCCCCTCTGGCGCGACCCCCGCGACATTCACCGCCTCATCACGCTCGATCACCTGCTGCGCATGCGCTCCGGCCTCGGCTTCCCGACTCTCGATGGGGCGGGAACGACCGGCCTCGCCTTCGAAAACAGCATCGTCTACTTCGAGGCAGCGGATGCGTTCGAGACCGCGCAGCGCGCCATCGTCGCGACCGTTCCCGGCAGCGTGTACCGCTACATCAACACCGGCCTCAACGTGCTCGGAGCCATCATCCGTGACCAGATCGAGCGGCGCGGGCTGCCCTACCACGCCACGGTCTACAGCCTGCTCGCGGACCGGCTGGGCATGGAGACTTACCAGCACTCCGCCGACATCAACGGCAACCTCATCGCCTCCGGCTCCGGCTTCGCCACGCTGCGCGACTACGCCCGGTTTGGCCTCTTCCTGGCGCAGGACGGCGTGTGGAACGGCGAGCGGCTCCTGCCTGAGGGCTGGGTCGACTACGCGATGGCACCGACCCATGGCGGAACCGCCTACGCGGCGTGCTTCCGCACCAACATCGACGGCACTTTCCCGAGCCTGCCGCACGACGCCGCCTGGGCTTCGGGCGCGTCCGACCAGAAGATCATCGTCATCCGTCAGCACCGCCTCGTGATCGTGACGACGAACGAGACCGACCATCCCATCGATATGGCGGCGCTGGACCGGCTCGGCGCGGCCGCCATCGCCTCCGTCGGCAGCCATGTCGCCCTTCGGGCGGCGGAGTGATTCACCGCCGCTCGCTCATTGCGGCGGGCGGCCTCGCTCTGGCCTCTCCGCGGCTGGGCCTCGCGGCCGTCGACCGAACGATGCGCTTTGCGCCCTATTCGGATGTCGCCTCGCTCGATCCAGTTTGGACGACCATCAACTCCACGCGCACGCACGGCTACCTCGTCTACGACACGCTGTATGGCTGGGACGCGCAGTACCGCCCGCAGCCGCAGATGGTCGAAGGTCATGTCGTCGAAGATGACGGGCGCCGCTGGACGCTGAAGCTGCGCGAAGGGTTGCGGTTTCACGACGGCGAGCCGGTGCGCGGCCGCGACGTGGTCGCGAGCATCCGCCGCTGGGCCGCGCGGGACACCTTCGGACAGGCGCTATTCGCCGTCGTGGATTCCTTCGAGGCGCCGACGGACCGCACGGTCGTGTTTCGCCTGAGGCGCCCGTTTCCGCTGCTGCCGGTCGTGCTCGGCAAGGCCTCCACCCCCATGCCCTGCATCATGCCGGAGCGGCTGGCGCTCACCGATCCCAGCCGCCAGGTTACCGAGGCAATCGGCAGCGGGCCCTACCGCTTCCTCCCGGAGGAGCGCGTGCCCGGCGCCTTCCTCGCCTATGAGCGATTCGCCGGCTACGTGCCGCGGCCGGATGGCGAGATCAGCTTCACTGCGGGGCCGAAGGTCGCCCACATGGACCGGGTGGAACTCAGGGTCATCCCCGACCCCGCGACCCAGGCCAGTGCGCTCAGGGCTGGCGAGATCGACTGGCTGGAGCAAGTCATCGCCGATCTTCGGCCCTTCCTGAGCCGCGACCGGAATGTGCGGCTCGAGGTGCTGGACCCGAACGGACAGATCGGGATCATGCGCTTCAACCAGCTGCAGCCGCCCTTCGACAATCCGGCGATCCGCCGCGCCATCCTGGGCGCGATCAACCAGCGGGACTTCATGACGGCCTCGGCTGGAGAGGACCCGGCCATGTGGCGGGCGGGCGTCGGCGCCTTCTGTCCGGACACGCCGATGGCGAACGACGTCGGCATTGAGGCGCTGACCTCACCCCGCAACCCCGCCCGTGTGCGGGCAGCGCTGGCCGAAGCGGGCTACCGAGGCGAGCCCATCGTGCTGCTGGATGCCGCCAACAACGCCACCACGCATCCGCTGGCCGCTGTCGCCTCTCAGATGTTCGGGGATATCGGGATGAACGTTGACACGCAGTCGCTGGACCAGGTCGTGGTCGTGCAGCGGCGCAACAGCCGGGCGCCGGTGAGCGAAGGCGGCTGGAGCGTCCTCGTCACCTACTTCACGGGGCCGGATATGTTCACGCCAGCCACGCATCAGGTGCTGCGCGGCAACGGCGCCGATGCCTGGTACGGCTGGCCTACCGCGCCGAGGATCGAGCAGCTGCGGGATGCCTGGCTCGAGACCGGGGACGAAGGCGAGCAGAAGCGCATCTGTGGAGAGTTGCAGCGCCAGCTGTGGGAGGACGTGCCGTATATCCCGCTTGGCCAAGCGAAGGGCATGACCGGCTACCGGCGCAACGTCTCGGGCGTGCTAAGCGGCTTCCCGCTCTTCTGGAACGTCCGCAAGAACTGAGGCCTGCTTCTGGTTTCGCCCTCAGACGAGCTACGCGGTCGGGCTATACCAGGTATCGACCATTCAGCAGGGGCAGAGCGGTTTCGGACAGGAAACGCAGCAGGCGAGCGCGTTAGCCCCACAGCGCCCGCGTTTCAGTCGGTGCTGCGGAAGGGGTGCTGGTGGCAACACGCCAGATACGGCAGGTCGAGCGATTGCACGCGGAAGGGGTCGAAGGCTTGCCGGGTGCATCGACGCCTGAATGGACCCATACGACGGTTGCCCGGTTGCTCGCCTCGGCGGCGACGCTACTGCATGAACCCCTTCAACTCGTCAGGCCGCATCGCCCGCCGGCAACCCGAGACGCCCGAGCCCCGGCAGCTTCACAGCCGGCCGCCGGATATCGAGCCCCGCTACTGCGCCGAGGATATTGACCTCGATGCCTTCAACCCAACCGATGGTCACGCCGCCATAGCCGCCGAACGTCAGCCGCAGTCCCGTCCCGGAGCCTGTCCGGCGCAGCCAGCGGCCATCATAGGGGAAGTCCTTGCCGATCGCCGTGGGCGGAAGAACGACATCGACCTCCGGAACCGCATCGAGCACAGCTGTGATGAATGTATTGGAGTTCGGCCCGGGCCACGCCCGGTAATCGCCCCGGTTGCGCCAGGCATAGGCATCGATAGCCGCTTGCATGCGGGGGATCAGGGCCGTCGCTGCCGCCCCATCCGCCGCAAACACCACGTCCGGGGTGCGCCCGAACCAGCGGCCATCCGCCTCGAAGCCGTTGATGCGCACCGGATCGCCCCAGGCCGTGTAGTCGTACCTGGTGTATCCCCTCGCGCCCTCGGGCTTCATGACGACCCAGCTGTGAACCGCGACGATGCCACGCCAGCGGACCGTTGGGGCTGCGAAGACCCGCACCACGGCCGCCTGGTGACGATCGGGTGCTGGCAGGTTGGAAATGCTGGATCGATCCGCATCCCACCAGCCGGCGCCGATCCCCTTCCACTGATAGAGGAGCGCCGAGACGGCGATCGGCAGGAGGTAAAGCAGCGCAAACAGCGTAAGCGCAAATTTGATGATCTTCATGGGTAGGGCGAGAGATCGTTGCCGAAGGCTGCCGCTGCAAGGCTCTGGCGGAAATTGATCCGCGCCTGTCTACGACCCATCGCAACGGCTATGTGGGCGGTCTTCCCTGCGGCATCTGGCGCGTAGCGGTCCGGGCCGAGTACTGTCCGCCATGCTAGGCAAGCCGAATCCGCCCACGACCGGCCACCATGAGACATCGCTTTACGCCGCCGTAAAGCGCCACCTTGAGTCGCTCGGCTTCGCGGCTAACGGCGAGATCTGCGGCTGCGACATCGTAGCCATCCGCGTTGCCGGCGATCCGTTCCTCGTCATCGTGGAGATGAAGCTCAGCTTCAATCTCGAACTCGTCTTGCAGGCCGTCGACCGCTTGCCCATGGCCGACGAGATCTGGTTTGCAGTGCGAGCAAGCGCCCGCGGACGTGACCGGGACAGCCGCGTCCAGAAGCTGTGCAGGCTCTTGGGATTCGGCTTGCTGCGGGTGTCGCCGGACACGGGAAGAGTCGAAGTCGTCACGGAACCAAGCCCTTATCGGCCGAGGAAGAACGAGCGACGCCGCAGCCGGCTGCTGGACGAGCACCGCCGGCGGCAGGGTGACCCCGCAAACGGTGGCTCGACGCGGCAGCCGATCATGACCGCTTATCGTCAGGGGGCTTTGGCCTGCGCGGCGCACCTACGTGAGGGCCCTCAGCCGGTCCGTGCCCTCAAATCATGTGCGGATGACGCCTCCGCCATCTTGCTGCGCAACGTTTACGGGTGGTTCGAACGCGAGCGTAGAGGCGTCTATCGGCTTACGTCCGCTGGCGAGGCGGCCCTGTCTCGTTGGCCACCCTCGAACCCAGGTGAGTTGACCGGAGTTGCCCCTAACTAGGCCCTCGACCCGGTTCACCACCGGTCCAACGATGCGACGTCCGTTCCGTTGGTCGCTGGCACTAAACTGGGACGGTTCCAGCCGATCTGCGGCCGTGAACGCGGGCGCTTATACGCGGGACAGAGGGGCAGCGCCCTTTGCCAGCGCGAAGTCCCGCCCGGGTACCGACGCCAGTAGCGATCGCGTATATTCATGTTCCGGCGCCTCGAAGACGCGGCCGATCGGGCCGTGCTCCACCACCTCGCCATCCTTCATTACCGCCACCAGGTCGCAGACCTGCACCGCGACACGCAGGTCATGCGTGATGAGCACGATGGAAAGTCCCAGCCGGGCCCGAAGCTCGGCCAGCAGCTTCAGCACCTGCGCCTGCACCGAGACGTCCAGCGCCGAAACCGGCTCGTCCGCTACCAGAACTTCCGGATCGAGTGCCAAGGCCCGGGCAATGCCGATCCGCTGTCGCTGCCCGCCGGAGAATTCATGCGGGAAGCGGTCGATAGCAGCGGGATCGAGACCCACCAGCGCGAAGAGCTCCCGCGCCCGCGCCATGGCCGGCCCGCGCGCCATGCCGTGGACCATGGGGCCCTGCGCCACCAGCTCGCCGGCGCGGCGGCGGGGATTGAGGGAGCCGTAGGGGTCCTGGAAGACCATCTGGATGCGTTTGGCACTGGCGCGGAGCTGCGCGGGCGAGAGGCTGGCGAGGTCGGTATCCCCCAGCCGGATGACGCCCGCGTCTGGCTTCACAAGATGCATGATGCAGCGCGCCAGCGTGGACTTTCCCGAACCGGACTCGCCGACGATGCCGAGCGTTCCGCCACGCGGCAGCACCAGCGAGACATCGCGCACCGCCCGCGTCACGCGCTTGCCACGGCCGAAGAAGCCGCCGTTGCGGTAGGTTTTGCTGACGCCTTCCAGCCGCAGGATGGCCTCGCTGGAGAAGGCGCGCGGCGGCGGAGCGGTGAGCGGCGGCACGGCGGCGATTAGCGCCTGGGTATAGGCATGCTGCGGGCGTTGCAGCACCTCCGCGGCCTCGCCCTGCTCGACCAGGATCCCGTGCTGCATCACGGCGACGCGATCGGCGATCTCGGCCACCACGCCGAAGTCATGGGTGATGAAGAGCACTGCGGTGCCCAGGCGACGCTGGAGGTCGCGGATCAGGGCAAGAATCTGCGCCTGCGTCGTCACATCCAGCGCGGTCGTCGGCTCGTCCGCGATGAGCACGCGCGGGCTTAGCGCCAGGGCCATCGCGATCATCGCCCGCTGCCGCTGCCCGCCGGACAGCTCGTGCGGATAGGCGCGCATGGCGAGCTTCGGGTCGGGGATATGTACGTCTTCCAGCAGAGCCAGGGCGCGCTTGTCAGTCTCGGCGCGGCCCAGGTCGGTGTGGATGCGGAACATTTCGCCGATCTGGTCGCCGATGGTGCGGAGCGGGTTCAGCGCCGTCATCGGCTCCTGGAAGATCATGGCGATGCCGGCGCCACGGATGGCGCGCATCTCCGCCTCGGTGGCGGCCGCGAGGTCCTTGCCCTCGAAGAGGATACGCCCGGCCTCGATGGCCACATTGGGGGGCAGCAGCCGCAGGATGGCGCTGGCCGTCATCGACTTGCCGGAGCCGGATTCCCCGACCACGCAGAGGATCTCGCCCGCCCGCAGCTCCAGCGTCACGCGGGAGAGCGCGTGGGGCCGGTCGGCGCCCTTGGGCAACCCGACGGTCAGCCCCTCGATGGAGAGAATGGCGCTCACCGGCCCTTCAGCCTCGGGTTGAGCGCATCGTTCAGCCCCTGCCCCACCAGCGAGACCGCCAGCACCGTCAGCAGGATTGCGACGCCCGGAATGGCCGAAACGTACCACTGCACCCGCAGTACATCGCGCCCGAGCCCGATGAGATTGCCCCAGGATGCCACGTTCGGATCGGAGAGGCGCAGGAACGCCAGCGCGCTTTCCAGCAGGATGGCGACGGCCATCACCACGCTCGCATAGACGATGACCGGCGGCAGCGCGTTGGGCAGGATTTCGCGGAAGATGATCTGGCGGTCGCGCATGCCCAGGGTGCGGCAGGCCTCGACGAATTCCCGCGAGCGGAGCGAGAGGAATTCCGCGCGTGTCAGCCGCGCCGGCGCGGGCCAGGAGACGACGCCGATGGCCACTACCACCGTCGACATCTCCGAACCGAAGACGGACACGAGCACCAGCAACAACAGAAAGTTCGGGAGGGTCTGGAAAGCTTCGGTGACCCGCATCAGCACGTCGTCCACGATGCCGCCGTAATAGCCGGCGACCGCGCCGATCCCGATGCCGATGCCCACCGCGATAGAGGTGGCGACCAGCCCGATCAGCAGCGCGATGCGTGCGCCGTGGAAGATCTGCGCCGCGATGTCGCGGCCGGAATTGTCGGTGCCGAGCCAGAAGCGCGGATTAGCGCCCGGCCATTGCAGCGGCCGCCCAGCCAGGGCCAGCGGATCGCGCGGAAAGAACCAGTCGGCCGTGCCCGCCATGCCGATCACCAGGATCAGCAGCAGCAGGCCGACGACCGCAGCCGGGCTACGCGCATAGTCGCGAAGGAAGCGCTTCAACTGCCTTCCCTCGCGATGCGCGGATCGAGCCGGGCATAGAGCAGGTCGACCAGAAAATTCACCGCGATCACCAGCAGCGCCGAGATGAAGACGATGCCGAGCAGCGTGTTGAGGTCGCGCTGCACCACCGCCTCATAGGCGAGCCGCCCGAGGCCAGGCAGCGAGAACACGCTCTCCACCACCACCGAGCCGCCCAGCATGGTTCCCGCCTGCAGGCCGATCAGCGTGACCATCGGCAACATGGCATTACGCAGCACGTGGCGGGTGATGATGCGCGTCTCGTCCAGCCCCTTGGCGCGCGCGGTGCGGACGAAATCCAGCGTCAGCACCTCCAGCATCGAGGCGCGCATGATGCGCAGATAGATGGCGAGGAAGATCAGCCCCAGGGTCAACGTCGGCAGCACGAAATGCGAGGCGATGTCCATCACGCGGGTAAAGCCGGTGAAGCCCTCGCCGATGCTCTCCATCCCGCCCGCCGGCAGCCATTGCAGGTGCACCGAGAAGAGCACGATCGCCATCAGCCCGAACCAGAAGGAGGGTGTGGCGTAGAAGAGCAGGCCCAGGGTGGAGATCACCGAATCCTGCCAGCCATTCACCCGCCGCGCCGCGATCACGCCGAAGAGCAGCCCGAAGAAGAAGGCGAAGGACAGCGATGCCGACATCAGCAGCAGGGTCGCCGGAAGCCGCTCCAGGATCACGGTCGAGACTGGCTTGCCGTAGATGGCGGAGAAGCCGAGATCAAGCCGCACCAGCCGCCACAGATAATTGCCGAGCTGCACGGGGACCGAGACATCGAGCCCGTAGAAGCGCCGCAGCTCCGCCGTCGTGGCGGCATCGCCGCCGCCGCCCATCTGCGCCAGCAGCGCATCGACGGTGTCGCCGGGGGCGAGCTGGAGCAGCAGGAAAACGCCGATGAGGATGATCAGCAGGGACGGCAGGGACGCAGCCAGGCGCCGCCCCGCCAGGGACAGAATGCGCACGCCGCTTACGGCGCGATCCAGAGGTCGTGCCAGGAAGACGAACCCCAGCGCGGCGTATTCGCGTGGTTGCGCAGCTTCCGGCTGAACGCGCTCAGGAAGAGCTGCTCCACGGGATTCCAGAGCAGCAGCTCGGAATTGCCGCGCCGGACGAAATCTGCGTACCGCGCCTTGCGGCGGACGGGGTCGAGCTCGGTTGCCGCGGAATCGATGATGGCGTCCATCTCGGCATCGGCCACGCCGTACTGATTAGTCCAGGGAGCCCCACGCGGCGAGCCGGTGCGGTACCACACCGTGGTCGAAACGGCGGGGTCGTTGCGGTACTGGTGCCAGCCGGTGGCGAGGTCGAAGTTCCAGTCGTTGTAGACGGTGCGCAGAAAGCCCGCCGCATCGAGCCGGACGATCTCCACGCGGATGCCGACCTCGCCCAGCGACTGCTGGATGAAGGTCGAGAAGAGGCCGATATCCTCGCCCCAGGGAGCGGGCGTAAGGCGAAGGGTGAAACGGACGCCGCCCGCGCCGGGCCGGTGCCCGGCCTCGGTCAGCAGCCGGATCGCGGCCGCCTTGTCGTACGGGTACTGCGGCATCGGCGTCGTCGGATAGAAATCCGTGGAGACGCTCGGGATCGGGCCGGTGCCGAGCTTCGCGTATTCGGGGCTCAGGAAGTTCTCGATGAAGAACGGGATGTTGATCGCGTGCGCCAGCGCCTTCCGAACGCGGATATCCGCCAGGATCGGGTTCCGGAAGTTGAACTCCAGCGTGTTGGTGCGCGGATTGCCCTCATTGCCCTTCGTCGTCACCTCGAAGCGGGGATCGCGGCCGAGGCGCGCGAGATCGGACAAAGCGAGCGAGGAGAAGGGGCTGTAGAGGATCTGCCCCGCCTCCATCTGCGCCGCCGCGGCCGAGCGATCGCTGATCACGCGCCAGACCACGCGGTCCAGATAAGGCAGGTTCGGGCGCCAGTAATTCGGATTGCGTTCAGCGATGATGAACTGGCCGCGTTCGTACTGGACGAACTTGAACGGCCCGGTGCCGATCGGCGCGGTATTGGCCGGATTCTGCCGGATATCCGTGCCTTCGTAGATGTGCTTCGGCGAGACATAGCCGAGGTCAGGCAGGGCGCGCAGCAGCAGTCCCAGCGGCATCGGCTTTGAATATTTGAACACGGCCGTATACGCGTCCGGCGTCTCCACGGCTTCGAGGAAGAGTTGCACCGCCGTGCCGTAGTTGAGGATCTTCTTCCACATCTCCATGGCCGTGAACTGCACGTCGGCGGAGGTGAAGGGACGCCCGTCATGCCAGGTCACGCCCTGGCGCAGCTTGAAGGTGATGGTCAGGCCGTCGGCCGAGGACTCCCAGGACTCCGCAAGGCAGGGTGCAGGATTGCCGGCCGCGTCGAGGTCGACCAGCGGCTCCTGGATCTTGCCGCCGACGATATAGACGCCTGTCGAGGCCTGGAGGCTCGGGTTCAGGATGCGTTGTTCGGTCGCGAAATGCACCGTCATCACACCGCCACGGCGCGGGGTTTCCTGCGCGAGGGCGGCTTCCGGGAGGTTCACACTGGCCGCGATGGCGGCCGATGTCAGCATCGCTGCGCGGCGGGTCAGTTCCATGCGCTTACTCCTGGGGTCTGGGTGCGGCGCAGCATGGGCGCCGGGCTGTCGGAGCGTCAATGTTACTGCAATGCGATGAAGCGCAGCAGCAATCCCGTGGCGCGCGAGGCCGCTACGCCTACGGTGGCGCCCGGTGCCACGCCCAGCGCGCGGGCGGCGCCGGCGAGGTCGCGCGTGGCGAGGACCAGCGCTGCCGCGCCCTCTTCCGGCACCCCGTCCAGCGAAATACCGGGGTGCCGGGCGGCCAGCATCGCCCGGTCGAGAAAGACGAGATCCGCCCTGCCCTCGCCTGTCGCCACGACCGCCGCGCCGTCCGGATCGCGCGAAACGGCAAGGTCCAGCAGCCCGGCCATCTGCCCCGCGGCGGCCACGGGGTCAGCCGCCTGCGCCTCGATACGAAGAATGCCCACCGCGCCGTTTGCGTGAGCCTGCAGCTCAGGAATCCAGACGGTATCGCGCGTCAAGTGCTGGCAGGCGAAGATCCGCATGCCGCCGGGCCGCAGCGTCACCGGCCAGTGGAAGACCTGGAAACTCGCCTCACCAATGCCGCCGCCGGGCAACTCGACCGGACGGCTGAAGGCGATGGGCCCGGTGGCCGCGATGCCCCGCGCTTGGATTTCGGCGACGCCGGCTGCAGCGTCGTCGGTCGTGAAGGCAGCGCGCTCGATCCCCTCGCCCGTCTCGAGCCACGCACGGACCGGGGCGTTGTGCTCCGTCGGCGTGATGATGCCGAGGAGCTCCATGTAGTCCTCGCCGAACATCATGGTGTAGTTGCCCGAGCCCA
>JAQGHY010000046.1 GCA_028291455.1 Rubritepida sp. | reverse complement strand
TGCCCTCGCCCAGCTTGATGACGCCGGCATCCACCATCTCGTGGTAGAGGTCGTTGCCCTCGCGGGTGCGCTCGCCGACGCCGGCGAAGACGGACACGCCGCCATGGCCCTTGGCGATGTTGTTGATAAGCTCCTGGATGGTCACCGTCTTGCCCACGCCGGCGCCGCCGAAGAGGCCGATCTTGCCGCCCTTGATGTAGGGGGCCAGCAGGTCGATGACCTTGATGCCGGTAACCAGGATCTCCGCCGATGTCGCCTGCTCCTCGAAGGAGGGCGCCTCGCGGTGAATCGGGTAGTACATGGCGGCCTCGACTGGGCCGCGCTCGTCGATCGGCTCGCCGATGACGTTCAGGATGCGGCCCAGCGTGCACGGGCCGACGGGGACCATGATCCCCTTGCCCGTGTCGGTCACTTCCGTGCCGCGGACGAGGCCGTCCGTGGTGTCCATGGCGATGCAGCGCACGGTGCGCTCGCCCAGGTGCTGCGCCACTTCGAGGACGAGCTTCTGCTCGCCGATCTGCAGCGTCAGCGCGTTCATGATCGAGGGCAGTTCGGCGGGGAACTGTACGTCCACCACGGCGCCGAGCACCTGCGTCACCTGACCGACATTGTTCTTCATCGCCCGGATTCCTTCATCGTATGGCCGCACATGCTAGAGAGCCTCGGCACCGGAGATGATCTCGATCAGCTCCCTGGTGATGTTGGCCTGCCGCGTGCGGTTGTAGTTCAGCGTAAGCTTGTTGATCATCTCGCCAGCATTTCGCGTGGCGTTGTCCATGGCCGTCATACGGCTGCCCTGCTCGCCGGCGGCGCTGTCCAGCAGCGCGCGATAGACCTGGATCGCCAGGTTCTGCGGCAGGATGGCAGCCAGGATCTCTTCCTCGGCCGGCTCGAATTCGTACTGCATCTGCGCGGCGCCGGCATCGATTTCCGGCAGCGGCGCCGGGATGAGCTGCTGCTCCACCGGCGTCTGGCTGATGACGTTCTTGAAGCGGTTGTAGATCAGCGTGCAGACGTCGAAAGCGCCCTCGCCCAGCATCGCGGTGACGCGGGCGACGATCTCGTTCGCGTCCTCGAAGCCGATGCGCTTCTTGCCGGCGAAGCTGATCTCACCGATCACGCGGTCGGCGAATTCGCGCTTCAGGTAGGCGGCGCCCTTGCGGCCGACGGTCAGGATCTTGACCGTCTTGCCCTCGGCCTCCAGCGCGCGGATCCGACCGCGCGCGAAGCGGCCGACATTGGTGTTGAAGGCGCCGGCCAGGCCGCGATCGGCCGTGACCACCACCAGCAGCTGCACCTTGTCGAAGCCGGTGCCCACCAGCAGCGTCGGCGCATCGGGGCTGCCGACGACCGAGGCGCCGAGCGAGGCGAGCATGCGCTCCATCCGCTCGGCATAGGGACGCGCGGCCTCGGCCTGCGACTGGGCACGGCGAAGCTTGGCGGCGGCCACCATCTTCATGGCCTGCGTGATCTTGCGCGTGGACTTCACGCTGTTGATCCGCAGGCGCAGGCTCTTAAGGGTCGCCATCTAATGCCTCTCCGCCAGGTCTATCGGTCTGTTCAGGCGAAGGACTTGGTGAAGCTGTCGAGGAACGCGATCAGCTTGGCCTCGACATCCTTCTTGATCTCGCGATCGTTGCGGATGCTGGCCACGATGTCCGGCGCGCTCGACTTCAGCTCACCGAGCAGGCGCGTCTCGAACTCGCCGACCTTGTTTAGGGGCAGCTTGTCGAGATAGCCGCGTGTGCCGGCGAAGATCGCGATCACCTGCTCCTCGACTGGAACCGGCTTGAACTGGGGCTGCTTGAGCAGCTCCGTCAGGCGGGCTCCGCGGTTCAGCAGGGCCTGGGTGGAAGCGTCCAGATCCGACGAGAACTGTGCGAAGGCCGCCATCTCGCGGTACTGCGCCAGCTCCAGCTTGATCTTGCCGGCCACCTGCTTCATCGCCTTGATCTGCGCGGCGGAACCGACGCGCGAGACCGAGAGGCCGACGTTCACGGCGGGGCGGATGCCCTTGAAGAAGAGCTCCGTCTCCAGGAAGATCTGGCCGTCGGTGATCGAGATCACGTTGGTCGGGATATAGGCGGACACGTCACCGGCCTGCGTCTCGATGACCGGCAGCGCCGTCAACGAGCCAGCGCCGAAGTCGTCGTTCATCTTCGCGGCGCGCTCGAGCAGGCGCGAGTGGAGATAGAACACGTCGCCCGGATAGGCCTCGCGGCCCGGCGGACGGCGCAGCAGCAGCGACATCTGGCGGTAAGCGACGGCTTGCTTGGAGAGATCGTCGTAGAAGATAACCGCGTGCATCGCATTGTCGCGGAAGAACTCGCCCATGGCGCAGCCGGTATAGGGCGCCAGGAACTGCATCGGCGCCGGGTCGGAAGCCGTCGCGGCGACGATGATCGAGTATTCCAGCGCGCCGTTCTCTTCCAGCGTCTTCACGAGCTGGGCGACGGTGGAACGCTTCTGGCCGATGGCGACGTAGATGCAATAAAGCTTCTTGCTCTCGTCCGTTCCGGCGTTCGCGGCCTTCTGGTTGAGAATGGTGTCCACGATCACGGCGGTCTTGCCGGTCTGGCGATCACCGATGATCAGCTCGCGCTGGCCGCGGCCGATCGGGATCAGGGCGTCGATCGCCTTGATGCCGGTCTGCATCGGCTCATGCACGGACTTGCGCGGGATGATGCCCGGCGCCTTCAGCTCGGCGCGCATGCGCTTCACGTCGGTGAGCGGACCCTTGCCGTCGATCGGATTGCCGAGCCCGTCGACCACGCGGCCGAGCAGGCCCTTGCCGACCGGCACGTCCACGATGGCGCCGGTGCGGCTGACCGTGTCGCCCTCACGGACGGAAATGTCGGAGCCGAACAGCACGATACCGACATTGTCGGTTTCGAGGTTCAGCGCCATGCCCTTGATGCCGGAGGCGGGGAATTCCACCAGCTCGCCGGCCATCACGTTCTGCAGACCGTAGACGCGCGCAATGCCGTCACCCACCGTCAGGACGGTGCCCACTTCGGCCACATTGGCCTCCGTGTCGAAGCTCGCGATCTGCTGCTTCAGGATTTCCGAAATCTCGGCCGGACGGATTTCCATCTCAGGCGGCTCCCTTCATGGCATATTGCAAACGCTGCAGTTTCGACTTGAGGCTATTGTCGTAGAGGCGCGATCCGATCCGCACGATCAGCCCGCCGAGGATGGACTTGTCCACCGTCTCGGCAAGCTTCACGCCGGAAATGCCGCCTTCGGTCAGCCGCGCCACGAGTTGGGTGCGCTGTATATCGGTCAGCGGGAAGGCGGTGGTCACGTTGGCGACCTGCTGGCCACGACGTTCGGCGAGCTTGGTGCCGAAGGCTGCGGCCATGGCCGGAAACTGGTTGAGGCGGCGATTGGCGATCATCACGCCGAGGAGCTTGCGAACCTCGTCGCCGATGCCAGCGGACTGGACGATCGCGAAGATCGCCTTCTTCTGCTCGGCCGCGCCACGGCGGGGATCGGCCAGGAAGGCCCGGAAGCCGGCATCGTCGCGATACAGGCCGAAGAGGCCTTCGACATCGGCAGCGATGCGGTCCAATGCGCCGGGATCGGCCTGCCGCGCGTCATCCGCGAGGCCCAGCAATGCCAGGGCGTAGCGCTCGGCAACGCCACCGGGGTGCGGCGCGTTCGGGGAAATGGTCTCGACGGCCACCTTGCTATCCCGGTCCTGTTCCTGAAGGGTTGTTCCGCCAAGGGTTTCCTTGCGAAGCGAGGGCGCTCTAACACACGGTTTACGGGGCGGCAATCCGCAGTGGGCTTATCTGCGAAGTGCTGTTCTGAGAATGGTCCAGCCGCTGCGCACCGCGCGGTTGGCCTCGGTTCGTAGCGAGGGAGCGCTGCCCTCGTCCAGCAGGCGTTCGTTGCGTGTCCGGCGGGCGGAATCCAACTCGGTGACGATGCGCGTCCAGAGCAGTTCGATATTCCAGGCGACGCCACGATCGGGCAGCGCGACCGGGACCACGGCGTCCAGGGGCACCAACAGGACATTGGCGATGGCCTCGCGTGCAGCCAGGATATTCCTGGCTTTCGGGCCGGCCGGCTCCTCCAGATCATAGGGCGGCGCCCACTCGGCCGCGGGCCGCAGCAGGTCGGCATGGGTCATGGCGACGAGCACCGGCGGCGGCCGGCTGCGCCGCTGGCTGCCCGCCCAGGCGCGCAGGGCATCGAGCGCCGCGAGATCCGTGCCGCGCCCGGGCTGGGTGGCGGAGACCACCCATAGGATCATGTCGGCCCGCTCGGCCTCACGGAGAAAGCGCTTCGGGTCGGCGATGGGCGGCATGTCGGCGATATTAAGAGCGGGCCGGCCCTCGACAGTTACCAGATGTTCACGAACCGGCCCTTCGCTCGGCAAGGCGCCGACATGGGCGCGCGCGACGCCGGCCAGCGCGTTCAGCAGCGAGCTCTTGCCGGCCTTGGCCTGGCCGACCAGCAACAGCCTGGGCGGCGCCTCCCCCTCGGCAGCAGCAGAATCGGCCTTGGCCAGCGCGGCTAGTTCGGTCGAGGAGAGGCGCAGGCGGCCCGAATAAAGGTCGATCGCGGCCCGGCCGGTCTCGTGGATCAACTTTGCCGTCGCCGCCTGGCGCAGGTTGTTGCCGAGGAAGCCGCCGGTCGCGCCCGCCACGAAGCGATGGCTCTCCTGCGCCACGGCCTGCAGAGGGTTCACCGCGAGGCGCCCGAGACGGTAGATCGTCTCGCCGATGTCATAGGCGGTGCGCGCCTTGGCTCCGTAGCGGTCGACCGTGCGCTGAACCCAGAGGGCGTCGCTGATGCGGATCCGCGAGATGCCCGGCAGCTGCACCACCCAGCGACGCATCCGGCTCGCCACCTGCTCGGTGACCAGCAGGGCTTCGGGCAGTGTCACGCGGGCCAGGGGGTCCGTCTGCTCGGGGTGGAAGTGGCGGGCGACGAGATCGGCGGTTTCCCAGGCCAGGGCCTCGGCGCGGTGGCGATCGTCGAAGTCCAGCGGCTTCGCCTCGGCGGCGAAATGCACGACCTTGGCCCAGGCCTCGCTTTCCTCGGTGTTCCAGCCGGTCTCCGGAAAGCCGTCGCCGGTCAGCTTCGCCGCGAGGCGGCCCTGGGCCCGGCGGCGAACCAGCACGCGCAACGGCCAGCCGGCCAGCGCCAGCGCTGCCGAAGCCAGCGCCCATTCCAGAACCGAATGATTTTGCCAGAGCCAGAGCAGGCCGAGCACGAACAGCGAAAGCCAGGGCAGCGCCAGCAGCACGGCGAGCAGCAGCTCCAGCCGGTGGCGGCGCGCCCAGCTCATGTCCGGCGGGCGCGCCAGCCGCGGAAGGCATCGCGGTAGGCGCGGCGGACCTCCTCGGGCGGCGCGGATTGGCCCATGCGCTCGGCGCGGAGAAAGACGCAGGCGGCCTCGCCCGTACCGGCGGTGAAGGCGGCGGCGGTGCCGGCATTCAGCGCCATGCCCGCGGCCGTGCCGAGGCCAGGGACCAGCTTCACCATCTCGGCCACCAGATAGCGCATGGCGAACCAGCCGAGCGCGCCGAAGCCCAGGCAGCCCGCGAAGGCGGCGAAGAGGCCGGGCGTCCATTCCACCTCGTAGCGGCGGGCAAGCCGGTTCAGCATCGCCCCTTGCATGGCGGCGAGCCCGGCCGCCCCGGCGAGGGGGATGGGCACCGCGCCCGCGGCGGCGGCCAGCGCCACATAGGCATAGATGGTGCGCCGCGCCCGTGCATGGCGGCGGTCATTGCCCTCATCGGCGCGGGCGGCGTGCAAGGCGCCCAGCGCGGCGGGCAGCACCGATTCCAACGCGGCATCCAGCGCCGCCAGCCGGTAGTCGGCCGGGACATGGCCGTCCTCGGGCTGGGTGAAGTCGAGCGGGACGAAGATCGGCGGCTCGCGCCCTGGCAGGTTGCGGAACAGGCCCCGCTGGTAGGTCAGTGCGTCGCGCAGCGACTCCGGCAAGGCGGTCTCGTCGAAGCTCTCGGGATGTGACGTGCCTGGCGGATAGCGGCGATGCAGGCCGGTCTGCGCCACGATCAACTGCCAGTCGGGATGGCGGCGCCGCGCCTCGCGCACCACGCGCATCACCGGCTCCTGCGCGGGGTCGTCGACCTGCATCACGGCGAGCAGCAGATGCGCCTGCGCTTCGCACCAGGCGATGTCCTCGGCCGGGTCGTAGCCCGCCTCCTCCAGCCCGCGCGTGTCGAGAAAGCGCAGAAAGGGCGCCTCCTCCGGCACGTCATAGAAGGAGGCGAGGCGGGTGCAGGGCTGGTAGCCCTCGCCGATCTCGGCGCGGGGATCGCCGGTCAGGGCCGAGACGATGGCCGTCTTGCCCGCACCGGTCTTGCCGATGAGCCAGATGACCGGCGCCGCCGTCCGGGCGCGATCCCGCAGCTCCGTCTGTGCGGCATCGACATCCGAGGCGAAGAGCGCCGCCTTCACCTCGGTCCAGAAGCGTCCCAGCCAGTTCATGCCGGGACGTAACGCCCGGGCGCCTAAAGGGTCACGCGGAATTCGGCGGTGGTCTTGGACTTCAGCTCGTCCAACGTGACGTCCGGCGCCAGCTCGACCAGCCGCATGCCCTCGTCGCCGCGCCGGTCGATGCGGAAGACGGCGAGGTCGGTCACCACCATGTCCACCACGCGTGAGCCGGTCAGCGGCAATTCGCAGAGCTTGAGCAGCTTGGGCTTGCCGCCGGCGACGTGCTCCATGAGCACCACCACGCGCTTCACGCCGGCCACGAGGTCCATGGCGCCGCCCATGCCCTTCACCATCTTGCCCGGGATCATCCAGTTCGCGAGATCGCCGTTCTGCGCCACCTGGAGGGCGCCGAGGATGGAGAGGTCGATGTGCCCGCCGCGGATCATGGCGAAGCTGTCGGCGCTGCTGAAGATGCTGGTGCTCGGCAGCATGGAGACGGTCTGCTTGCCGGCATTGATGATGTCGGGGTCTTCCTCGCCATCCACCGGAAAGGGCCCGATGCCGAGCATGCCGTTCTCGCTCTGCAGCTGGACGGAAATGCCGGCGGGGATGTGGTTGGCCACGAGCGTCGGGATGCCGATGCCGAGATTGACATAGAAGCCGTCCTCCAGCTCGCGTGCGGCGCGGGCGGCCATCTGGTCACGATTCCAGGGCATGATGCTCTCCTTATGCCGCTTCGCGGGGACGGACGGTCTTGTTCTCGATCAGCTTCTCGTAGCCCTCGGGCAGGGCCACGATCCGCTTCACATAGACGCCGGGGGTGATGACGTGGTCGGGGTCGAAGGTGCCGACCGGCACCAGATGCTCGACCTGTGCGACGGTCATCTTGGCCGCGGTCGCCATCATCGGGTTGAAGTTCCGCGCGGTGCGGCGATAGACGAGATTGCCTTCGGTATCGCCCTTCCAGGCATGGACCAGGGCGAGATCGGCGACGATGCCGCGCTCCATCACATAGGTTTCGCCGTCGAAGACCTCAGTGGGCTTGCCTTCGGAGACGGCGGTGCCGACGCCGGTCTTGGTGTAGAAGGCGGGGATGCCGGCGCCGCCGGCGCGGATGCGCTCGGCCAGGGTGCCCTGGGGGTTGAACTCGATCTCGAGCTCGCCGGCCAGGAACTGCCGGGCAAATTCGGCATTCTCGCCGACATAGCTAGCGATCATCTTCTTGATCTGGCGGGTGCGCAGCAGCTTGCCGAGGCCGACATCGTCGATGCCGGCATTGTTGGAGACGACGGTGAGGTTCTTCACGCCGGATTCCTTCACGGCCTCGATGAGGGCGGCGGGAATTCCGCAGAGGCCGAAACCCCCGGCATGGATCACCATCCCATCCCGCAGGAGCCCGGCCAGTGCGGCCGTGGCGTCCGGATAGACCTTTCGCATCGCATCATCCCTTTGAGTCCGTGGCCGGAAGCTAGCCGTGCCAAGGCTTTGACGAAAGAGCCAGGGTTCACGAAGAGTGGAGGTGGGGATTGCGGGGCGTGCGGGGCCTCGCTATACGGCGCCACTCCCTGGGGGCCATAGCTCAGTTGGTAGAGCGCTTGAATGGCATTCAAGAGGTCGGCGGTTCGATTCCGCCTGGCTCCACCAGTCCCCATCCGTGACATCGACGATTGCGTGAATTGCGGCCCAGCCCTCGCGGGCGAGGTCCGCCGTTCAGGAAGCTTCAATGTTTTCTGTGCAATGTTTTGCACAGAGACAGGATGTTGAATCGCCCCTCCGATGCCATTGAAATCGAGCCCGGCGGCGACTTTGGGCGCCGCCTGCATGCATCGCGCCAGGCAATTCCACCCGCCGGATAGCGGGTGGCCATTTCTCGTGGCGGGACGCATGATGCCGCCCGAATGCGAGGTTCCGCCTGACGGCGTAGCCAATCCGTATATCCAATTTGCCGGCCAGGCAGGCTCGGCTGCGAAGAGGACGTCCAGGCCATGACGGAAGTATTGAAGTCCATCCCGCGCCGCGCGTTGATGACCGCCGCCGCCGGGCTGGCGGCATTGGCCAGCCCGGCCCTGGCGCAACCCGCCTGGCCCAACCGCACGGTGCGCGTGATCGTGCCCTGGCCGCCCGGTGGCGCCGCCGATCTCGTCGCGCGGCTCTACACCAACGCCATGACGCAGCGGACCGGCCAGCCCTTCGTCGTCGAGAATCGCGGCGGTGCGACCGGCACGATCGGCGAGGCCGCGACGATGCAGTCCCCGGCTGACGGCTACACCATCATGAACCAGTCGACCCCGATGTCGGTCACGCCGGCCCTGTTTCCGGGCCAGCGCTACTCGCCGGCGCAGGAATTCATCCCCGTCTTCCAGACCATGAGCGTGCCGCAGCTCGTGCTGGTCAACAACGACTCTCCCGCCCGCACGCCAGCCGAGCTGATCGCGCTGATGCGCGAGGCGAACGGCGATTTTCCGGCGGGTTCGTCGGGGATCGGCTCGTTGCAGCATCTGGCGCTGGAACTGTTCTGCCGGGCGGCGGGGGTGCGGGCAAACCACATTCCCTACCGCGGCGGCGCGCCGGCGACGACCGATCTTATCGGGGGTCAGATCAAGCTCTACCTCGGCAATGTGAACAGCACCGCCACCTATGTGCGCGACGGCGCCCTTCGCGCCCTGGCGCACACCGCCGCGACGCCGCGGATCAACGCGCTGCCCGACCTGCCGCCGCTGTCGGACACGTTGCCGGGCTTCACCACGGCGGAGTGGAACGGCGTCTTCGTCCGCACCGGCACGCCCGCCCCGATCGTGGCGCAGCTGAGCGCGCTGCTCAATGAAGTCGTCGTGGACCCCGCCGTTGTGGAAGCGCTGCGCGCCGGCGATCTCACTGCCGGGCCGAACACGCCGGAGCAATTCGCCGCATTCTTCACAGCCGAGAGCACCAGGTGGCAGCAGTTCGTCCGCGAGGCGAATATCCGGCTGGAATAACGGCCCGCCTGCCTGAGATCACCACGTCCAAGACTGGAAAAACAATGGCTGCCATTCCCGAAGCGTCCCTGAATTCCATGAAGCAGGTCGCGATCCGCGAGGCTTGGCTGGATCTGCTCCAGGAGGACATCCTGGAGCCGTCCCTGCCGATCGTGGACCCGCACCACCACATCTGGGATCACAACGGCGAGCGCTACCTGCTGGAAGAGCTGATGCGCGACACCGGCACCGGCCACAACATCCGCTCGACCGTCTTCGTGCAGTGCGCTTCGAAGTACGACATGGATGCCATTCCCGAGCGGCGTTCGCTTGGCGAGACGCGCTTCATCACCAGCATCGCCGTCGCCAGCGAAGCGGATAAGTCGACGCCGACCCTCGCCTGCGCGGGGATCATCGGCATGGTGGACCTGACTTTGGGTGAGCGGGTGACGCCGCTGCTGGAGGAGCATGTCGCGATCTCCGGCGGGCGCTTCGTCGGCGTGCGCAACCGCACCGCGTGGAACCCCTCGCCCGAGGTCCGCAGCAACCTGGAATCGCCGCCGCCGGGCCCGCTCGCCCATCCGGCGTTCCATGACGGCGCGCGGCAGCTGGGCAAGCTCGGCCTGACGCTGGACGTCTGGGCCTACCATCCGCAGATGGCGCAGGTGCTCGACGTCGCGCGTGCCGCGCCGGGGCTGACTCTCGTGGTCAATCATTGCGGCGGCCCGCTCGGCACGGGGCCCTATGCCGGGCGTCGCGCGGAGGTGTTTACGGAATGGCGCGCGTCCATGGTGGCGCTCGCCGCCTGCCCCAACGTCGTGGTGAAGATCGGCGGGCTGACGATGGAGGTCACCGGCTTCGACTTCCATCACAAGAAGCTGCCGCCGAGCTCACAGACGCTGGCCGAGGCCTGGAAGCCCTATGTGGAGACCTGCATCGAGCTCTTCGGCGCCGAGCGCTGCATGTTCGAGAGCAATTTCCCGGTGGACAAGGGCATGTGCAGCTATCCCGTGCTGTGGAACGCCTTCAAGCGGCTGGCCGCCGGCGCCAGCGAGGCGGAGAAAACGGCGCTGTTCTCCGGGACGGCGGCACGGGTGTACCGGCTGCCGCCGGTCTGATCCGGCCGCTACATCAGCCCGTTGCGGATGTGGCGCAGGAACGCCGGACGCGCCGAGAGGCGTTCGTAATAGGCCTCGAGCGCCGGCATCGCCGGCCGCTCGACGCTGGCCATCGAGAACCAGCGGTGCACCACGAATCCGGCCGGGATATCGGCGAGGGTGAACGCCTCCCCGGCCAGATACGGCCCGCCTGCCGCCAAAGCGGTGTCGAGGATGCCCATGCGCTTGGCGTATTCGCTGCGGCCGAGTTGGACGAAGCTGGCCTCTTTCCAAGGTACAAGGCCAAGTTCGCCGCCCAGATAGGCGCCGCGCATCGGCAGCGACATCTCATAGGCCACCCAATCCATCCAGGCCTCGACTTCAGCGCGGGCCACCAGCGCCTGCGGATAGAGCCGCCAGGCCGCCTCGCGTGAGGCCAGGTAACGCAGGATGACGTGGGATTCCCGTATGGCCGCGTCCCCATCCAGCAGCACCGGCACGGTACCGAGGGGGTTCAGCGCCAGGAACGCCGGATCGGCGGTGGGGCGAAAATCGCGGCCCCAATCCTCCTGCTCGAAGTCCAGGCCGAGCTCATCCAGCAGCCAGAGAACCTTGCGGACGTTGAAGGCGTTCTTGCGCCCCAGCAGCTTCAGCATCCGACTCATCCCTCGTTCCGCAAAGCGGCAGGGTCGGGCCGTGGCGCGGCGCTGTAAAGCTAAGCGGGACTCTTCCGAAGCAGCGGCATGGCGACGCGCTCCACGAGCGGGATCAGCGCCGCGCCGATCAGCAGGCCCAGGATTCCGGCACAAGCGGCGCTGACGATCCATTCGGCCACAGCCGCCATCGCCGGCACGGCACGGCCTGCCGCCACGGCCGCGTCGTGCACGGCATGCGTGAGCGTGGCGAAGCCATACCCCTCCAGCCCATGCAGGATGATGCCGCCGCCGACCCACACCATGGCGGCAGTGCCGACGATGCTGAGCAGCTTGAGGAATGGAGGCATGCTCAGGACCAGACCGCGGCCCAGCGCCCGGATGGGAGCCATTCCGCTCCGCGCCATCGCCACGCCTGCATCGTCCGCCTTCACGATCAGCGCCACCGCGCCATAGACCAGCGCCGTGATCCCGATGCCGACGACGGCCAGGGTCACGGCTTGCGCCCAGAACGAGGCGGTGGGGATCGTGGCGAGGGCGATGGCCATGATCTCGGCCGAGAGGATGAAGTCGGTCTTGATCGCACCGCTGACCTTCGCGTCCTCCATGGATCGGGGGTCCTCGGCAACCACTAACGAGGCCCCATGTGCATGCGCGGCATGGGGCGAGATGACGCCGTAGACCTTCTCCGCGCCCTCGTAACAGAGGAAGGCGCCGCCCAGCATCAGCAGCGGCGTGATCGCCCAGGGCGCAAAGGCGCTGAGCGCGAGCGCGGCGGGCAGCAGGAAGAGCAGCTTGTTCCGCAAGGACCCGGTGGCGATCTTGCGGACGATCGGCAGCTCGCGGTCGGCGGCGAAGCCTACGACGTAGCGCGGCGTCACGGCCGCATCGTCGATCACGACGCCAGCGGCCTTGGCTCCGGCCTTGGCGGCCTGGCCCACCACGTCGTCCAGCGACGCCGCCGCGACCTTGGCCAAGCCGACGACGTCGTCCAGCAATGCGATCAGACCCGTGCTCACGAATACCAGTCTCCCAAGGCGCCGAGCTTCAACGACCCGGCACCGGCCCGCGCTTCGCGGAGGAGGTGCGAGCCAGCCGATTCCCGCCTCGGCTGGGAAGTACCCGACTACTCCGGCTTGACGCCAGCGGCCGCGAGCATGGGCCGCCATTTCGCCGCCTGTTGCGTCAGGAACGCGTCGGTCGAGGCGGGGGTGGTGCTGTCGGTCACTTCCACGCCGATGTCGCGCAGCCGCGCCGCCGTGGCCGGGTTCTTCAGCCCGGCATTGATGGCGGCATTCAGGCCCAGGATGGCGGCCTCAGGCGTGCCGACGCGGGCGAGGAACGCATTCCAGGTATAGGCTTCGTAACCCGGCAAGCCCGATTCCGAGGCGGTCGGGACCTCGGGCAGCTGGGGCAGGCGCGTGGCGCCGGTCACGGCCAGGGCGCGCAAGGCGCCGCTCCGCACCAGCGGCACCATGCTGGCGGCGGATTCCGCCACGAAGGCGAGGCGCCCGGCCATCAGATCCGTCGTGGCCGAGGGATTTCCGCGGTAGGCGACATGGGTGACGGTCAGCCCGGCCATCGAGACGAGCAGCGCCCCGCCGAGATGCTGCGCCGAGCCGAGACCCGCCGTCCCGTAATCGAAGACGCCCGGCTGGGCGCGGAGCATGGCTAGCAGCGCCGGAAAATCCGTAGCCGGGCTGGAGGGCGCTACGCAGATGACCAGCGGAACCGTGCCGGTCAGCGCCACGCCGCGGAAATCCTTGTCGGGATCGTAGGGCAGCCGCGCGATGACGCTGGGGGATACCGCATGCGCCACCGTGGTCATGAGGAAGGTCGAGCCATCGGCCGGCGCCCGATACACCGCCTCGGTGCCGACGACCGCGCCGGCACCGGGCCGGTTCTCGATGGTGATCCGCTGTCCCAGGACCTGCGAGGCGGCCTCGGCGGAAATCCGCGCCACTGCATCGGAGGGGCCGCCGCCGGCGAAGGGGACGATGACCCGGATGGGCCGGTCGGTCCAGGCGGTCTGGGCACGCGCCGAAACTCCTCCCAGCAGAATGGCGGGGGATGCGAGGAGGAGGCGACGGCGCATGGAATCAGCCTTTTCGGGAGAGGGTATCGGCGGCGAGGGCAACGGCGTCCTCGCGGATTTTCCGGCGTCCGGCACCGGCCGCACGCGCACGCGCGACGATCTCGGGCGGCGCCACGAAGGGCGTCCCGGCGTTGAAGGGCGGTGCGGGGTCGTATTCGATCTGCAGCTGGATCTGCTTGGCGACATCCTCGCCCGCGAGGTCGGCCACGACCTGCAAGGCCATGTCGATGCCCGAGGTGACGCCGCCGGCCGTGTAGATATTGCCGTCCTTGGTCATGCGCGCGTCGCTCACGATTGCGCCGAACTGGGTCAGCAGGTCGCGCGCTGCCCAATGGCCGCCGGCACGCTTGCCCTTGAGGAGCCCGGCGGCGCCGAGCAACAGGCTGCCGGTGCAGATGCCGAAGATGTGCTTGGCGCCGGCTGCCTGGACGCGGACGAACTCCACCGTCTCGGCGTCGGTCAGCGCGTCGTCCGTGCCGGGGCCGCCGGGGACGATGATCAGGTCGAACTGTGGTGCGCCGGCGAAGTCCATCGAGGGCGTGATGACCAGGCCCTTGTCGGTCGTCACGGGGGCGAGGGTCTTGGCGACGATCTCGGTGCGCCAGCCGGGCAGGCGCGCGATGACCTCGTAAGGACCGGTGAGGTCCAGCTGGGTCATGCCCGGGAAGAGCAGCAGGCCGGCGATGGGTTGGGTGGTCATGGCGTTCTCCGTGGTTCCGCCATCAGATTGCGCAGCATTGCACCATGGCAGGAATGACAAAGACAGATCGTTTCCTGCCAATGAATTGGCGTCAGGCTCCGAAACGTGCCCGCCAATCGAGCGGTCCTACCCCGAATGCCCTGGTGAAGGCATGCCGCATGCGGTCCTCGGAGCCAAAGCCGACATTCCGGGCGACGGCGACGTTGGAAAGGCGCGTCGTCTCCATCAGCGCGCAGGCGCGATCGAGGCGCAACCGTTCCACGGCCTTGGCAGGCGTGGTCCCCGTGGTGGACAGGAAGTGCCGGTGGAAGCTGCGCGGCGCCATGCCCGCGCGCTCGGCGAGCTGCTCGGCCGTCAGCGCCAGATGCAGGTTCTCCTCGGCCCAGGCCAGCACCGGCGCGAAGCTGTCGCTGTGCTGCATGGCCAGCGGTGCGCTGAACTGGGACTGCCCGCCCGGGCGGCGCATATAGACGACCAAGCGCCGGGCCACGCGCGCGGCCAGCGGCGCGCCGAGATCGGCCTCGATCAGCGCCAGCGCCAGGTCGATGCCCGCTGTGACGCCGGCCGAGGTCCAGGTCGCGCCGTCGCGCACCCAGATGCGGTCCGCTTCCAGCCGGATAGTGGGGAATTCCTCGGCGAAGCGACCGCAGGCGCGCCAATGCGTGGTCGCGGCGCGGCCCTCCAGCAGGCCGGTTTCGGCCAGGAGAAACGCGCCGGTGCAGACCGAGCAGATCCGGCGAGCCTTGGCGGCATGGCGGCGGATTGCGGCGAGCAGGGCCGGCGACGTTCGCGCCGCATGCACGCCGGGGCCGCCGGGCACGAGCAGCGTGTCCACGGCCCGCCGCGGGATCGGCGCGGCTATGACCGCCAGCCCGCCCTCGAGCATGACCGCGCCCGGCGCTTCGGCGGCGACCCGCACGCGGTATTGCCCGCCGCCCGCCTCCTCATCAGCGGAGGTGAACGCCTGCAGCGGCCCCGCGATGTCGATCGGCTGGGCGCCCGGGAAGATCAGAATGAGGATGTCGCGCAGCATGCTGGCGCAAACTGCCGCTAGAAATCAATTCCTGCCAAGCGGTTCCTGATGGCGATGCCCGAGATTTGGGCATTGTCTGCCGCAACCGGCTTGTTGCGTACAAATCCCCACTGACGGCGCAGCCTCCCGGCGCCGATGATCGGTCAACCCAGGAGACCGTCCATGCGCCTCGCCCGCCGCGCTTTGCTTCTCGCGCCCCTCGCCGCGCCGATGCTCTCAGCCAAGGCGCAGAGCAGTTTCCCGGATCGCCCGATCCGCATGATCATTGGATATCCGCCGGGTGGCGGCGTGGACACGGTGGGGCGGCCCCTCATGCAGCTGCTGTCGGAGCGGCTGGGCCAGCCGGTCGTGGTCGAGAACCGGGCCGGCGCCAACGGCAACATCGCCATGGAATACATGGCCCGCGCGGAGCCCGACGGGCACACGCTGTTCATGGGCGACAGCGGCAATCTCGCCATCACCCACGCGCTCTATCCGAACCTCACCTTCGACACGCAGCGCGACTTCACCGCCGTGGCGCAGCTGACCGTGGGCGCCTCGGTGCTGGTGGTTCCCGCGAACCTGCCGGCGCGCAGCCATGCCGAATTCGTGGCGATGCTGAAGGCGCGCCCCAATGCGCTGAACTTCGGCTCGGCCGGCATCGGCTCTGGCCCGCATCTCTCCTACGAATCCTGGCGGCGTGCGGCGGGGGTGGAGATGACCCATGTGCCCTATCGCGGCACCGGGCCCGCGCTACAGGGGCTGCTCGCGGGCGACACGCAGCTGATGGTCGGCAATTACGGCGTCTTCCGCGGCGCGGTGGACGGCGGGCGGCTGCGCATCCTCGCCATCTCGTCGCCCGAGCGGCATCCGAGCATCCCCGACGTGCCGACGGTGAAGGAGGCGGGGCTGGACTGGACCATCATGGGCTTCAACGGCGTCATCGCCCCCGTCCGCATCCCCGCCGCGCGCCGCCAGATTCTCGAGAACGCCTTCGGCACCATCCTCGCGCAGCCCGCGACGGTAGCGCAGATGCTCACCTTCGGTTCCATCGCGGCATTCACGCCGGGGGCCGAGCTGGATGCGCGGATGCGGACGGAACGTGCGGACTGGACGCGCCTCGTGCGCGAAGCGAACATCCAAGCGGAATAGGGAGACGTCATAATGATCCTCATCACCAACGCCACCATCGTCACGGGCGATGCGGCCGGAACGATCCATCACGACGGCGCCATCGCCATCGAGGGCAAGCGGATCGCGGCCCTGGGGCCCACCGCGGAACTTGCAGCGCGCTTCCCAAAGGCCGAGGTGATCGACGGCACCGGCCGCGCCATCTTCCCCGGCTTCGCAAATATCCATACGCATTTCGTGATGACGCTGGCGCGCGGCGTCTTCGAGGACCTGTCCCCGCCGCATGAGCCACCCTTCTGCGGCGGCCTTTCGCCAATTCCGATGCCGCCGCTCTCACCCGCCGAGCAGGCGGTGATGTGCCAACTGGGCGCGCTGGAGGCCATCCGCTCCGGCACCACCGCCGTTCTGGAGGACGCCTCGCAGATCGCGAACTACGCCCAGGAGATGGTGGATACCGGCCTGCGCATGGTGCTGGCCGAGCGCAGCTGGGATCGCATCGGCACCTCCATCGGTGATCCCGCGGAATTCGTCCGCGATGAGAATGTCGGCCGGGCCGGCGTCGATCGCATCAAGAAGCTGCACGCCAAGTGGGACGGCGCCGGCGAGGGGCGCATCCGTATCGGCGTCTCGGCCTGGGCGCCGGACATGTGCTCGACCGAGCTCCTGCAGGAGCTGCGCGAGTTGCAGCAGAGCCTCGACACCATCTGCACCATCCACCTCAACCAGATCTGGGGCGAGGTCGCGGCCGTGCAGGCGCATCACAACATGCTGCCGAGCGAGTATCTGGAGAGCATCGGCTTCCTGCACGACCGCATGATCGGCGCGCATTGCCGCTGCATGGCACCGGTCGAGGAAAAGATCCTCGGCAAGCACAAGGTGAACGTGGCCTTCAACTCCGCAATCGCCGCCCGGCGCGGGCTCTCGCCGCGCGTCTGCGAGATGGAGGAGGCCGGCTGCAACATCGCCATGGGCACCGACAACATGGCCGAGGACATGGTGGAGGTGATGCGCACCGGCCTCTTCATGGAGCGCATCCGCCGCCAGGACGGCCGCAACCCGCTGCCCGAGGAGGCGCTGCGCTGGGCCACCCGCAACGGCTATCAGGCGATGGGCGTGAAGGACGGCGGCTGGCTCGCCGAGGGCAACCTGGCCGATCTCATCATGCTGCGCACCGGCCGTGCGCATCTGACGCCCTTTCTCCGGGCCGTTTCAGTCTTCGTGCACCAGGGCCAGGCGCGCGACATCGACGACGTGATGGTGGACGGCAAATGGATCATGCGCGATGGCGTGGTGCTTACCATGGACGAGGCCCGGGTGATCCGTGAGGCGGAGGAGATCTCGAGCCGCGCCTGGTCCCGGCTCTTTGCGGAGAATCCGGAGATCGAGGTGCCGGAGGGCTTCCGGCCGCTGCCTGCCGTCGCGGCGGACGGCATCAAGCGGGGGGACATGCAGCCGGTCGGGCCGAAGGGGTAGTCGAGCCGCTCCGGCTTCCTGTCCCGCCCGCGCGGCTGTAGTGATCCCGCCCCGTCCGGCTGCCGCCGGGCGGGCATGCGCAACCGAACGGGATGGCTGAATGACGATCGGGATCGAGATGGGCCAGACGCGCCAGGGCACCGTCGCGACGCTCGACCTGGAGGAGCTGCTTTCGACCCGCCTCCTGGTGCAGGGCAATTCCGGCTCGGGCAAATCCCACCTGCTGCGGCGGCTGCTGGAGCAGAGCGCACCCTGGGTGCAGCAGGTGGTGGTGGATCCGGAGGGTGATTTCGTGACCCTCGCCGAGCGCCACGGCCACCTCGTCATCGACGCCGCCGACCACTCCGAGGCGACCCTGGTCCGGGTCGCGGACCGGGTGCGGCGGCACCGGGTGTCCGTCGTGCTGAACCTCGACAGCGTCGAGGTGGAGGCGCAGCTGCGTTGCGCGGCCGCCTTCCTCGGCGGGCTGTTCGATGCCGATCGCGACGCCTGGAGCCCCGTCATGGTCGTGGTGGACGAGGCGCAGCTTTTCGCCCCGGCGATGGCCGGCGAGGCCTCGGACGAGGCACGGCGGGCTTCGCTGGCCGCAATGACCAACCTGATGTGCCGCGGCCGCAAGCGGGGCCTGGCCGGGGTCATCGCCACGCAGCGGCTGGCCAAGCTGGCCAAGAACGTTGCCGCCGAGGCCTCCAACTTCATGATGGGGCGCACCTTCCTCGACATCGACATGGCCCGCGCGGCCGATCTGCTGGGGATGGAGCGGCGGCAGGCGGAGACGTTCCGCGACCTGGAGCGGGGGCATTTCGTAGCGCTCGGGCCCGCTTTGTCCCGCCGGCCGCTGGCGATCCAGATCGGCGGCGTGGAGACGGCGTCACGCAGCGCCGGGCCGCAGCTCGTGCCGCCGCCGGCGCCGGCCTCGGCCGAGGCGACACGGGAGATGATCCTGAACTCGGCGGAGCCGGAGGTGGCACGGCCAGCGCCGCGCCGTGCCCCCCGGCCGCCGCCGTCCGACATCATGATGCAACTCGCCCAGTACCAGCCGCCCGCGCTGCACCGCAGCCAGGCCGAGGCCGTGGAGCTGACGGCGGAACAGTCCGAGGCACGCCAGCGCCAGCTGGACCTCATCCTGCGCCAGGTGCTGGCCGGGGAGGATGCCGCCTTCCGCCAGGCCAGCATGCTCTACCAGGATTTCCTGGTGCGGCTGCGCATCCAGGAGATCGAGGGCCCGCCGGACCTCGCCGCTTTCCGCCGGATGCTCGCCACCGCGCGGGCCGGAATCGCGCCTGAGGTGGCCGAGGGCGAAGCCTGGCAAGCGGTCCTGGCGCGGGCCGAGGCGCTGCCGGAGGATGCCCAGGGCGTCTACCTCCTGCTGGCCCGCACGGCGATGGAGGGCCTGCCCTGCCCGTCGGATGCCACGCTGGCGCGCGCCTATGGCAGCCACTCCCTCGGCCGGGCACGGCGGCTGCTGGCCTGGATGGAGGAGCAGAAGGCCATCGTCTGCCGGACCGAGCGCGGCGGACGCCGGGTCGTGGCCCTGGTCGGGCTGGGCTGGGAGACCGCCGGGGGCGATCCCGACGGCCCGGTGCAGGATTCGGTCGCGGCATAGCAAGGTGATCAAGGCGGACGGCCGCATCTGCCCTGAAATTGCCGCGCCTGCCTTCAACATACCCCACCATCGCCCAAGGCCCGGCACAGGTGCCGGCCAATCTCCTTGTTACGCGCTGCCCCACCCCGAGGCGGCGCGGTTCCCCAAGGAGGAACATCATGAAGACCTCGTTTCGTCCCGTTCTGCTCGCTTCCGCCCTGCTGATCGGCTTCGGTGCTCCCGTCTTCGCCACCGAGAGCTCCAGCCACGGCACCACGCCGGCAGCGGCCGCCAGCACCACGCATCACGCGACGACCACGCGCGCGGTCGTCGCGACGCGAGTGGCCCCTTCGGCACCCGCCGGCCACGTGACCGCGACGCGTTCGGCGGCTCCATTGGCCAATGGCTCGGCCCAAGTGTCCGTCCGTCCCGCCGTTCCCACCGGCACTGTTGCGGTAACGCCCGCTCCGAGCACGACTCGAGTCAACTGATTGCTCGCTTGCGCGTTACCCAGGTTCTCCCAACCACCGGCCTGACTGGCGCCGGCACCTTCCTCCCCCTCGGAGCAATTCCGGGGGGGATTTTTTTGTGCGGATCATGCGGCGATTGACGCGGCGCAGGGCCCCATGTCTTTGTCCCTCCAACAGTTCCACGAGGGAGGGACCACCATGCCGGATGACGCGCTGATCGCCATCAAGCCCGAGATCGCCAGCACCACGCATTTCACCGCCGAGCGCCGCACCGCCATGGCCGAGCAGGCCGCGCGCGACCCCGACGGCTTCTGGCGTGGCGAGATGGGCCGTATCTCCTGGATGAAGGCCCCCACCAGGATCAAGAACACCGATTTCACCGGCGCGGTCTCGATCAAGTGGTTCGAGGATGGCGAGCTCAACGCCAGCGTCTCCTGCCTGGACCGCCACATCGAGGCCGGGCGCGGCGACCAGGTGGCGATCATCTGGGAGGGCGACGATCCTTCGATCGATTCCAAGACCACCTATGCCGAGTTGCACGCGCAGGTCTGCCGCATCGCCAATGCCATGCGCGCGTTGGGGGTAAAGAAGGGCGACCGGGTCTGCATCTACCTGCCCATGATCGTCGAATCGGCGGTGGCGATGCTGGCCTGTGCGCGCATCGGCGCGGTGCATTCCATTGTTTTCGGGGGGTTTTCGCCGGACAGCCTGTCCAGTCGCATCCAGGACTCCGAGTGCACGATCCTGCTCACCGCCGATGAGGGCCGCCGCGGCGGCCGCAAGGTGCCGCTCAAGACCAATGCCGACGAGGCGCTGAAGACCTGCCCCTCGATCCGCAACGTGCTGGTGGTGCGCAACACCGGCGCCGAGATCGCCATGCAGGAAGGCCGCGACATCTGGTGGCACGAGGCGGCCGCCGCGCAGCCCGCCACCTGCGAGCCGGAGCGGATGAACGCGGAGGACCCGCTCTTCATCCTCTACACGTCAGGCTCGACCGGCAAACCCAAGGGCGTGCTGCACACGACCGCTGGATACATGGTCTGGGCCAGCTTCACGCATGAGCTCGTCTTCGACTACCGCCCCGGCGAGGTCTACTGGTGCACGGCGGATGTGGGCTGGGTCACCGGGCACACCTATATCGTCTACGGGCCCCTCGCGAACGGCGCGACCACGCTGATGTTCGAGGGCGTACCGAACTTCCCCGATTTCGGCCGGATGTGGCAGATCGTGGACAAGCACCAGGTCAATATCTTCTACACGGCCCCCACCGCCATTCGCGCCCTGATGCGCGAGGGCGAGGCCCCGGTGAAGGCGCATTCCCGTGCTTCGCTGCGCATCCTCGGCAGCGTGGGCGAGCCGATCAATCCGGAAGCCTGGCTCTGGTACTACCGCGTGGTCGGCGACGAGCGCTGCCCGATCGTCGATACCTGGTGGCAGACGGAGACCGGCGGCATCCTGATCTCGCCGATGCCCGGCGCCGTGGCGCAGAAGCCGGGTTCGGCCACGCTGCCGCTGCCGGGCGTCTTTCCGGCGATCGTGGATGCCGAGGGCAAGATCCTGGAGGGGGCGACCGAGGGCAACCTCGTCATCACCGACAGCTGGCCAGGCCAGATGCGCAGCATCTACGGCGACCATGCCCGCTTCGCGCAGACCTACTTCTCCACCTTCCCCGGCCTATACTTCACCGGCGACGGCGCCCGGCGCGATGCCGACGGCTATTGGTGGATCACCGGCCGCGTGGACGACGTGATCAACGTCGCCGGCCACCGGATGGGCACGGCCGAGGT
>JAQGHY010000042.1 GCA_028291455.1 Rubritepida sp. | reverse complement strand
TGCCGGCGGAACGGTCCAGGGCGCGCTCCGAAGCCGTGCCGCGCGGGTTGCCCGGGCGGCCGTCATTCGGATCGGCGCAGGCGGAGACGCCCAGCACGAGAAGGCCGGCGGCGAGGATATGAGCGGTCTTCATGGAAATCCCTCCAGAGGTTGAATACAAGTGCCGGAAGCTTAAACGGCGGTACTTAAACGCACTTGTGGGCAGCGGGTTGCAGCGAAGAGAGCTTGGACTTGACGCTGAGCCGGAGTTTGCGTCGCGGCCGCCTGTCTGATCGGCTCATGGCCGCGACTCAGATTTCGGTGCCGCGCCGGCGCGCGATCACGGCATCCAGCTCAGCGCCCAGCAGGATCAGATAGACGCTCACGTAGAGCCAGGTGAGCAGCGCCACGGCCGCGCCCAGGGTGCCGTAGGTCGCGTCATAAGCGGCGAAGTGGCTGACGTAGAGCGAGAAGGCCACCGAGGCGACCGCCCAGAGCAGCGTTGCGGTCACCGTGCCTGTGGAGAAGACGTGATAGCCCGGTGGCCGCCGCGCCGGCCCAAAGCGGTAGAGCGTCGCGATGGCGAGCAGCACCGAACAGAGCAGCAGGCCGAAGGAGGCCAGCCGCAGGATCAGCGCGTCGCGAAACGGGAAGTGCAGCATGGTCAGGATGGTCGGCAATGCAACGAGGAAGCCGATGCCGATCGCCACCGCGAGGATCGAGCAGAGCGTGATCACCATGGCCGTGGCATAGAAGGCCCAGGGATTGCGCTGCTCCGCCTGGTTGTGGGCGAGGTTGAGCGCATTCAACAGGGCGCGGACGCCGGAGGACGAGCTCCACAGCGCGATGACGCCGCTGATGAGTGCGCCGACCCCGAGCGCCCGCTGCGGTGCCGACACGAGCTCATGCACACGCTGGGCGATCAGCTCGTAGCTGTCCTCGGGCAGGATGCGGCTGAGGACGGCCAGTTGCGGCTCGACCGTGTTGAGGTCGAACCAGACGCCATAGAAGGCAATGGACAGCGACAGCGCGGGGAACAAGGCCAGCATCGCGTAGAAGGCGCAGCCGGCGGAGACCAGCGAGATCTGGTCCGAGGTCGCGACGGTCCAGGCCAGGAGCCAGACGTTCTCCGCCGGCGGGTCGGGCTTGGCGACAGCAGAACCGGGCGGAGCTTCCCCCGCGTCCTCCAGGCGTTCCGTCACGAGGGTCGTCACGGCTGTCGGAGCGCGCCGTAGTCGAAGGCCGGCCGGCTCTGCAGGGCCTCCTTCGAGGCGCCCGGCAGGGTGATCCGCTCGCGATCCGCATTCCAGCGGAGGTCGCCGACCGGCACCGCGATCAGGCGGCCACCCATGCCCAGGAACCCGCCCACCTGAAGGATGGCGACGGGGCCCTGCCCAGAGGGCGCGGCCGGTGGCGCCAGCACGATGTCGTCCACCGCGCCGACATTCTCATCTCGGTCGTTGTAGACGCGGCTGCCGATTATCTGGCTGACCCGCGGGCGCACCAGGAGCGCGGCGCCCTGCGGCAGGGCCGCTGGTGCCGTCGCAGCATCCGGCGCGACGCTTGGTGCAGCGACGATGGCGGGTACGCTCATCGGGCTGCGGGCGGGTGCGGTATTCTCCACTGCGGGGTTGGCATCCGACGCCGGGCCGGGCTGCGCGAGGGCGGGCGCGGCGAGGAGGCTGGCCGCCAGGATCATGCGAGCCAGAGGCGGGTTCGGCTTGCGGTAAGTTTTCACGATCCGGCTCCTTTCGGTAGGCGGCCCAGGGCAGGGTAGCCGCTGTTAAGCAAAAAAGGCCGGGGACCCGGCCGCGATTGCGGAAAGGCCCGGAACGCCAGATTCCAGGCCCTCCAGATCAGCGCCGCCGAAAAGCGCGGACCACATGCCCACCCAGCCCTATGGCCTGCCGCCAGCGCATCAGGCTCAGCGCCTCGCTTAGAGGCGATATCCGGCCGATCGACGCCAGGGATTGCTGCCGAAGCAGCAGCGCCTCCTCGGCGATCGGATCACGCCGGCTGCGCGAGGCAAACACCAGGATCAGCACCAGCACCAGATCCGCGAGGGCGAGGTAGAGGGTCGCCCAAAGCGAATCGCTGTGCCGTTCGAGCCAGATCCAGGCCGCAGCATGGAGCAGTCCCAGAGTGACCAGCCCGAACATCGCCGCCGCGCAGAGCAGCGCCGCGGTGCGGGCGAAGGCGCCGGCCCCACGACGCAGCCGCAGGCTCTCCGCCTGCGCCGCGACGCCCAGCAGACGGAACGTGCGCATATCCTAGCGCCGGCAGATCGAGGCGAGCACGAAGCCCGCCAGCATGGCTAGGCCGATCGAAGTCAGCGGCTTCTCCTGCACGGCGGAGGAGAGGCGGTCCGCCTGCTCGCGCACCTGGTCGGAGGCATTGCGGGCGGCGGCCTGGGCCTGGTCCGCCACGGCGCCGATCGCCGGCGTCACGCGATCGCGCATGAGGGTCTCGACCTTGTCACGCAGCTGCGCGAGCTCGGCATTCGTATCGGCCGTGTAGGGAGGCTTGGGGGTGGAGGCCATCGTCGTGATTCCTTGTGGTTGTGGATGGATTAGCCGAGATGGCTGCGCAGCAGCCAAGCGGCCTTATCATGAACTTCGACACGAGCGACGAGCATATCCTGCGTCGCGATGTCCTTCGCTTCTTCCGCCTTTTTCGCGAGCGCGCGTGCATGGGCGGCCAAAGTGGTATTGTCCGCTGCGAGACGGCGGGCGGCATCGTGCGTGTTCACCTCGCCGACGGCGGCATCCAGCGTCGACAGCTCGATGATCTGGCCGAGGCCGCAGGGCGCCTCCACACGCAGCGCGCGGACCCGTTCGGCGAGGTCGTCGATCGCCTGGAACAGCTCGCCGTACTGAGCCTCGGTCAGCTTGTGCAGGCCGATGAAATTGGGTCCGGCGGCGTTCCAGTGGACGGCCTGGGTCTTAGCGAGCAGAACGTAGGTGTCGGCCAGGAAAACGTTCAGCGCGGCGCCGACAAAGGCCCGGGCGTCGTTCGCGGTACCCGCCCCGGGGCGCACCATATTCACGACGTCAGCCATCGCCCAATTCCCTTCAGGTGATCGTGAAGCGGCAACGCGCAGCCTTGGCTGGCGTTGCATGAGGCACCGACAAGGAATCCAGATGGCTCCGTTCCGCCCGCCCGAAACCGCCACGCGCGATGCCTGGCCGACCCGCCTGCTGCTCATCACAGGCGTCATCGCGGCGCTGTATCTGGGCCGCGAGGTCTTCGCGCCGCTGGCGCTGGCGCTGCTGCTGACCATCGCGGCGCTACCGGCGGTGAACTGGCTCGAACGGCGTTCGGTGCCGCGCGTTCCCGCCGTCCTGATCGTGCTCGTGATCTTCCTCGCGATCCTGGGCGGGCTTGTCTACGTGGTCCTTACCCAGGCCTTGGCGCTCGCGGCGGAGCTGCCGCGCTATGAGAGCGTATTGCGCGGCAAGCTCCAAGCCATCAGCCAAGAGGGCTCGGGACCGATCGAGGGCGTGATGAGGCTGGTGCGGCGACTCGGCGAGGTGCTGACCCCAACCGAAGCCTCGGCGACCACGACGGTGACGGTGGCCGCGGCTGAGCAAGGCCCCCTTAGCACCCTCCTCGCGATGGGGGTGCTGATCATCGCACCCGTCGCGACGCTGGCGATCACGCTGCTGCTGATGGCCTTCATCCTGGTGCAGCTCGAGGATGTGCGCGACCGTGTGCTGCGCCTCGCCGGCCTGCACGAGATGCACCGGACCACCGGCGCCATGGCCGAAGCGACGACGCGCGTGGGGCGCTTCCTGCTGATGCAGGTCGGGGTGAACGGCGCGTTCGGCCTGGCGATGGGCACCGGCCTTTGGCTGCTCGGCGTGCCCAATGCGCCGCTATGGGGCGCGCTGGGCTTCGCGCTGCGCTTCATCCCCTTCCTCGGCGCGCCGCTTTCCCTGCTCTTCCCGCTGCTGATCGCGTTCGCGACCACCGAGGGCTGGGGCACGGTGCTGATGGTCCTCGCTCTCTTCGTCGTGGTCGATATCTCCACGACTTACGTCCTGGAGCCCTGGCTCTACGGCACCAGCATGGGCATCACGCCCCTCGCGCTGCTGATCGCCTCCGCCTTCTGGGCTGTCATGTGGGGGCCGGTGGGGCTGATCCTGGCGCCCGCCATGACGGCCTGCCTGGTCATCCTGGGCCGCCACGTGCCGGCGCTCGCCTTCCTAGACGTGCTGCTGGGCGATACCGAGCCCCTGCCCGCGCCAGCACGCTTCTACCAGCGGTTGCTGGCGGACGACGCGGTCGGCGCGGCCGGGCTGCTCGGCACCGAGGCGGGGCGCCTGGGCGTGGACTCCGCGCTGGAACAACTGGTGATGCCGGCGATCGCCCAGATAGCTCTGGACCGTCCGAGCACCGCCTTCGGCCCGGCGCTGGCCATCCGCGCCTCTCGCGCCCTCACCAGCGTGCTCGACGCCGTGCCGCGGGACCCCGAGGGACAGGCGGATATCCTGGTGATCCCGGTGTCGGGCGCGCTGGATCGCGCGGCGGCGGCGGCGGTGGTCCTGGCCCTCTCGGAGGCGGGCCATAGCGCCACCGTTGTGGCGGCGCAGGCGCCCGAGCCCGCGATGGTCGTGATGGTGGCGGCGACCGACGCGCCGGCCCACCGCCTCGCCCGTGCGCTGGCCAATGCGCAGCGCCTGTCGGCCCAGACCATGATCTTCGCCGCGACCGACGAAGCGGCGCAGGCCTTCTTGCGCAACTCGTCCACCGCCCTGACCGCCACCCTTCCCGCACTGCTGACGGATGTGGAAAAGGGCCTGCAGCTGAACCTTTCGGAAGTGGCGGCTTAGGTCGCCGGACCGGTATCGTACGATGCGGCGCGGGAGCGGACGGCGCCGCCGCTGATCGTCGCGATCTCGCTTCAGCCGCTGGCGCATCAGGGCATTTAGCGAGCATCCCCGCGCTCAGC
>JAQGHY010000023.1 GCA_028291455.1 Rubritepida sp. | reverse complement strand
AGCCATCGCCTTCTTCAGGTTCTCGTCCAGCGCCGCGAGGAAGGCCTGGGTCGAGAGGTAGGGCTGGTCCTTGCCGATGAGGATCGCGAGATCCTTGGTCATCTGGCCGCCTTCGACGGTCGAGATGAAGACCTTCTCCAGCGTCTCGGCGAAGGCCGTCACGTCGGGCGTGTTGTCGAACTTGCCGCGATAGGCGAGGCCGCGCGTCCAGGCGAAGATCGACGCGATCGGGTTGGTGGAGGTCTCGCGGCCCTTCTGGTGCTCGCGGAAGTGGCGCGTCACCGTGCCGTGCGCCGCCTCGGACTCGACCGTGTTGCCGTCCGGGGAGAGCAGGACCGAGGTCATGAGGCCGAGCGAGCCGAAGCCCTGCGCCACGATGTCGGACTGCACGTCGCCGTCGTAGTTCTTGCAGGCCCAGATGTAGCCGCCTTCCCACTTGAGCGCCGAGGCGACCATGTCGTCGATCAGGCGATCCTCGTAGACGATGCCGAGCTCCTTGAACTTCGTCGCGAACTCGGCGTCGAAGATGGACTTGAAGATGTCCTTGAAGTTGCCGTCATAGGCCTTGAGGATGGTGTTCTTGTGGCTGAAATACACCGAGTACTTGCGCGCCACGCCGTAGTTGAACGATGCGCGGGCGAAGCCCTCGATCGAGGCGTTCAGGTTGTGCTGGCCCATGAACACGCCGGCACCCTTGTAGACGAACTCGCCGATTTCCTGCGCCGCGCCGCCCTCGGGCGTGTAGGTCATCTTCACCGTGCCGGCGCCCGGCACCTTCATCTCGACCGCGCGGTAGATGTCGCCATAGGCATGACGGCCGACGACGATCGGCTTGGACCAATGCGGCACCAGGCGGGGTACGTTCTGGCAGATGATCGGCTCGCGGAAGATCGTGCCGTCGAGGATGTTGCGGATCGTCCCGTTCGGGCTGCGCCACATCTTCTTGAGGCCGAATTCGGCGACGCGCGCCTCATCGGGGGTGATGGTCGCGCACTTCACGCCCACGCCGTACTGCTTGGTGGCATTGGCGGCGTCGATGGTGACCTGGTCGTCCGTCTGGTCGCGGTATTCGATGCCGAGATCGTAATACTTCAGGTCGATATCGAGGTAGGGATGGATCAGCTTGTCCTTGATGAAGGCCCAAATGATCCGGGTCATCTCATCGCCGTCCATCTCGACGACGGGCGTCTTTACCTTGATTTTAGCCATATTCTGCTCGCCCTCTGGGCCTCCGGCGCGGGAGGCCTGCTGCTGTTGCATTGCGGGCCGCACATTCGCACCGCCTCGAAAGGGCGGCAAGGGAGACCCGCCGGCAAACTCGGTGCTTGCGTGCAACGGAACCGTCTGTTTATTGCGACTTCTGGTATTTAAGGATGACGCGGCGATGGTCCGTGGCGGCCGAGAGCTGTTTCGCGCGCTGATGCATCGTTCCACGGGGCCTTTCGTGATCCTGGTCACGACGCTCCTCCTGTCGTCATGGCTGCTCCACCAACAGGCTTCGCACGCCTCCGAGCAGGCCGCGCTGGCGCTGGCGAGCCAGTCGGCGGCCCGCGCGGCACTGGCCCTCAAGGGTGAGATCCTCACCATCGAAGCGCGGCTCCAGGCCGCGCAGCGCGAAGGGCGGCCGGTCTCAGGCGTGGCCGTCGCGCCGCTTGCCGCTGATGTCGCGGACGGGGTTGCCGGCGCTATCCCGGGGCAGCTCCGCTTCGTGCCGGTGGCCGACGGAACGCAGATCGTCGCCGCGCTCACGCCTTTCGCGCCCGGCATGGCGACGGCCTCGTTGCGGGTGCCCACGGAGGTGCTGGGAGCTTTGCTGACGCCGATGCGGGGCACGGCGCTGCGGTTGATCTCCAGCCAGGGCATCGAGTTGGCCGAGCGGTCCAGCCCGTCGGGGATCGAATTTGGCCCCTCGGTCAGTCAGTGGGTGCACGAAGGCAGCCTGCGCGTCGAAGGCATCGCGCGACCGGACGAGGTTCCGCTGCTTGGTTGGGTGGTGCCGATCTGCGGAATTTTCATCCTGGTCCTCATCTTCCGGCAGAAATGGGCACTCCGCGAGCGCGTTCAGCGCAAGCTCGGCGCGCTGCGGGCAAGCCTGGCGCGGCATGCGGCGCAGCTCAGCGTCAACGAGGCGCGGATGCGGCTTTCGCAGACCGAGCGCGTCGCCGCCGAGCGGCGGGATGCCGCGCTGATCGAGGCATGGCCGGGCCCGGCCGCGCTCATCGACAGCGCGGAACGCCTTTGCGCCTGGAACACCGGCTTCGGGTCGCTGATGCCGACCGGCGTGCTGCGACGGGACCTGCAGCTTGGGATGCTGATGCGCCATCTGGAGATCGTAACGCCCGGCCCGCGGAAACGCGGACCCGTCCGGGTGCGGGTTCGCCTGACGCTCATGTCCGATGGCAGCCGGATCATCGAGGGGCTGGCGGACGAGGCCGCATCCACCACCGCGGCCGAGGCGCTCCGCATGTGCCGCCTCGAGTTCGAGGCGCGGGCACCGCAGCTTCGCGAGGCAGTCGTGGCCGGCGATGCCGAGGCGGCGCGCGACCATGCCCATGCCCTGCGCGGGCTTGCCGTCAATTTCGGCCTGGCGGATCTGGCGCAGCCGCTCCAACGCATCGAGCGCGGCGCGGCGGATGATGACACGGAGGAGTTGAACGCCGGCCTCGCCGGCTTCGAAGCTCACTTCGAAGTGGCGATGCGCCAGCTGGGCAGTCTGTCGGCCCAGCCTGGCGCTGCCTGAGCTCCGATTAGATCACGCTGGACCAGTCGCCCGGGACGAATCGGAACCCCTGGCCGTCGCGGATGAAGTAGCCGGTCGCCGGAAACGGGAAGTGATAGCCGGTGACGCGCATGCGGTCCGTTGCCACGCGGTCCAGGACGCGCCGGCGTGTGGTGGCGGCCATGTCTCCGTCGAAGTCGAAGACGATCTGCCATTCCGGCTTGCGGGCCATGATCTCGGGGCGGTTGGTGACGTCGGCCAGGAAGACCATCTGCTCGCCGCCATCGGCGATGTGGTACATCGTGTGCCCCGGCGTATGGCCATAGGCTGCCATGGCACGGATGCCCGGCACCGCCTCGGCACCATCCGCGATCTGCCGGATGCGGCCCTGGTAGGGCGCGAAGCGCTTCGCGGTATTGGCGAAGTTCGGCCGCTGGCCCTCGGGGCTGCGCGTCAGGTTGCCCTGGTCGGTCCACCAGGCCCATTCCGTCGCGGGGACGACGATCTCGGCATTGGGGAAGAGCCGCTCATTCGCCTCGGAAGCCAGGCCGGAGATGTGATCGCCATGGAAGTGGCTCATGATCACGGCGACGACCCGGGCCGGGTCGATCCCCGCCGCGCGCATGTTGGCGGCGGCCTGGCCGGAGGTGGCCGCGCCGGTCTGCGTGGCGTTGCCGGCATCGAAGACCACGATGCCCGCGGGCGTCGTCACGAAGGTCAGGGTGAAGGGAATGGCGAGCGTGTCGGCCGGCATGAAACTCTCGGCGAGTACGGCCTGAACCTCGGGCAGCGGCGCATTGCGCACGAAGCCTTCGACGGGGCGGCGGGCGAAGCCGTCATGCACGGTGGTGACGACGAGGCTGCCCACCTTGAAGCGGTAAAAGCCGGGCGCCTGGGCGGCGCTGGTGCCGGGTGCGGCGGGCGCGGCGGCCTGCTGGGCAGCGGCGGGCAGTGCCATGGCCGCGGCAAGTGCCGCGGAGCCGGCGAAGAGGGTACGGCGGTCCTGCGTCATGATCGTTATCTCCCTGGAACGTCCGGCCCGAATGGGCGCTTAGCGAGCGAAGACAACCACAGATTCGAGATGCGGTGACCATAGAAATTGATCGACCGGCGTCGCCGATTCCACTCGGAAGCCGGCGTCGCGCAGGACAGCCCCGTCGCGGCCCAGTGCGGCCGGGCTGCACGACACATAGATAACCCGCTCGAGCTTGCTGCGGGCGATCTGCGCCACCTGTTCCGGAGCTCCGGCAAAGGGCGGATCCAGCACGACGGCGGCGAAGTTCTTCAACTCCGCGGGCAGGAGCGGCTGGCGTACCAGGTCCCGTCGTTCCGCCTGGATGCGGAGCTGCGCGGCACTGGCGCCGACGTGCAGGGCCTCGGCGGTGGGGACGTCGCCCTCGTAGGCGTGGACCATGAAGCGCGCGGCCATCGGGAAGGAGAGCGTCCCGATGCCGGCATAGAGGTCGGCTACTTTCGAGCGTGCCGGCAGCTTCTTCGGCAGGCCCGCGAGCACGGCCGCGATGATCGCGGCCTCGCCCTGGGCGCTGGCCTGGAGAAAGGCGCCCGGCGGTGGCGATACCGTGACGCCGGAGAGCTTGTGCCGCACCGGCGCGTGCTGCGCCGCGACCTCGGAGCCAGCACCCTTGCCGGCCCAGGCGATGCGCGGAACGCCCGCTGCCACGGCGAATTCCGCGAGCATCCGGCGATCGGGCATGGAGAGCGGCGCATCGGTGCGCAGCAGGATGTCCGGCCCGCTGTCCAGCATGTTCACCACGGCCGAACCCAGCCGCTGCAGCGCGTTCAGCCCGCGCAGCGCGTCGGCAAGGCGCGGCACCAGCGCGACGAGCGCGGGCAGCAGCACATGGCATTCCCGCATAGGCACGAGGTTGGTCGTGCCGCGCTCATGGAAGCCGATCTCGACACGGCCGTCGGGATGGCGCTCCAGCCCGAAATCGGCGCGCTGACGCACATTGCGCGGCGTCGGCACCATCGGGGAGACATCGGCATCGGCATAGCCGGCGCGGGACAGCGCCTCGGCGAGGCGGTCGCGCTTCCAGCCTGCATAGGGCGCGGTATCCCAGTGCTGGAGCGAACACCCGCCGCAGATGGTGAAGTGGCGGCACGGCCATTCGACGCGCTCGGCGCTCGCGACCTCGACGGCCTCCAGCACGGCGCGTTCCTTCCCGGCCGGGCGCGCAGATACGCGTTCGCCGGGGAGGGTGAAGGGGATGTGCAAAAGGGAGGGGCCGGTCGCGATTCCGTCGCCGCCGGCC
>JAQGHY010000022.1 GCA_028291455.1 Rubritepida sp. | reverse complement strand
TCCGGCATGTGCTGGAAGTTCATGCCATAGACGCTAGCGATCAGCGTCGGCGGCATCAGCGCCACGCTCACCACGGTGAAGGTCTTGATGATGTTCGTCTGCTCGACATTGATGATGCCCAGCACCGCATCGAGCAGGAAGGTCGCCTTGTTGTTCAGGAAATTCGCGTGCTCCACGAGGCTTCGCACGTCGCGCACCAGCGTCTTGATGGTGCCCTGGTTTTCCTTGCGCACCGCCATCGCTTTCTCGGCGCCGATGAAGGTGAGGATGCGGTTGAGGCCGAGCAGCGTTTCCGAGGCGCGCGTCGTCACTTCGCCAACCTGGCCGAGAGTCAGCAGAACTTCCTTCAGGTCGTTCTTGCCGAGCGTGACCTCGCCCGGCTTGCAGAGGAGGAAGGCGCCCTGGCTGGCGCGGTCCATATCGGCGCCGATGCGCTCCAGGATATCGGCGAGGCGGTCCACGATCTGCTCGAACAGATGCATCATCACCGCATCGCCGCTGGTCATCAGCGCCGGTGATTTCTGGCAGCGCGCGGCGAAGACAGGGAAAGCCTTTGGCGTGGCGTAGCGCACGGTGACGAGGGCATTGGCCGCCAGCACAAAGGAGATCGGCGTCGAGCTGAATTCGCCGGTATCGACGCCGTAGAGGAAATTGGCGGTCAGGACGAGCGTGTCGCCGTCGCGATAGAGGCGCGAGGAGCTTTCGATCTCCTGCATCTCCTCGCGGGTCGGGACTTCGATCGCAAGCGCGTCCTGGACCGCGAACTCCTCCTCGCGGGAGGGCTGCAGCAGGTCGATCCAGACGGCGCGGCGCAGCGCATCCGCATCGCGCACATTCTCGCGCATCGCGAGATGTCCGTTCTCCACGGTGTAGGTCGTCAGCATGTCTGGCACTCCGCGCCCAAGGCGATCGGCTGGATGGCGGTGAAACTGGTTCTAGCCGCGCAACGGCGGCCTGTCACGCCGCGAGAAGCGGCGTCACGGCGTTGAAATCGGCGGCTTCGGGATGTCGCCCCGAGGCTTTGGTTCCGTCCCCGGCACGGACGAGCTGGCAGGTGGAGAGGTCCGCTTGCCGCGCCGCTTCCAGCTCCTCCACGATGTCGGAGAGGAAGAGGATCTTTTCTGGCGTCGCGCCCCAGGCTTCTGCGATGCGCGTGTAGCTGGACGCCTCACGCTTGCCGCCCATCCGCGTGTCGAAGAAGCCCTCGAACAGCGCTTCCAGGTCGCCCGCCTCGGAATGGCGGAAGAGCAGGCGCTGCGCCTCCTCGCTGCCGGAGGAGTAGATGGCGAGGTGCAGGCTTCGCGCCTTCCAATCCTGCAGTGCTTGCGCAACATCGGGCCAGAGATGTCCGTGCAGCGCGCCTTCCGCATAGCCCTGGCGCCAGATCAGGCCCTGGAGCGCCTTGAGCGGCGTGACCTTCGCATCCGACGCCATCCAATGCCGCAGCGTGGCGAGTTTGTCGTCGCCCGGAACCTGCGCCAGGATTGTCGCGACATCCTCATCCTTGCCGCGCCGCGCGAGGAACTCTTCCAGGGCGGAAGCGGCGTAGGGAAAGAGCGTGCGGTGCACGAAAGCGATGGCGGTGGTGGTGCCCTCGATATCGGTCAGGACATGCGTGATCGGCACGTCAGCCGACGACGACGGGGAACTTCACCGCCATGTCGGTGCCGGTGTAATGCGGCGTCCAGCCGGTTGTGTCGCTGAAGACGCGCAGGACCGTGAAGTCCGGCGCTTCGCCGCTGTCGAACCAGTGATGCGTGTTCGCGGGCACGCTGATCAGGTCGCCCTGGGTGCAATGCGCGTCGTAGACGCGGCCGTTCACATGCAGCACGAAATTGCCCGCACCCTCGTGGAAGAAGCGGACCTCGTCCTCGGTATGGGTGTGCTCGGAGAGAAACTTCTGGCGCAGCGCATCCTTCATCGGATGCTCGGGCGTGAGCTGGATGACGTCGGCGGTGCCGGCCGCGGTCTCGGCCAGGAAGGCGTCGAGGTGAGGCTTGTAGGCCGCGAGCACGGCCTCGGCCGGCGCGCCCTTGGGCAGCGGCGCGACAGGCCAACGCTCGAAGCGCACGCCGATCTCGCCGAGGGCGGTGGCGATGGCCTCGGGCGCATCGGTGGTGAGGATCTCGGCCTGGGTGGCGGCATCCCAAATGGTCAGACGGCTCATGGGCGCAGTCTCCGTGTTTCCAGCTCGCAGGAGAGCATGAATTCCAGGGCTTCCAGGCGCAACAATGCACCAGGCATGTCCTCGGCCCAGACATATAGTCCGTGGCCGCGGATCAGGTAGCCCGGTGGATGGGCGGGATCGGCATCCCAGGCCTGCGTCACGCGGCTCTGAAGCCGGCCAATATCCTGGTCGTTTTCAAATACGGGGAGGCGGACGGCGGCCTGGTGAGTGGGAAGGCCGGGGAACGCCTTCAACAATTCATATCCGGCGAGGCGGATTTCCGGTCCTGCAAGGCGCGAAAGCACCGTGGCGGGCACCGAATGCCCATGTAGTGCGGCGGCGGCGTTCGGGAATCGGCGGTAAATGCCGCAATGCAGTCCGGTTTCAGCCGAGGGGCGCAGCGCGCTGTCCTCCGCGCGCCCGTCCAGATCCACCGCCATCACCCCGTCTTCGGGAATGAAGCCCTTGTGGAAGCCGGAGCGCGTGATGGCGATGCGGTCGGCGTCCATACGCAGCGAGATATTCCCGGCCGTGGCCGGAACCCAACCGAACGTGTCCATACGCCGTCCGGCGGCGCGGATCGCATCGGTCGCCTGCTGCGGAATGGACATCGTGAACCCTTGCCGCCGGTTGCCCGGCGGTGGTTGCTCAGGCCGCGGGGCGGCTCGAGCTGGAGGCGGGCTGTGCCGTGGTGGAGGCCGTCGCATGCACCTGCGGACCGGCGATCGTGCCGGCGGGCGGCGCGCTTTCGGCCGTCATGGAGGCATCGCCCTCCTTCTCGTCGTCCTTGATGTTCGCCTTGAAGGATTTGATGCCCTTCGCGACGTCGCCCATGAGGCCGCTGATCTTGCCGCTTCCGAAGAGCAGCAGAACAACCGCCAACACGATCATCCAATGCCAGATGCTGAAGGAACCCATCGTCGCGCCTCGATCCCGTGGTGCTTATGAATGGCGGGACCCTACCGCATCCCGGCTTCGAACAGAAGCCGCCATGCCGTTCAGGTCCCGGCCGGAACGATCCGCCCCCATGCGGAGATGTTTGCGGAGCCGTTCCGTGAGGATCTCATCCGCCGCGCGCATGGTTTCCTTCACGGGATTTCATGTGGGGAGGGCGAGGGGCAGGCGCAATGGCGGGCATCCCGGCATTGCGCCCTCCCGCCTCAGCGGCAGACGCGCTGATTCACGGTGCGGACCCGCGTCCGGCCCCAGCGATCGCGGTAACGGACACGGCGGGTCTCGTTCCAGCAGCGTGGGCCGCGGCGATGGGGGCCGGAGGCGCTGTACTGGGCGAGCTGAACGCCGCCCTCGGCCTCCTCGCCCGGGGCTGCCTGTGGCGCGGCGAGGGCCTCGGCGCTCGGCATGGGGCCGCGGGGGAGGCCGGTGGTGTCGCCCAGGACGCCGGCCTGTGCGGTGACGGCGAGGCCCAGCGTGGCGGTCAGCGCACTCGCAAGACCCATGAACATCAAACGACGGCGTTCCATCTTCTCTTCCTTGTGTAGTCCATGACCGCAACAAACCGCAGGATTCGGGCACCGGAAAGTCCGATCCGTGGCAACCGCGCCTTGAGTGCAATGCTGCTTGACCGAACGGTCCGAAACGGTTCCGGGTTTCCTTTCGGGACTGGAAAGGCCTCATCCATGCGGCGGTGCAACTTCGCGCCTCCACGCGGCGTTCGGCGGGGGACATCCTTCACATCAAAGGAACCCTGGAATGAACCGCCATCTCGTCATGATTCCCATGCTTGCGCTGAGCCTTGGCCTTGCCGCCTGCGACGACCCGCCGGGTCCGGCCGAGCAAGCCGGCCGGCAGCTTGACCGCGCCGGCGAGCGCATCCGTGACGCGGTGGACCCGCCCCGCGGGCCGGTCGAGCGTGCGGGCCGCGCGCTCGACCGTGCGGTGAACTGAGGCGCCGGGAGGGCCGTCCGGGAAAGGGTGGCCCTCCTGCGCCTTGGACGATGGGTGGAACTCGACCGTCGTCCAGGACGCGGGGCTCAGCTCTCCGGGCGGATCCCCAGCCGCTGCACGATCGGCCCCCAATGGGCAACCTCGTCGCGGATGAGCGTCGCCAGCGCGGCCGGCGGCGTGCCCAGCGGCTCGAAGCCGGCCGCATCCAGGACGCGGCCGGTTTCCGGATTGGACAGCGCCCGGCCCGCCTCCGCGCCGATCCGCGCCAGGCGGTCGGCCGGCATGCCGGGGGGTGCGAAGAGGCCGATCCAGGCGAAGACGCCGCCGGCCGGCTCGCCCTGCTCCACCAGCGTCGGCACGTCGGGAAGCTGCGTCATCCGTGCCTCGCCCGAGACGCCGAGCGCCCGCGCCTGGTCCGCCCGGACCTGGCCCAGCACCGAGCCGGCCGCTGCCGCCATGAGCTGGATGCGCCCGGCCACGATCTCCGTCACGGATTGCGGCACCGAGCGGAAGGGGATGTGCGTCATGTCCAGCCCGTGCCGCGCCGCCATCTCGGCCACCAGCAGATGCCCCGTGCTGCCGGCCCCGACCGAGCCGTAATTCAGCTTGCCCGGATTGGCCTTCGCATAGGCGAGGAGCTCGGCGACGTCGTTCACCGGCACGCCCGGGTTCACCGCCAGCACGAAGGGCATGCGCGCCAGCAGCGAGACGGGGACGAGGTCGGTCACGGGATCGTAGGGCAGCTGCGGGTTGAGGATCTTGGCGATCGAGCCCGGCCCGCCGATGGTCACGCCGAGCGTGTGGCCGTCCGTCGCCTTGGCGGTGGCGTCGGCGCCGATGGTGCCGCCGCCGCCGGCGCGGTTGTCGATGACGAAGGGCTGGCCGAAGACCTGGGTGAAGTGGTTGCTCGCTGCGCGCGCCGCGATGTCCGGCGTGGAGCCGCCGGGGAAGCTCACGATCACGCGCACGGGCCGGTCGGGCCAGGTGGGCTGCGCGAGGGCAGGGGCTGCCAGTGCAGGGGTTGCCAGGGCGGGAAGCGCGAGTAGGGCGCGGCGGGTGGCTGACATTCACGATCCTCCGTCGTTGGAGGAACTTATGCCCCTAACGTCCCGCGAGATCGAGACGGGCAGTATCGAGACGGGGCGTGATGAACCCATGCGCCGCGAAGACGGTGTTGCCGTAGTCGCCGGCGCGCGGGAACCAGACGCGCACCTGGCTCCAGTCGTTGCCCGGCGAGACGTCGAGCATCGGCTGGTCGCGCGCCACGCGGCCGCGGCCGAAGCCGCTCGCCCAGTTGGCGTGGTCCACGCGGATCTCGCGCAACGACACCACCCGCGCCACGACGGCGACATGCCCCGATGGCAGCCGCGAGGTGCGG
>JAQGHY010000346.1 GCA_028291455.1 Rubritepida sp. | reverse complement strand
TGCCGGCGGTGCGGCGGCGGCCGGCCTGGGCGTGCTGGCCTGCGGCGGCGCCAGGGTCTGGCCGCCGAGGCTCGATTGCGCGCGCGCCTCGCCGAACACGGCCAGCGTCAGGATCGCAGCGAGAACGAGAGGAGCCTTCATCACACCTATCGATGCCAAGCCGCGCCGTGCCGGGTCAAGCCTCACAGTGATATCATCTGCCCCGTGCCCACCGCGCCGAGGAATGTGACGATGCCCGCAACCTCCACATCCGGGGCCAGGGCCTCGCTTTCCAGCCCCTCCGCGCGCAGCCCGGCGTCGCAGGCGATGCAGCGGATTTTCAGGGCCCGCGCCGCCTCCATGAGGGTCGCGATGGTGGCGACGCCGGCATGCGCCAGCACCGCCTCCCGCTCGTGCCGCTCCAGCGGAGCGGCCTGGAGCAGCAGCCGGCAGCCGCCATTGGTGGCGAAGATCGTGACCGGCCGGCCCAGGGCCGCGGCGGCGGTGCCCATCATCAGCGCGTAATGCGCCCGCTCGTGCCCGCCGGAGATCAGCAGGATTCCAAGTCGATTCATGCGTTATGCCCCGAAAGGTCGTGAATCGTGGCGTGCTCCCCGCAGAGCGCGCAATCCGGGTCCCGCCGCAGCTTCACCGTGCGGAAGCGCGCATCCAGCGCATCCCAGAGCAGCAGCCGGCCTGACATCCCCTCGCCGATGTCGAGGATCACCTTCAGCACCTCGGTGGCCTGGAGCGTCCCCATCACGCCGACCACGGCGCCGAGCACGCCCGCCTGCGAGCAGGTCGGCACCATGCCCTCGGGCGGCATGTCCGGATGCAGGCAGCGGTGGCAGGGATGCGGCGCGCCCTCATGCGCGCGGAACACCGAGAGCTGCCCCTCGAAGCGCAGCACGGCGGCGCTCACCAGCGGCTTGCCTAGGAGGTGGCAGGCATCGCCGAGAAGAAAGCGCGTCGGGAAATTGTCGGTGCCGTCGCAGACCACGTCGTATTGCGGAATCAGCTCCTCGGCGGCGGCGCGGTCCATGCGGCGGGTGTGGAGCTCGAGCCGGACATCGGGGTTCAGCTCCCGCAGCGCCTCGGCCGCGCTGTCGGTCTTCTTCTGGCCAATGCGGGCGGTGCTGTGCGCCACCTGGCGCTGGAGGTTGGACAGCTCCAGCACGTCGTCGTCGACGATGCCGAGAGTGCCGACACCAGCCGCGGCGAGATACAGCGCCAGCGGCGAACCCAGCCCGCCGGCGCCCACGATCAGCACGCGCGCCGCGCGAAGCTTCGCCTGGCCGACCGCGCCGACTTCCTTCAGCAGGATGTTGCGCGAGTAGCGGTACAGTTCGTCGTCGGTGAAATCGAGATCCATGGCCGGGATATGGTGCGCCGAAATGCGCGGCGCACCACCCCCTTGCCGCGCAGGTCAGCTTGTCGGCACGGCGGAGTGCTGCTGCTGCAACAGCTGGAGCTCATTGTCGCGCTGCGAATTGATGCTGGCGACCGCCATGTCGCAGCTCGAGGGGGGGCCGCCACGGGTCGCGCGCTCGGTGCAGGCGGAGCGTATCGCCGAGACCCGCTCATCGGCCTGGGTGCCGATCTCGCGACGGCGCTGCTCGAACCACGTCTCGCGGTTCGACGAGCTGGCGAAATCCGCCGGCACCATCGTGACATGGACAGCGGCCGGATACTGGCTGATGGCACCCGACGAGGCGTCGACCGCCAGGCCGATCAGGCCACCGAACAGGATATTGCCCAAGGTCATGGCCTGGAAGTTCGCCGGCAAGGCGGCAACGCCAGGCTGATGGCCGGCGCGTTCGCAACGAACCGTCATGTCGCGGCTGGATCGGCTTACGGTGAGGGTGCCGGGCGTGGGATTCACCGCTCCGACCAGGAGGCCCTCGCGATGCACTTGGCAGATCGCTTGGGTCGGCTCGCTGGTCACGGTGATGGATTGAGAAGTGCCGGTGGTTATGGTCGCGCAGGCGGACGTCAGTACCAGGCCCAACAGGGCGATGATGCGAAGCATTCTTGGAGGTTCCTCGCCCGCGGAATGGGGCAAAGCCTCCCTATATGTAAAGGGATCTTAATCAATCCGTTACAATACTGATCTGCCCGTACTTCCGAAGCCGCCGTTTCCGCGCTGGGTCTCCGGCAGCACCACCACTTCCTCCCAGGAGGCGCGCGTCACCGGGGCGAAGACGGCCTGGGCGATGCGGTCGCCGCGCGCAATGACAAAGGGCTCGGTGCCGGTGTTGAGCAGGATCACGCCGACTTCGCCACGATAGTCCTCGTCCACCGTGCCCGGCGCGTTCGGCACGGTGATGCCGTGCTTGAGCGCAAGACCGGAACGCGGGCGAACCTGCATCTCGAAACCGATGGGCAGCGCGATGCAAAGACCGGTCGGCACCAGCGCGCGGCCGCCCGGGGGAATGGTCATCGCCTCGGCCGCCAGCAGGTCCATCCCCGCCGCGCCGTCGGTGGCATAGGTGGGCAGCGGCAGGCCCTCGGCATTCGGCATGCGTTGTACCAGGACCTTCATGCGAGTGCCTCCGCAACGCGCGCGGCGAGACGCGCCGCCACTTCTTCCTTGGGCATTCTCGGCCACTCCTCCACACCCCCGGCGGTGACGAGGAGCACCGTGTTCTCGGCCCCGCCCATCACGTCGCCCGAGACGTCGTTCGCCACGATCCAGTCGCAACCCTTCCGGGCCAGCTTGTCCCGCGCATGCTCGACAAGGTGCTCCGTCTCCGCCGCAAAGCCCACGACGAGGCGGGGGCGGCTGGCGTGCTTGGACAGCGTGGCGAGGATGTCGGGGTTCAGCGCCATGGTGAGCGTCGGCGCGTCGGCCCCGGGCTGCTTCTTCATCTTCTGATCGGTCTCATGCGCCACCCGCCAATCCGCCACGGCAGCGTTGCAGATGGCGGCATCGGCCGGCAGCGCGGCTTCGCAGGCCGCCAGCATGTCGCGCGCGGTTTCGATGCGCCGGACCTCGACGCCGGCTGGCGCGGGCACCGTCACCGGGCCGGTCACCAGCGTCACCCGCGCGCCCAGCGCCGCCAGCGCCGCCGCGATGGCATGGCCCTGCCTGCCGCTGCTGCGGTTTGCGATGTAGCGCACGGGGTCGATCGGCTCATGCGTCGGCCCGGCGGTGACGAGCACGTGCTTGCCCTTGAGCGGGCCCTCAGCGAAGAGCGCGCGGATCGCATCGCCCATCGCCTCGGGTTCCGAAAGGCGGCCGACACCGCTTTCCGACTCCGCCATGGCGCCATCCTCGGGGCCGATGAAGCGCACGCCGCGCTGGCGCAGCAGGGCCACATTGGCCTGGGTCGCCGCATGCGCCCACATCGCCGGGTTCATCGCCGGCGCGGCCAGCACTGGCGCCCGGGTGGCGAGCAGCACGCAGCCCGCCAGGTCCTCCGCCAAGCCCTGCGCCATCTGCGACAGCCGGCTGGCCGAGGCCGGCGAAACCACCACCGCATCGGCCCAGCGCGCGAGCCGGATATGCCCGACCTCCGCCTCGGCGACCCAGAGGTCGTCCTGCACCGCCTCGCCGGTGATGGCGGCCAGCGATTCCTTGGTTACGAAGCGCGCCCCTCCGGCGGTCAGAACGGCGCGGACCGTGGCGCCTTCGGCGCGCAGCAGCCGCACCAGCATCAGCGCCTTGAAGGCCGCAACGCTGCCGGAAACGATGAGGACGATTTTTCTGCCGTGGAGCATGAGCGGGACGTTAGGACGCCTTCGTCCCGAAGTCACCGCGCGCGGAACATGAGCAGCAGGCCTGCCAAAGTGATGGCACCGCCGAGCAGGTCGCCCCAGGCGAGTCGCTCGCCGAGCAACGCCCAGCCCATCAGCACCGCCACGGGAGGTGCGAGGAGCTGCAACGCAGCCGCGTTCGAAGCGCCGAACCGCCCGATCACCACGAAGAACAGCGCATAGCCCGCCATGCCGACGACTAGGCACGAATAGACCATGCCCCAGGCCACCGCCGGGCTGGCGCTCACCGGCAGCGCGCCGCCGAAGAGCGTGGCCAGGACGACCAGCACCACGGTCGCCACCGCCGTCTGGCCGAGATTGGCTGCCCAAGGGTCCATCCGCGCCCGCGCCGGCGCATAGGCGAGCACCCCCGCCGCCTGGAGGAAGGCGCCGAACAGCGTCAGGCCGATGCCCCAGGCCTCCGTCGCCTCCAGCCCGTCGGCCGAGCGCAGCAGCCCCAGCGTCGCCACGCCCAGCCATCCCAGGAACAGTCCGAGCCAGCCGAGGCGCGGCAGCCTGCGCCCGCCCCAGGCCTCGCCCAACGCCACGAAAAGCGGCGAGCAGGCCGCCAGCAGCGCCACCAGCCCCGAAGGCACATGCGCCGACGCCACCCAGGCGCAGGCCAGGTATCCGCCCATCCCCAGCGCGCCCATGACCGCTAGCCGCCAGAGGTCGCCGCCGGCCGGAAAGGCCACGCGCCGCAATCGCCAGACCAGCCAGAGCGCGGGCACCACCAGGGCGAAGCGGATCGCCAGCGCCCAGAGCGGCGGCCATTCCAGCGCGATCGCCCGCGCCGCCGTGAAGGCCGAGCCCCAAATCAGGACATAGGTGACGGCGAGGAAGAGGTTGATGGGACGAGCCCGTTCAGCCGCGCCGTGCCAGCGCCGCCTCCAGCGTGTTCTCCAGCAGGCAGGCGATGGTCATGGGCCCGACGCCGCCGGGGACCGGCGTGATTGCGGCGGCGCGCGGCAGGGCCTCGGCATAGGCGACGTCGCCCTTGAGCTTGCCGTCCGGCATGCGGTTGATGCCGACATCAATAACGATGGCGCCCTCGCGCACCCAATCGCCCCGGATCATCTCGGCCCGCCCGACCGCTGCGATCAGGATATCCGCGCGCCGGCACTCACCGGCGAGGTCCACGGTCCGCGAATGCGCGATGGTCACGGTACAATCCGCCGCAAGCAGGAGCTGCGCCATCGGCCGCCCCACGATCTGGCTGCGGCCCACGACAATGGCCCGCGCGCCGGGAAGCTTGGCCTTCGCCTCGGCCAGCAGGTGCATGGCCCCGCGCGGCGTGCAGGGCACCAGCCCCGGCAGGCCCGAGGCAAGCCGCCCGGCGTTGATCGGATGGAAGCCGTCCACATCCTTCGCCGGATCGACCGCCGCGATCGCCATCTCGGAGCGGATGTGGCTGGGCAGCGGAAGCTGGACGAGGATGCCGTCCACCTCGGGATCGGCGTTCAGCGTGGCGATCTCCGCCAGCAACTCGGCCTCGGAGGTGGTGTCGGCGAGGTGCAGCGTGCGCGAGGCGAAACCGGCCTGCTGGGCCGCGCGGTCCTTGTTGCGGACATAGACGCCGCTCGCCGGATCCTCGCCGACGCGGACCACGACCAGGCCAGGCTTGAAGGCGAGCTGGGCGACGCGCGCCGCCAGCTTGAAGCGCAGCCGTTCCGCGATCGCCTTGCCGTCGAGGATTTGCGTCATCGGCTCAGAAGTATAGGCCGCCGCGGATCAGGTAGCCCTGGATGGCGCCGACCAGCAGCATGCAGGCCTGCACCAGCAGCAGGACGATCAGCGGTGTGATGTCGATCCCACCGAGGTTCGGCAGGCGGTTGCGCACCGGGCGCATCACCGGTTCCGTCACCCGGTAGAAGAAGTCCGAGATGCCCCAGACCAGCCGGTTCCGCGTATCGAGAATGTTGAAGCCGATCAGCAGCGACAGGATCGCCGTGATCAGGATGGCCCAGAAGAACAGGCTCAGAGCGGCCTGGATCAGGAAGAAGAGGGCATCGAGAATCATTAGGGGCGGCGCTCCGGTTGCGACAGCGTCATAGCCCCTTGTCGCGGAAGCGCGGGCGACGGGCAAGTGGCACTGCCCAGGGGGCGAGGACGGAGGCGGGGGACCGCTTGACACCCCCCGCCCCATCCCGCATTACCCGGCCCCACCGCGCCACCAAATCGCGGCAGCGTGTACGGGGCTGTAGCTCAGTTGGTAGAGCGCGTCGTTCGCAATGACGAGGTCAGCGGTTCGATCCCGCTCAGCTCCACCACCGCCCTCTGAATATCGCCTCAGGCGGGCGGATTCCCCAGATAATCCATCTTCCCGAGCTCGACGCCGTTGTGCCGCATGATCGCGTAGGCGGTCGTCACGTGGAAATACAGGTTCGGCAGGGCGAAGCCCTGGATGTAGTCCAGCCCGGAAAGCTTGAGCTCGCCGCCGCGGACAGGCATCGCGATCTCGCGCGTCTCGCCGCCCTCGAACTGCTCGGGCTTGAGCGACTTCAGGAAGGCCATCGTGTCCGCCAGCCGCTTCTGCAATTCCGTGAAGGTCGTCTCGATATCGGGCATGCTCGGCACGGGAACGCCGGCGATCCGCGCGCCCATGCGGTTGGCGCTGTCGCTGGCGATCTGCACCTGTTTCGTCAGCGGAAGCATGTCGAGGTAGAGGCGCGATTGCAGCATCACGGCCGGATCGATCGAGCGCGCCTCGCAATGAGCGGCGCCCTTGCCGAGCAAGTCGGACAGCACGCCGAGGGCGCGCAGCGACGGCGGGACGCTGGCTTGATGAATGGAGATCATGAATTGTCTTTCTGAAGCCCGCGGGACCGCAGGCATGGGTACGCGGCGTCTCCGGAGCCATAGCAGCCCCGGAGCAATAGGTAGGCGACAGTGATGTGAATGCGCCTCGCCGTGAGGCGAGGATATGGTGCGCCGGGCGCCGGCCGCTAGCGGCGGAACCAGACCCCGGATGCGATGGCTGAGCCCAGCGAAACGCCATAGGCCACCAGCGCGAAGGAAAGTGCCGCGAAGACCCACAGCAGCGAGCCGGTCAGGTAGAAGGCCAGCCACCCGCCGCCGACCGCCAGCACCATGCGCAGCAGCCCCGCCAGCAGCGGCCAGAGCAGCCGCCCAGCGCCCTGGGAGGCGAAGTACAGGCACAGCCCCAGCCCGAAGAAGCCGTAGGTCGGCCCGACGATCCGCAGATAGGCCGCGCCGGTCTCCAGCATGCGCGGATCGTGGTCGAAGAGGCTGAGCCACGCCATCGGCCAGATCGCCGCCGCGATGCCCACGGCCTCGGTCATGGCGAAGGCCAGCGCCCCGCCGATCAACGTCACCCGCAGTGCCCGCTGCTGCTGCCCGGCGCCGATATTGGTGCCCACCAGTGCGACCAGCGGCGCCCCCAGCCCGAAGACCAGCGGGATCAGCAGGTACTCCAGCCGCGAACCCGTGCCGTAGCCCGCCAGCGCGTCCGGCCCGGCGGCGGCGCCGACGAGGGCGGTGGTCAGCGCCACGGTCAGCGTGGTCTGGAAGGTGCTGACCGAGCCGACGGCGCCGACGCGCAGGATGTCGGCGAACAGCGTCCAGCGCAGCCGCGCCAGCGCGGGACGGACCAGGCTGCGCGTGGACATGATGTAGAAGCCGAGTACCACAGTGGTCATCGCCGTCGTCAGCACGACCGCCGCGCCTCCTCCGGCGATGCCCATGGCCGGGATCGGCCCCAGCCCAAAGATCAGCACCGGCGAAAGCGGGATCAGCAACACGACACCGATGCACACGGCCATGGACGGCACCAGCATATTGCCCGTGCCGCGAATGGAACTGGCCAGCGCGTTCATCGTCCAGACCAGCACATTGCCGGCGAAAACGACGTTCGAATATTGCAGCGCCGCGTCCAGCGATCCGTCCCGCCCGCCCATAGCGCGGTAGATATTCGGCCCGAAGGCCAGGAAGAGAATCGAGAAAAGCACCCCGAGCAGCACGTTGATGATCAGCGCGTGCAGCACCAGCGCATTGGCGTCGGCATGGCGGTTGCCGCCCATCGCGCGCGCGATCGCCGAGGAGATGCCCCCGCCCATCGCTCCCGCCGAGAGCATCTGCATCATCATGAAGCCGGGAAACACCAGCGCCATGCCGGCCAGCGCATCCGTCCCCAGATGCGACACCCACCAGGTCTCGATCAGCCCGGTGGAGGCCTGGGCCAGCATCACCAGGATGTTCGGCCATGCCAGCATCAGCAGCGTCGGCAGGATCGGCGCCTGCAGCAGCCGAAGCGTGCGCGCGCTCATCGGCTCGACCGAGATCTTCTCCGCCGCCAGAGCGGGGATGGGAACGATGACGGTCATGCGGATGCTCCCGAACGGCGTGCGGGATCGAGGGACCTGCCCCCGGGCGGTATCCGCTGGCGACCGGCTTCAGTGGCGGCCGGGCCAGCCACCACGACGTAGTCGGGCCCGATCAGCGGGCGGCCGCTCGCGCGGTCGACGAGCACTGGGGTCGCGCGTTCCCGCGTCTTGCGGTCGACGATCATGATGCTCTCGCCCTCGGGCGCGAAATGGCGGTTGCCCCAGGCCAGCATCGCGAGGAGGACGGGCTGGAAATCGACGCCGCGCTCGGTCAGCCGGTATTCATGGCGCAGCGGCCGTTCGCTGTAGGGGTGCCGCTCCAGCAGGCCCGCCTCGACCAGGCCATTCAGCCGCCGGGTCAGCATGGTCGGCGCGATGCCGAGGCTCTTCTGGAATTCGTCGAAGCGCGAGAGGCCGGCGAAGGCGTCGCGCAGGATCAGGATGTTCCACCACTCGCCGACGCGCTCGAGACTGCGGGCGATCGGGCAGGACATGCTGCCGAAGCTCTTGCGTTGCATTGTTCCGCCACCTCAGTTGATATCATAATGATAGTCACTACGGCACAGTGAGGTCAACCGGCAGGCGGCCCCAGCAAGTTCAAGAGGTTTGGAGGGTCATCCGGACGGAGATGTCGGCCGGTGGCGCCGCATAGGGCGCCGAGGTCACCAGCAGGTCAGCGCCCGCCGCGGCATAGGCGGCGGCATTGGCCTCGGTGATGCCGCCGGTCGCCGCGATCATCGGGCGGCGCGGCATATTCGCCATGGCGCGGATGGCCTCGGCCACCTGCTCCGGCGAAAGCTTGTCGATCTGCACGCAATCCACGCCGGCGCTGGCGAACCAGACGGCGTCGTCCACCGTCTCGGCCTCGACCGAAATCTTGCGCTCCGGCTGGGCGGCGCGGAGCTCGGCGACCCAGAGGTAGGGCGGCTTGCGGCCCAGGAAGGCGCGGTGCTGGGTGAAGACCAGAACGCTGTCGGAAAGGCCGAGCCGGTGCGGCACGCAGCCGCCCGCCATGATGGCCTTGAGCATCACGTCCTTGGCGCCCGGCAGGTGCTTGCGCGTGCAGGCGACACCCACGCCCGGATGCCCCTCACGCGCGGCCAGCAGCATGCGCCGCGCGCGTGTTGCAATGCCCGAGGTGATCTCCATCAGCGTCTGCGCGACCTTGGCGCCGCGGTGCAACGCGGTCGCGCTGCCTTCGGCAATCAGCAGTTCTGAACCCGCCTCCACCTGTGCGCCGGAGGCCGCGAGGCGCTGCACCGAGCGGCAGCCGGCGAGCAGCATCAGCCGCTCGGCCTCCTCGATGCAGCAGGCGACCATGGTCGCGCGCGCGGCGAAGACCGCCCGCCCCTGCTGCTCCCCGATCCCGAGGCCGAGGGTGGTGGCGTCCCCGTAGGGAGCATCCTCGCGGAGCATGGACAGCAGGCGTTCGTCGGGGATGGGAAAGGACATGGCGCCGCTCTCTCGGCAGCGCGGCGGAATGCCGCGCCATCCGGTTCAGCGTGGAAGGCTAAAGCCGAATCGTTGCCATGTCGCCGTGGCGTCCGGGCCGGTCAGGAATGCCAGCAGCGCACGGGCCTGCGCATTGCCCTCGGCGCGGCGGGTCAGGGCGAAGGGGTAGGTCACGGGCACGTGGCTCCCGGCCGGGAAGGTTCCCACGACTCGCACGCCCGTGCTGGCCGCCGCATCGGTCGCATAGACGATGCCCAGCGGCGCCTCGCCGCGCTCCACCAGCAAAAGGGCGGAACGGACGTTGTCGGCGCGGGCCAGGCGCGGGGCGAGCGCATCCCACTGGCCCATCCAGGTCAGCGCTTCCTGGGCATAGCGGCCGACCGGTACATGCGCGGGGTCGCCGGTGGCGATGCGCCCTTGCGGACCGAGCAGCGCGGCGAGGTCGGTGTCGCGCCCCAGCGTCAGCGGCTGGATGCCGCCGGTGGGCGCGATCAGCACCAGCGCATTGCCCAGCGGGCTACTGCGCGTGGCGTTCACGATTAGACCGCGCTGCTGGAGGTAGTCCATCCAAGGCTCGTCCGCGCTCATGAAGAGGTCCGCCGGGGCGCCCTGCTCGATCTGCCGGGCCAGGGCCGAGGAGGCGGCGAAGGAAAGCCGCGGCGCCGGATTGCCGCGGGCCTGCCACTCCTGCCCCAGGGCGCGCAACGCGTCGGTCAGGCTGGCGGCGCCGAAGACGGTCAGCGGCTCCTGCGCGCGCGGTGCGGCGGGGGCGGCTGCCAGCCCGAACAAAGCGAGGGCAATCAAAAGGCGGCGCTGCATGGTCATCTCCAACCTGGAGACCCGTTATAGCCCACCATTAATAGCGATCAATGGTCCAGCCTCGCGCTGCGCAGCGGCTTCGACCTCGCGATAGCGCAGGATCAGCGCCCGCCCGGCCGCGGTGAGCTCCGCCCCGCCGCCGCGCTGGCCGCCGGGCGCACGGGTGACGGCGGCGGTGCCCAGCGTCTTGTCTGTCGCCTCCACCAGCCCCCAGGCGCGCGGATAGGACATGCCCAGCGCCCGCGCCGCGCCCGCGATGGAACCGGCCTGCACGATCGCCTCCAGCAGCGCGATCTTGCCCGGGCCGATCTTGCCCAGGGGCATATCGAGCCGGATGCTGACACGGACGGGCGGAAGCGAGGGGTTCGGCACCGGCGTATTCAAGCCCGGCGCGCGGGGGATGTCATGCCGGAGGCTGGCGTCAGTGTCCTCCCCCGGCCTCCGCCCCCCAGACGGCGCGCAGCCGTGCGTCGCGGCCGCAATTGTAGCGGTAGACGCGATAGCGAATGGGGTTCTTCAGGTAGTAGTCCTGATGATAGTCCTCGGCCGGCCAGAAGGCCGTGGCGTCGCGGATCGCGGTGGCGAGCGGACGGCCCAGCCGGGCCTGCGTCTCCATCTTGGAGGCCTCGGCGGCCCGCCGCTGCTCGGCCCCCGCCACGAAGATCGCGGTGGCGTAGGAATCGCCGCGGTCGCAGAACTGACCGCCGGCATCGAGCGGATCGACATTGCGCCAGAACACCTCCAGCAGCCGCCCGTAGCTCATCCGCGCCGGATCGAAGAGGACATGCACGGACTCGATATGCCCGCTGCCGCCCGCCGAGACTTGCTGATAGGTCGGACGCTCGCGCGAGCCGCCGGTATAGCCGGAGGTCGTCGCCACGACGCCGTCCAGTGCGTCGAACGGCCCTTCCATGCACCAGAAGCAGCCGCCGGCGAAGATCGCCGTCTCCATCCCAGGCCCGGCTGGCGGCATCGCGACGCCGAACTGAGCCGCGACCGCTTGCGCGGCGAGCGGCCGGGCCAGGCCAATCGCCCCGGCGAACGCCAGGAAGGCGCGACGGGCGGTCATGATGCTGCTCCGCCGCTGGGCCGGAACGTCATTGCCACGCCGTTCATGCAGTAGCGCTTGCCGGTCGGCCGCGGCCCGTCGTCGAAGACGTGGCCGAGATGGCCGCCGCAGCGGGCGCAATGCACCTCGGTCTGCGCCAGGACGAAGAAGGCGCGGTCGGGCGAGGTGCCCACGGCATCGGCGACCGGCGCCCAGAAGCTGGGCCAGCCGGTGCCGCTGTCGAACTTCGTCGTGCTGTCATAGACGGCGAGCTCGCAGCCCGCGCAATGGAATTTGCCGGCCCGCGCCTCGGTGTCGAGCGGGCTGGAATAGGGGCGCTCGGTGTTGCTCTGGCGCAGCACGCGGAACTGCGCGGGCGTCAGCAGGCGGCGCCATTCCTGCTCGCTCCGCTCCACTTCGAAGCGGGCGACCGGGGTGGCGGCGGCAGCGCCTCCCGCCGTGCCAAGAGCCGCTGCGGCGGCGAACATGGTCCTTCTTCCAAACATGGCGCGTTTCCTTCAGCTGTCCTCAACCGTTCGCGCCAACTCCGCCGGAAGTTACCCTCAGCGTTCGGCGTCGACCGCCCGCCACTCATGGGTCAGCTCGTCCAGGCGGGCCTTGAGCTCCGCCGGCATCACGCCCTTCTCCAGCGCCGCGAGACTGTCGGCCAGCTGCTCGGGGCGGCTTGCCCCCACGATCGGCGCGGTGATCGCGGGGTTCGCGAGCACCCAGGCCATCGCCATCTTCGCCATGCTCATCCCAGCCTCGGCGGCGATCGGACGCAGCGCCTCGATGGTCTCGAATTCGCGCTGGTTCCAGTACCGCTCCTGATACCGCGCACCCGCGGAGCCGAGCGTGAAGCGCGAGCCCGCCGGCGGCGGCGCCGTGCGGTCATGCTTGCCCGTCAGCATGCCGCCGGCGAGCGGGTTGTAGGGAATGACCGCGATCCCCTCCTCCTGGCACATCGGCAGCAGGTCGCGCTCATAGCCGCGGAACAGCAGGTTGTAGCGCGGCTGCGCCGAGGCGATGCGGACCAGGTTGCGGACCTCGCCACGGCCGATGGCGCGGGCAAGCTTGTGGGCAGGCCAGTTGGAAACGCCGACATAGCGGGCCTTGCCGGAGCGGACGACGGTATCCAGTGCCTCCAGCACCTCGTCGATCGGCGTCAGGGGGTCGTAGCGGTGCAGCTGATAGAGATCGACGTAGTCCGTGCCGAGGCGGCGCAGCGAAACGTCGATCGCATCGAGGATGTGCTTGCGCGACATGCCCTGGTCCCATGGCTTCGGGCCCGTCGGCCCCACGCATTTGGTGGCGAGGATGAAGCCGTTCCGCTTGCCCTTCAGCCAGGCGCCGACGATCTCCTCGGTGCGGCCGGTCGTGGCCTGCCCGCCGCCAAGCGGATAGACGTCCGCGGTGTCGAAGAAGTCGATCCCGCCCTCGGCGGCGGCGTCCATGATGGCGTTGCTCTGGGCCTCGTCGCATTGCAGGCCGAAGGTCATGGTGCCGAGGCAGAGCCTGGACACGCGCAGGCCGGTTCCGCCGAATTTTATGTGCTGCATGGTGGCTCCTGGTTCGGACCTCGATGTGCCGGAGGTTGCGCGGCCACGCCGCCAAAGACCAGGGGGTGCCGCGCCACCGCCCGCAACCCGTCCGGCCGGCTGCCGTTCCGCCTATCGGCGATATCGCCGCCCCAAGGATGCCCCGCATGACCGACGCCGATCCCTTCGACCTCCAGCGCTTCGCCTCGGCCCAGGCGCCGGTCATCGGCGCCGTCCTCGAGGAGCTGGGTTCCGGCCGGAAGCAAAGCCACTGGATGTGGTTCGTCTTTCCCCAGCTCCGCGCCCTCGGCTTCTCGGGGATGGCCAAGCGCTACGGCATCGGCACCCTGGACGAGGCCCGCGCCTACCTCGCCCATCCGCTGCTGGGGGCCAGGCTGCTTCAATGCACCCAGGCCGTCCTGGCGATCCAGGGCCGCTCCCTCCACGAGATCTTTGGTTCACCCGACGACATGAAGTTCCGCTCCTGCATGACGCTGTTCGCGGCGGCCTCGCCCGATGAAGGCAGCCTGTTCCGGCAAGCGGTGGATCGGCTCTGCGGCGGCCAAATGGACGAGCGGACGCTGACCCTGCTGCCGCCCGCCGACCGCGCCTAGCCGCTCTTCCGCAGGTTGGTGAAGATCGGCAGTCCCGCCATCATCCCCGTGAGCGTCTTGCGGTAGGCGACCGGCTGGATGAGCTGGCCCAGCGGGATGAAGGGCACCTCCCGCTGGCAGATCAGCTGGATCTCGCGGCAGATGTCCTGCTGCTCCGCCAGCGTCTCCGCCAGCAGCCAGCGTCCGCGCATCGCATCTATGGCGGGAATATTGGCCCAGCCGATCTGGAAGGCGGTGCCGTTCGCGCGCAGCCCGCTATGGGTTACCGGGATCGCGAGATCGGCGCCTGCCGAATAGGTGCAATAGCAATTCCAGCCCCCCTCGCTGGCCGGGCGGCGATTGACGATGCGCTGGTTGAGCGAGCCCCAATCCGCCGAGACATAGTCGACGTTCATCCCCAGCTGCCGCATGACCTGCGCCGTCACCTCGCAAACCGCGCTGATGCGCGCAACGTCGGCGCCCGCCAGCATGACGATGCGTTCGCCCCTATAGCCCGCCTCCTCCAGCGCCCGCCGCAGCGCCGAAATGTCGGGCCGGTCGCCGGCCGGCGGAATCCCGGCATCGGAGGCCATCGGCGTGCCGGGCGCGAAGACGCCGACGCGGTCGTTCGACATGGTGGTATCCGTGCCGGCGACGGCGGTCATGCAATCGGTCTGGCTGATCGCCTGCAGCAGCACGCGGCGCACCGCCGGCTTGTCGAAGGGCGCATAGAGCTGGTTGAGGCGCAGATGCCCGACCATACCCGCGCCGTCCTTCACCTCGACGGTGATATCGCGGGAGCGGCGCAGCACCGGCAGAAGGTCGATCAACGGTTGCTCCACCCAGTCTATCGCACCCGATTGCAGCGCGGCGGCGGCGGTGGAGGGATCGGGGATGATGTGGAATTCGAGCCGGTCGAAATGGGCGATGCGCGGCCCCGCGGTCTGGCTGGAGATGCCGTCCGGGCGCGGCACGTAGCCCTCGTGGCGCGCATAGGCGAGGCGCGCGCCGGCCACCCGCTCGTCCGGCAGGAAGCGGTAGGGGCCGCTGCCGACCATCTCGGCCACCTGGACGAAGGGGTCGGTCAGGGCCAGCCGCTCGGGCATGATCGCGGGCACCAGTGTGCTGGGCCGGGCGAGCGCGGTCGGCAGCAACGGGAAGGGCCGCTTCAGCCGGAACACGATGGTGCGGTCGTCGGGAGCCGAGAGCTCGTCCGTCGCGGCGGCGAGGAGCTGGCCGAAGACGTCGCGCTTGGCCCAGCGGGCGATGGAGGCGACGCAGTCCTTCGCCAGGACCGGCGTGCCGTCATGAAAGTGTAATCCTTCGCGCAGGGTCATCCGCCAGAGCTTGCCGTCGTTCTCGATGACATGGCCGGCCACCATCTGCGGTTGCACGCTGTAGTCGGCCGCGGTGCCGTAGAGCGTGTCGAAGACGGCCAGGGCGTGGCTGCGCGTGGCCAGCGTGCTGGACCAGACGGGGTCCGTCACCGCGACGTCGGCATAGGGGACGAAGCGCAGGATGCGCTGTTCCTGGGACCGCGCCACCCGGGGCGCGGAGAAGGGCGCCGCGGCGGCGGCGGCTGAGCCAGTCAGAAAAATACGTCGCTTCACGGCGGTGTCCTTTGAAAAAAGGTGCACCTTGCGACTGGTTTCCTCAGCGTCTTCGACAGGAACGGCAGACCCGCGGATGCTAGGTCAAGGCCGCACGCGGCGCCAGTGTTGCGAAAGATACTTCACAACTGCCCGCAATCGGGCCAAACGAAAACCTCTGATCCGTCAGTGTTCAGAGAGGCCGCAACCCCTCCGCAGCCTCACGCGTTTTACCGATGTACCAAGCGGCACCGAATGCCGTGGGTGGAAAGGGTTGATTATCTTGATCGTTGCTATCGGCGCTTCTGCCGGCGGGATCGAGGCGTTGCGATCCTTCTTCACGCATCTGCCGGACGACACGTCGTTATCCTTCATCGTGGTGCTCCATCTGGCGCCGGATCGGGAATCCAAGCTGGCCGAAATCCTCGGCCGCTGGACGAAGCTCCCCGTCGAACATCCCAAGGAGGGCGACCGCGTGGCGCCCGGGCACGTCTATGTCATCGAGCCTAACGTCTCGCTTACGCTGCAAAAGGGCCGCTTCCGGCTGCGTCCGCTGGACGCGCGCGCCGGCAGGCCGAATGCGATCGACCTGCTCTTCGGCTCGGTAGCGGCGGAGATCGGCGACCAGGCGGTCGGCATCGTGCTCTCCGGGACGGGCACGGACGGCGCGCTCGGGCTGAAGGAGATCCGCGAAGCCGGCGGTTTCACCCTGGCCCAGAGCCCCAACGGCGGTCCCCACTTTCCCGAAATGGCCCATGCCGCCATCGCCTCCGGCAACGTGGACCTCGTCTTGCCCGTCGAGGCCATGCCGTCCCGCCTGATCGCGATGCACCGCGAATTCGCCAGCGCCGAGAAACGGTCCGGGCAGGATGCCGAGGCCGCGATCGAAGCCGTGCGGCCCAGCATCTGCGCGAGCCTGAAGGCCTCGGTCGGGCATGATTTCGCCCACTACAAGAAGCAGACCTTCTTCCGCCGCGTGCAGCGCCGCCTCCTGGTGCTGGGCCTCGGCCCGCAGGCCTACGCCACGCGCCTGGAGACCGATGCCGGCGAGGCCCGCCGCCTGTTTCGGGAGCTGCTGATCGGCGTCACCAGCTTCTTCCGGGACAATGTCACCTTCGACAAGGTGGCCAAGATCGTCCTGCCGAGGCTCTTCGCGCAAAAGGGCCCCGAGGACAGCATCCGTATCTGGGTCCCCGGCTGCGCCACCGGCGAGGAGGCCTATTCCCTCGCGATCCTGCTGCGCGAATATGCCGACCGGATGCCCCGCCCGCCCGCCATGAAGGTCTTCGCGACCGACATCGACGATGCGGCCATCGGCATCGCCCGGGCCGGCCGCTACGCCGCCCCCCTCCTCGACGGCCTCAGCCCGGAGCGGCTCGAGCGCTTCTTCGTCCGGGAGGGCAACCACTACCTCGTCAACAAGGAAATCCGCGACCTCTGCACCTTCTCGGTGCATAGCGTGATCCGCGACCCACCCTTCTCGCGGATGGGCATGGTCTCCTGCCGCAACCTCCTCATCTACCTGGACGCGCATCTGCAAGGCCTCGTCATCCCGGCCTTTCACTATGCGCTGGTGCCGGGCGGCGTGCTGATGCTGGGCGGGTCGGAGACGGTCGCCGGCTATGGCGAGCTCTTCGCGCCCATCGACGCCAAGCAGCGCATCTTCGAGCGCCGCGATACACCGACCCCGCCCCTGCAGGTCGCGGCCCTGACGGCCAGCGGCAACGGCATGGTCCGTGCGCCCCTGGGCGTGCCCCCGGGCGTGCCTGCCGCCCAACGGCCGCTGGCCGTGCAGATGGCCACCGCGCGCATCCGCGAGCAGTTCACGCCCCCCTTCGTCCTCGTCGACGACAATGCCGACATCGTCCATCACTCCGCGATGACGGGCCGCTACCTCGAAGCGCCGACCGGCGCGCCGAGCCGCAACCTCTACGCGACGGCGCGGCCGGGCCTGCGGCACGACCTACGGACCGTTCTCAACCGCGTGCGGGAGAATGGCCAGGCGTCCAGGCAGCAGAGCGTCATGCTGAATGGCGGGCGTGGCACCCAGCAAGTCGAACTGGTGGTCGAGCAGGTCACCGAAGCCGGCGCCGAGCGGCTCTTCATGGTGGTCTTCCGCGATATGGTGCGGATCGAGGCGCAGACCGCCGAAAGCGGGCCGCTGGACGCCAATCCCACGGTCGAGGCGCTGGAGCGCGAGCTGCGCGATTCCCGCGAATACCAGCAAAGCACGCGCGAGGAATACGAGACCGCGCTTGAGGAGCTGAAATCCTCCAACGAGGAGCTGCACTCGGTCAACGAGGAGTTGCAATCCGCCAATGAGGAGCTGGAGACCTCCAAGGAGGAGATCCAGTCGATCAACGAGGAGATGATCACGGTCAACACCCAGCTCAACTCCAAGCTGGAGGAGCTGGACCTCGCCAGCAGCGACCTGCGGAACATCTTCGAAAGCACCCAGGTCGCGACGATCTTCCTCGACTGCGACATGATCATCCGTGGCTTCACCCCGGCGGTGAAGGCCATTTACAACCTGCTTCCGAGCGACCATGGCCGTTCGCTCACCGATATCGTGAGCCGCGTTCCCTACCCCGAGCTGCACAGCGAGTTCCAGCAGATGCTGGCCACGCTCAAGCCCGTCGAACGCCGCGTCACCCGGCCCGACACCGGCACGCATTTCCTGGCCCGGATCCTGCCCTATCGCGTGACGGACAGCACCGTCATGGGCGGCATCGTCACCTTCGTGGACGTGACGGCCATCGTGCAGGCCGAGGAGCAACTGCGCCTGCTGCTGGACGAGTTGAACCACCGCGTCCGCAACATGCTCGCCGTCGTGCTCTCGCTCGCGACGAATACGCTGCGCTCCGCCGGTTCCCTGGCGGAGTTCGGCGAATCCTTCACCGGGCGGCTGCACGCGCTCGCCACGGTCTACACCCTGCTCTCCCGCCAGAACTGGACCGAGGTGACGCTGCCCGACCTGGTTCGCGAGGAACTGGCGCCGCTCCTGACCGGTAAGGAGAACATCGTCACGGAGGGGCCGAACGTCCTGCTCGGCATCCGCGGCGCGCTGGCGCTTGGCATGATCGTGCATGAGCTGGCGACCAATGCGAAGCGCTTCGGTGCGCTGTCCTCGCCCGAAGGCAGCGTGAGGGTCGCGTGGCACGTCAACGACGACGGCGACCAGCCGGCGCTGGAGGTGCATTGGCACGAGAGCGGCGGCCCGCCGGTCGCGGCGGCTCCGCAGCCCGGCTTCGGCCTGAAGCTGGTGGAACGCAGCCTCTCGCACGAGCTGAACGGCGTGGCGGCGATCACCTTCGCGCCCGAGGGCCTTCAGACGCGCCTGACCATTCCGCTCGAACCGGGCGTGGTGCGCTCGGACGAACCCCCTGGGACCGCGTGATGACGCATAACCTCGGCGGCGTGAGGGTTCTCGTGGCCGAGGACGAGATCCTCATCGCCATGGAACTGGAAAACGCCCTGATATCCAGCGGCTGCGTCGTGATCGGCCCCTACAGCCGGCTTTCGCAAGCCTTGAAGGCAGCGCAGAGCGAGGTTTTCGACGTCGCCCTGCTGGATGTGAATCTGCAGGGCCACAAGATCTTCCCCGTCGCCGAGACCCTTGCGTCGCGCGCCCTGCCCTTCCTGCTCCTCACCGGTTACGCCGACCGCGTGCTGCCGCGCGGCGGCGAGCACTGGCAGGTCCTCAGCAAGCCTTACCGCGTGGAAAAGGTGCTGGAACGGATGGCCACCCTCATCGGCCGGTGACCCGACCGGAGCGGCCCGGACCGCTCTAGTAGCCGCCGATGATGGGCAGGATTTCGCCGGTGATGTAGCTCGACATCTGGGGCGATGCGAGGAACACATAGGCCGGCGCGAGCTCCTCCGGCTGGGCGGGCCGCTTCATCGTCGTCTTGGAACCGAATGTCTCCGTCTTGTCGACGTCGTCGCTCGGGTTCAGCGGCGTCCAGACCGGACCGGGTGCCACCGCGTTCACGCGGATACCGCGCGGCGCCAGGCTGCCGGAGAGCGCGCGGGTAAAGGCATGGATGCCGCCCTTGGTCATCGAGTAATCGATGATGTCCGAGCTGCCCATGATGCCCGTGATCGACCCGGTATTCACGATGGCCGAGCCCGGCTTCATATGCGGAATGCAGGCCTGCGCCATGTGGAAGTAGCCGTAGAGATTGGTCTTCAGCGTCAGGTCGAAGTGATCCTCCGTCAGATCCTCGAAGCGGCTGACATGCATCTGGAAAGCCGCGTTGTTGACGAGCACGTCGACCCCGCCGAAATCCTTCACCACCCGCTCGACCGCCGAGAAGCAGTAGGCGCGGTCCGCAACATTGCCGGCGATGGTGATGGCGCGGCGGCCTTCCTTCTGCACGGCCTCGCGCACGACATCCGCGTCGCCCTGTTCCTCTTCGAGATGCAGGATCGCGACATCGGCGCCTTCGCGCGCGAAGAGCACGGCGACGGCGCGGCCGATGCCGGAATCGCCGCCGGTGATGATAGCGACCTTATCCTGCAGCTTGCCCGAGCCCTTGTAGTAGGGCGCTTCGTACATCGGCGCGACCTGCTGGCTTTCCTGGATGCCGGGCTTCTCCAGCGACTGCCGGGGAAAGGGCGGCTCGGGATAAGGCCGGGCGCCGGCCTGCATGGCGCCCTTCATTTCCTCCCGCGGCCGCAGGCGATCCGCCTCGCGCACCTCGGCCTGAATCCGGCGCTGCCGTTCCGTGACGTTCATCGGGCGTGCTCCACCCGGCGGGCCGCGCCGTCGAGCGCTGTAGAATCATTGTTCGTCGTCATCGTTTTCGCCTTCATGAAGAACCTGTGCGTCGCATTCGCGAGTGCCGCTTCAGCGGCGCCGGGGCCTTCTTGCCGGCAGTTTCGTCGTCACCGGCCGATCCCCAGGATGCGATCTGCGGGGTGAACGTGGGCCGGCCCAGGGCGTTGCAGGCCCCGCGCAACAATCCCTGAGCCGCTGAGACGCAACCCCGGCCTCATCGCAGCGTTTTTTGCGTAAGGCCGGGGCAAGGGACCAAAGTAGGATGCGCATTCCAAAGACATTGCGCTGGCTGGGCGGAGCGGCCCTGGTCCTTGTCGTCCTCGTGCTGCTGTTTCGTTGGGATTGGCTGATCCCCATGGTCGAGGCGCGCGCCTCCGCCGCGCTGGGCCGTCCCGTCAGCATCGCGCATCTCGACGTGAAATTGCGCCGCGTCTCCGAAATCACGCTGACCGACCTGCGGGTCGCCAATCCCGATGGCTTCCCGGCCGAGCCGCCGCTGGCCCAGGTGGCGCGCACCGTCGTCCATATCGATACCTGGGCGCTGCTGCGCCACGGCAGCGTGATCGTGCCCTCGGTCGCCTTCGAGCAGCCGGCGGTGCAGGCGCTGGGCAATCCCGACGGCACCAACAACTTCACCTTCCCGGCGTTGGCGGGACCAAAGCCCGAGGGCGAATCCGCCCCAGGCCCGCAGATCGGCCGCATCGCCATCGCCGAGGGCCGCGCGCACGTCAATCTGCAAAGGCTCGCCGCCGACTTCAATCTCCAGATCGCCACGACCGAGACGGAGGGCCAGGACCCCTCGATCACGGTTCGCGCGGAAGGCACCTACGCCGCGCAGCCGATCACCGGCGAAGTGACGGGCGGCGCGATACTCGGCCTGCGCGACACCGAGCGGCCCTGGCCGATCCGGGGCACCGTCGCCAACGGCCCGACGCGCGTGACGCTGGAGGGTACGGTGCAGGACCCCCTCACCAGCCGCGGCGCCGATCTCCGGCTGACCTGGGAAGGGCCGAACATGGCGCTCCTGCTGCCGCTCACCGGCATCGCGATCCCGCCGACGCCCGCCTACCGTATCGCCGGCCGGCTGGATTTCAGCGCCGAGCGCATCCGCTTCCATGAGATCCAGGGACTGGTGGGCCGCACGGACCTGAACGGTGACATCGTGGTCGTCCCCGAAGCCGCCAGGCCCGCGTCGGAGATACCGCTGGCGCCTGCCACGCAAGCGCCCGGGCGGCAGGCGGCGGCGGCACCGGCACGGCCGCGTCGCGCAACCCCGGACTCGGCGGCGAACCTGGCAGACAGGATGCCCGAGTCCGCCGGGCGGCGGCCGGACGTCACCATCAATCTCAACTCTCGCCGGGTCGACCTGAGGGATCTGGGCGGGTTCATCGGCGCCGCGCCACAGCAGGGCGTATCCAATGCACCCACCGGCCGTACCATCCCCGATACGCCCACCAGCATCCCCCGCATCCGCGCGGCGGATATCCACCTCGTCTATCACGGCCAGCGGATCGAAGGCCGCAGCATGCCGCTCGACAATCTCCGCGTCGCCATGGACATCGTCGACGGCGTGATCCAGCTGCACCCCGTCAGCTTCGGCGTCGGCACGGGCCAGATCGCCGCGACCGGCACGCTGACACCCCAGGAGGACGGCGCGCTGCGCGCCGAGGCTAATGTCGAATTCCAGCGCGTCGACATCTCGCGCCTGCTCGGCGCCACCGGCGTCGCGCAAGGCAACGGGACGCTCGGCGGGCGGGCACGCCTCACCAGCACGGGCCGCTCGACCGCGGAGCTGCTGGCACGCGGCGACGGCGCGGTGACGCTCTCCATGGCGGGCGGCAACCTCTCCGCCCTGCTGGTCGATCTGGCCGGGCTGCGGATCGGCAATGCCATCCTCTCGGCGCTGGGCTTGCCGAACCGCACGCGCATCGAGTGCTTCATCGCCGATCTCGGGATGCAACGCGGGGTGCTGAATGCCCGAACGGTGCTGCTGGATACGTCCGACGTTCTGATCACCGTCACCGGCACGGTGGACCTGGCGCGGGAGCGGCTGGCCACCCGCATCACCACCGAATCCAAGCACATGTCGGTCGGCGTCATCCCCAGCGCGATCCTGGTCGACGGCAGCTTTACCGATCCACGCATCTTGCCCGAGGTTCTCGAGTTCGGCATGCGCGGGGGCCTCGCCGCCGCCTTGGGAATCGTCACGCTGCCGCTCGCGCTGCTGCCGACGATCCAGTTCGGAATCGGCGACGATCCGCGCTGCCGCGGCATGGTCGGGCGCTCGCAGCGGAGCCGCTGAAGCGCCATCGTTTTTTGCGCTCCTGTCATGCAACCGGCTCCTCTAACAATCGTTGTTCGAGGCAACCTGGAGGAGGTTCACATGGGACGCGGTATTCTGCTTTGGCTGATCGGGATTCCTATCCCCATCATCATCATTCTCGCCTTGATCTGGCACTGAGCCATGTCTGATTTCAAGGCACGCCCCCGTCTCGACGGGGATGTGGCGGCCGGTCGCGGCGAAGAGGGCGGCCAGTCGGCCGTCTCCTGGGCCGCGATAATCGCGGGCGCGCTCGTCGCCTGCGCCGCCACGCTCATCCTGCTGGCACTCGGCACCGGCCTCGGCTTCTCGGCGGTCTCGCCCTGGTCGCATGAGGGCATGTCGGCATCCACGCTCGCGCTGATGACGGTGGTCTGGCTGATCGTGGTGCAGTGGATCGCTTCGGCCCTGGGCGGCTATGTGGCCGGCCGGCTGCGGACGCGGTGGCTGTCGGTCCACCGCGACGAAGTCTATTTCCGCGATACCGCGCACGGCCTGTTGAGCTGGGCGCTGGCGACGTTCGTCACCGTCACCCTGTTCAGCTCCGCGGTCACGAACACGATCGAAGGCGGCGCGTCCGCCCTGGGATCGGTTTCGCAGGGTGCGATGCAGACGGCGGCGACGGCGGCCGGTCCCATCAGCGAATACGATGTGGACACGCTGCTTCGTCCGGCCCAGCCCGGTGCGGCGGCGCAGCCTGCGGATCCGCAGATGACCTCCGAAGTGACGCGGATCGTCAGGAATGCGGTGACCGCCGGCGACGTGCCGCCGGCCGACCGGACCTATCTGGCGCAGCTCATCGCGCAGCGGGCCGGTATCTCGCAGGAAGACGCACAGCGTCGCGTCGACCAGTCCATCGAGCGCGGCAAGGAAGCGGTTCGCCGCACCCAGCAGGCCGCGGACGAGGCCCGCAAGGCCGCCGCGAAGCTCGCCATGTTCACGGCCCTTGCCATGCTGATCGGCGCCTTCGTCGCCAGCGCGGCCGCGGCCTATGGCGGCCGTCTGCGCGACGACCCGTACTGAGCGCAGGACTTTAACGATGACGCGCCGGCAGCACCCGCTGCCGGCGCGTTGTCATGTCCGGATCAAGGATGAGGCGGCAACCGCAACGTGACCGTCATTCCCGGCGGCGTCGTCACCACAACCTCCGCATCGAGCTGCGTGGCCAGCGCGTCCACGATCTGCATGCCGACCGAACCGGCCGGGCGCGGCCTGGTCGCCGGGCCGGTCCCATCGTCGCGGACCGTCAGGACGATGGCGCCCGACGGTTCCGTCGCCAGCGAAACCCAGAGGCGTCCGCCGCCCTGCCGCGCGAAGACATGCCGGTAGCTGTTGGAGATGAGCTCCGTCGCGATGAGGCCGAGTGACACGGCCTTGCCCATCGGCAGCACGACGGACCCGATCTCCTCCATGACCCGCACGCCTCTTATCCTGTGCAGGTCGCCGATGCGCCGGACCATGGCGCTGAGCTGCCCGCCGAAGTCGATGCGGTCGGCATGAGCCTGCTCGGCCAGCTGCTCGTGGATCTCCGCCATAACGCCGATGCGTTCGATGAGGTCGCGCAGCATTTCGCTCTCCTCGCCGTTGCGGGCGCGGTCCGAGCGGAGGGAGATCAGGCTCATCACCAGGGCGAAGTTGTTCTTGACCCGGTGGTGCACCTCCTGGAGCAGCACCTCCTTCTCGCGCAGCAGGTCCTGCAGGCGGGCCGCCTGCTCGCGATGCTCATGCACGTCGACGCAGGAGCCGACATAGCCGCAGAACCCCCCCGCCTCGTCGAAGCGCGGGCTGCCGTTGTCGAGGATCCAGCGCCACGCGCCGTCATGCCGCAACAGCCGGTATTCCATGCTGAAGGGCTCGCGCGCGTTGAAGGCGGTCACGTAGGTGGCGAAGCAGTGGCCGTAATCCTCGGGATGCACGCCCTCGGCCCAGCCGAAGCCGAGCTCCTGCTCCATCGTGCGTCCGGTGAAGCTGAGCCAGCCCGCATTGAACCAGTCGCAGAGCTTGTCGGTTCCCGACATCCAGATCAGCACCGGCGCCAGGGCGGCCATGATCCGGGAGCGGCGTTGCAACTCGGTTTCGGCCCCCGCTTCGGTCATGTTGCCATGCTCTCCCATGCCGCCGCGCCGTGCATGGCGGGGTTGTCGTGCGGCTTCTGGCGGGTCGATAGCGGCGGGTGCGGAGATCGTGGGCTGCCGGATTCAAGCATTTGAGCCAATTCAGCCAACCCGATCCATGTCGGGCGATCCTATGATTTGATAGGATTGCCCGCAATGTCCTGAATCCGCGCCCGGACGCCTCGGCACCCCTGCGGCGGCCCGGTCCATGCGTGATTCGCAGCCCAGTCCCACTTGCGAGCGATTTGCAATCGGCGGCCGATCGCTCCTAATACACGACGATGCCACGCGAGTCCCTGATGTCCCTTCCCACGCCTGCCCCGACGGCTCTCGACCTCGGCGCCGCCCCGCGCGGCTTTCTGGGCCGCATCCTCGGCCTGCGGCAGCTCGAACTCGGCGGGCTTCCGGCCGAGGAGCTGGAGCTCCGGTTGCTCGAACTGGGCTTCGTCGAGGGCGCGCGGGTCGAGATCCTGCATCAGGGCCTGTTCGGCGGCGGCGACCCGATCGCCGTCCGGATCCACACCGCCACCATCGCGCTCCGCCGGCGCGAAGCCGCCGCGATCCTGGTGGAACCGCTCGATGAATGAGCTCGCCCCGGCGCAGCGCGCCTTCCATGTCGCGCTCGTCGGCAATCCGAATTGCGGCAAGACGGCGCTGTTCAATGCGCTGACCGGCAGCAGCCAGCGCGCCACCAACTATCCCGGCGTGACGGTGGAGCGGAAGGAAGGCGGCCTCACCACCCCCGGCGGGCGCCACATCAGCCTGCTGGACCTGCCAGGAACCTACTCGCTGCGCGCCCGCAGCCCCGACGAGGTCATCACGCGTGAGGTCGTTCTCGGCAGCCAGGACGGCGTGGCCCTGCCCGACCTGCTGGTCTGCGTGGCCGACGCGACCAACCTGCGCCTCGGCCTGCGCCTGGTACTGGAGCTGAAGAGCACCGGCCGCCCGGTGCTGCTGGTGCTGAACATGATCGACATCGCCCGGCATCGCGGCATGGAGATCGACACCGCGGCGCTGGCCGCCGAGCTGGCGCTGCCGGTGGTCACCTCCGTCGCGGTGCGGCGCGGCGGCACGGATGCGCTGCTCGCCGAATTCGACCGCATCGGCGGCATCGCCCCACCGAAAACCACCTCCGCCTGGCTCGCACCCGACGCCACCGGCATCCGCGCCCTGCAGCGCGAGGCCGACCGCATCCTCGCCGCCGTCGTCCGCATGCCGCCCGACAAGCGCGACCCGATGACGCGCCGGCTGGATGCGGTGCTGCTGCATCCGGTGGCCGGGCTGCTCATCCTGCTCACCGTGCTCTTCCTGATGTTCCAGGCCGTCTTCGCCTGGGCCGAACCGGCGATGCAGCTGATCGAGGGCGGCTTCCAGGCGCTTGGCGCCGCCGTCGGCGCGACGCTGCCGGAGGACGGCGCCCTGGGCCTGCTGCGCAGCTTCCTGCAGGACGGGCTGATCGCCGGCGTCGGCAGCGTGCTGGTCTTCCTGCCGCAGATCCTGATCCTGTTCCTCTTCATCCTCCTGCTGGAGGACTTCGGCTACATGGCCCGTGCCGCCTTCCTGATGGACCGCATCATGGGTGGCGCGGGGCTGCACGGCCGCGCCTTCATCCCGCTGCTGTCGAGCTTCGCCTGCGCCATCCCCGGCATCATGGCGACGAGGGTGATCGACAGCCGGCGCGACCGGCTGGCTACCATCCTCGTGGCCCCGCTGATGACCTGCTCGGCCCGCATCCCGGTCTACACGCTCATCATCGGCGCCTTCATCGAGGACCGTCCCGTCTGGGGCTGGATCGGGCTGCAGGGGCTGGTGATGTTCGGCCTCTACGCTGCCGGCATCGTCTCGGCGCTCGGCATGTCCTTCGTCTTCAAGCGGCTGCTGTGGCGCGGCACGCCCAGCGAGCCCTTCATGCTGGAATTGCCGGACTATAAATGGCCCCGCCTGCGAGACGTGCTGCTCGGGCTGTGGCAGCGCGCCCGCGCCTTCCTGCGCCGTGCGGGGACGATCATCCTGTCGATGATGGTGGTGATCTGGTTCCTCTCCTCGGTGCCCCGACCGCCCGAGGGCGCCACCGCGCCGGCCATCGAATACAGCCTCGCCTTCGCCATCGGCCATGCGGTGGAGCCGGTGCTCCGGCCGATCGGCTTCAACTGGCAGATCGGCGTCGCGCTGATCCCCGGCATGGCGGCGCGCGAGGTCGCGGTGGCCTCGCTCGGCACCGTGTATGCCGTGGCGAGTAACGGCGAGGAGACGACCGAACTCGGCCAGGCCCTGGCCGGGAAATGGAGCCTGGCCACCGCCCTGGCCTTCCTCGCCTGGTACGTCTTCGCGCCGCAATGCGCGGCCACGCTGGCGGTGATCCGGCGCGAGACCGGCAGCCGCGGCTGGATGTGGTTCAGCTTCGGCTACATGCTGGGGCTGGCCTATCTCGCGGCCTTCGTGACCTTCCAGGTGGCGAGCCTGCTCGGCGCGGGATAGCGCGTCAGTCCCGGGCACTGCGTCAGGTCTGGGCGCTTTCGTCGATCGCCCTGCGGATCGCGGGTGACGGCCGCGAGGCGGCTGGTGCCGGTCGCTCTGCCGGCTTCGAAAAGATGGCACGCAGCCGGGGCGCGGCTGAAGACGAACCATGCGAAGAATTTCACTGCGCTGCTCCTGCGGTAGCCAGGGCGAAACTGCATCCAAACGGCGCCGACGGTGTATGTGGATTTGTGCGGAATTGTGGACCGGATGGCGCGATCCGCATCGCCACCGCTCAGGTCTTGCGTGTCACCTGCTCCATGGCGTCCCGCAGCGATCCCGCCGCCGCTTCGAACCCGTTCCACGGATCCTTGGGCAGGGGCGCCTCCAGCAGCGCGGGCAGGCGCATTCCCGCCGGATCGAGCCCCGGCTTTACCGTGCTCCAGGTGGTCGGATAGGCGACAGGCGCCCCCGGCCTGCCGCGCGGCGACCAATTGGCGATCGCCGTCGAAAGCCGGTCGTTGCGGAGATAGTCCAGGAAGATGCGCCCGGTTCGCACCTTCTTGGCCATGGTGGTGGTGTAGAGCCCGGGCGCATCGCGCTCCATCATCGCGCAGACCAGCCGCGCGAACTGCTTGGCCGAGGCCCAGTCCGGCGAGGCGCCCTTCTTGGGCACGGCCAGCGGTACCACCAGGTGCAGCCCCTTGCCGCCGGTGATCCGCGCGAAGGCGGTCAGCCCCAGGGCCTGGAGCCGGGACCGCAGCTCCAGCCCGCCCTTCACCACGGCGTCGAAACCCAGTTCGGGTGCGGGGTCGAGGTCGAAGATCAGCCGGTCCGGCGTCTCGTAGGTATCGGCCTTCGCGCCCCAGGGATGCAGCTCCACCGTCGAGACCTGCGCCAGTGCCGCCAGCCCCGCCGCGTCGTCGATCCGCATATAGGGCTTGGCCTGGCCCTCGACCTTCACGGCACCGATGAGGGGCGATTGGCCCGGCATCGCATGACGCTGGAAGAACAGCGGATGGCCGATCCCGTCCGGCGCCCGCAGGATCGAAAGCGGCCGTCCCGCGATCTCGGCCAGGATGCGGTCGGCGAAACGGGCAAAGTAGGCGCCGAGATCGGCCTTGGTGACCTCGCGCGTCTGCTCGGTCGCTGGCCAGAGGACGCGCTCGGGATGCGACATGCCGAGCGGCTTCTTGCGCGCCGTAATTGCCGGAGCGGCACGGGCCGGAGCCGCGGGGGCCGACGCCTTGGGTGGCGGAGCCTTGGCGGTCGGTTCCTCGGCGGCGGGCTCGGCGAGAGCCGCCGCGGCGACAGGCTGTGCCGGCGGCGAGACCTCGGCCGCGGGCTTGTCCTCGCGGATGCCCTGGAAGCTTGCATGGCGCAGCAGCCCCTCTTCGGTCCAGCCGCCATAGGCGATTTCCGCCACGAGTTCCGGCTCGGCCCAGGTCACGTCGCTTTTGCGGGCGGGCTGGGCACCGACGAAAGGCGTCTTCGCTCGCTTCAGCGGCGTGAGGCGGGCCATCAGCTTCTCGCCGGCCGAGACCGAAAAACCGGTGCCGACACGGCCGAGATATACCAGCTTCCCGTCGCGATGTGCGCCCATGAGCAGGGAGCCGAGTCCCCGCCCGTTCTTGCCGACCGACCATCCGCCGATGACGAACTCGTCGCGGCCCCGGCACTTGGACTTGGTCCAGGCCAGGCCCCGGCCGGAGCTATAGGGCGCATCGGCACGCTTGGAGACGATGCCCTCCATGGAGAGCTTGCAGGCGGATGCCAGCACGGCCTCGCCGGGGGCGACGAAGTGGTCGAGATACCGAAGGACCTGCCCATCGGCCGGAATCCGCGCCTTCAGCACCTCCTTGCGCGCCAGTAGCGGTTCCCCCCGGAGATCGCGCTCCCCGTCATGCAGGAGATCGAAGGTGTAGAAGACCAGCGGCGATTTCCGCTCGCCCGCCAGCGTCGCCTGGAGCATCCCGAAATTCGGCTGGCCCTCTTCGTCGAGCGCCACCGCCTCTCCGTCGAACAGCCCGTCCGGCAGGCCGGCGGCGGCCTGGGCGATGGCGGGGAAGCGCTCCGTCCAATCCAGCCCGGTGCGGGTCCGCAGGATGGGCTTGCCGCCCTGCACGCGCAGCTGCAGCCGGTAGCCGTCCAGCTTCAACTCATGCACCCAATCCGGCCCGGCGGGCGGCGTGGCGACGAGCAGGCATAGCTCGGGTGGGACGAAATCCGGTATGCTGGCGCGGGGCGCCGCCTTAGCGCGGGAAGCCGGCTTTTTCGCCGGAAGTTTCTCGACGGTTTCGGCCAGCACCTCCGGCGCAGCGGGAGCCTTCGCGGGGGCGGCGGCTTTCTTCGCGGACTTGCCCGGCGTATCCGCCGCGATCTCCTTCAGCGTCCGCCCGGTCTTCACCGAGGTCTCGTCCTTCAGCACGGCATCGCCCTCGCCCGGCCGCGCCATGCTGTCGCGTTCCTTGATGAGCAGCCAGTTGCTGCGGCCGGGCTTCTCGCCCTTGCGCCACTTCATCCGCACCAGCACGAAGCCGCCCTTCAGCCGCTCGCCGGAGACCACGAACTTCAACTCGCCCTTTGCGAGATCCGCATCGACCGTCTCGGGATGGAGCGGCGCCCAGACCCCGCGATCCCAGAGCTGCACCGTCCCCGCGCCGTAGCCTGGTGCCGGGATCACGCCCTCGAAACCGCCGTAGTCCAGCGGATGGTCCTCCACCTCCACGGCCAGCCGCTTATCCGCCGGATCGAGCGAAGGGCCGCGCGTCACCGCCCAGGATTTCAGCACGCCGCCCCATTCCAGACGGAAGTCATAATGAAGCCGCGTGGCGTCATGCCGCTGCACCGCGAAGGAAAGCTGCTTGCCGGCCACAGCGCCTTCGCCGCGCGGCTCGGGCGTACGCGTGAAATCGCGTTTGGCGAGATAGGGGTCGAGCTTCTCCGAGCGCGCGGCCATGGCTCAGCCCGAAGCCCGCTTGCGCTTGGCGGGCGCCGCCTTGGGGGCCGGTTTCGGCTCGGCCTTGGCCTTCTTCGCCGGGGCCTTTGCGGCAGCAGCGGGCGCCTTTTCGGCACTCGCCGCTGTGCGGAGAGCGCTCTTGCCGCCCTGATCGAGGCTCTTCCGCAGCGCCTCCATCAGGTCGATCACATTGGTGTCCCGCGGCGGAGGGGCGGTCACGCCGCCACCGCCGTCATCCTGCTTGCTCTTGATCAACTCGCGCAGCGCTTCCTCGTAGCGATCGTTGAACTCGGACGGATCGAAGGGGCCGGCCTGCTGCTCGATGATCTTGTCGGCGATCTCGATCATCCGCGGGTCCTTCTTGGACTCGGGGATCGCATCGAACAGCGCCTTGGAATCGCGCACCTCATCGTGGCTGCGAAGCGTGGTCATCAGCATGCCGTTGCCGCGTGGTTCGATCGCCACGACGCGCTCCCGCGTGCCCAGCACCACCCGCGCCAGCGCGACCTTGCCGGCATCCTCCATCGCGCTGCGGATCACGGTGAAGGCGTCGATCCCCGCCTTGCCGTCGGGCACCATGTAGTAGGGATCGTTCCACCAGATGCGGTCGATGTCCTTGGCATCCACGAAGCGCTCGATATCCAGGGTGCGCGTGCTTTCAAGCCGGACGGACTTGATCTCCTCATCCGTCAGCAGGACGTACTGGTCCTTCTCGTATTCGAAGCCGCGAACCAGGTTCTTTCGCTCCACCTCGCCGGTTTCCGGATCGACGACCTGCTGCTTGATCCGGTTGCCGGTGGCCGGGTTGATCAGGTGGAAATGGATGTCGCCGGAGTAGCTCGTCGCCGGGTAGATCGAAACGGGACACGCCACCAGCGAGAGCCGCAGATGACCTTCCCAGCTGGGTCGTTGTGCCATTTCTTAGAACTCCATGTCGACGCGCAACGCGCCAGCCGCGCCCCCGGTTGCGCGGCCGGCCCTCAGGCCGCGACGGCAGAGCCGAGGGCGGCCGCCGGCCTTTCCCGCAGCGCGACGACGACGATGGCCGCGACGAGGCAGAGCACACCCGCGGCGAAGAAGGCCGGCAGGTAGGTCTCGTATTCCGTCCGGCTGAAGCCGCCGCCATAGGCGGCCGAAGCCGCGCCCAGCTGATGGCCGGCGAAAACCCAGCCGAAGACCAGATTGGTCTTCTCGCCGAAGCGCTCCGCCGTGATCTTGATGGTGGGCGGGACGGTCGCGATCCAGTCCAGCCCGTAGAATACGGCGAAGAGGGACAGGCCGTAGAACGAGAAATCCGTGAAGGGCAGGTACAGCAGCGAGAGGCCGCGCAGCCCGTAATACCAGAACAGCAACCAGCGGCTGTCGTAACGGTCGGACAGCCAGCCCGAGCCGATGGTGCCGAAGAAGTCGAAGGCGCCGATCATGGCGAGCACGCCGGCCGCCGTCACCGCCGCCATGCCATAGTCGCCGCAGAGCGAGACGAAGTGGGTCTGGATCAGGCCGTTGGTGCTGGCGCCGCAGATGAAGAAGGTGCCGAACAGCACCCAGAAGGTGCTGGAGCCCGAGGCCTCGCGCAGCGCCACGATCGGCGAGGCGAGCATGGCCCACAGGGTGGTCGGCCCCGGCGGAGTGGCGACGATCGTGGCCGCGCCATAGAGCGGCAGGCCGAGATCGGCCGGGCGGTCGCGCATCAGCAGCAGCACGGCGATGGCGGCGGTCAGCAGCATCGCGAGCACCAGGACCATCGCGCTGCGCCAGCCCAGGCTCTCGGTGAGCTGGGCGATGATCGGCAGGAAGATCAGTTGCCCCGTCGCGCTGCTGGCGGTGAGCAGGCCCAGCACCAGTCCGCGCCGGTGGGAGAACCAGCGGGTGGCGACCGTCGCGCCCAGCACCATCGCCGTGAGGCCGGTGCCGAAGCCCACCACGATCCCCCAGAGCAGGACGAGCTGCCAAAGCTCGGTCATGAACAGCGAGCCGAGGATCCCTGAGGCGATCAGCGTGAGCGCCACGCAGACCACCGGCCGCACGCCGAAGCGGTTCATGAAGGCGCCGGCGAAAGGCCCCGTCAGCCCGAAGAGGAGGAGGCGGATGGCCAGGGCCGACGAGATGTCGGCCGTCGCCCAGCCGAATTCACGCTGCAGCGGCTGGATCAGCACGCCCGGCGCGCTGACCGCCGCCGCCGTGACCAGCATGGCCAGGAAGGTGACGGCGATGACGACCCAGCCGTAGTGGATGCCGCGTCGGCTGAGGGTGGCGGCGAGGCGCGATGTCGGCAGCGCTAGTTCGTTCGGCATGGGGGCCTCTCCAAGCGGGCATATACCCGCAGATATCCAAGAAAATTCACAGCTCGTTCAGCAGCGCGCGGAGGTCCCGCGTGGTGCCCGTGCCGAGGCGGGCCTCGACGGTATTCTGCGCCTGGTCCCAGAGCGGGCCGCCCTCGCGCAGAACCTTCCGGCCCCCCTCGGTAAGCGTCACCGTCGCCTCGCGCTGATCCTCGCCGCGCCCGAGCGCGACCAGCCCCATCCGCTCCAGCACGCGCACATTGCGCCCGACTGTCGAGCGATCGAGCTCCGCCATCCGGCCCAGTTCGGTCAGCGTGACCGGTTCGGCACGGACGATCCGCCGCAACAGGCTGAACTGCGCGATATTCACGCCGACCGGTTCCAATGCCGCATCATAGATCGCGGAGACGCGGCGGGTCGCGGCCTTCAGGACGCTGCAGAAGCAGGGGCTCTCCATAACGCGGGTATATACCCTCAATTCGCGCCCGATCAAGACGTGCCTTCCCAGGCGCCCCGGTTCTGGCCCATCCTTCCCGCATGGAGGAAATGCCGATGAGTGGGAACCTACCCACGGGCGCTGCGGGACGTCACGCCGCATGGGGCTGATGGTCTATCTCAACCGCGTGCAGTTCGCGCGCGGTGCCATCGCGACCTTGGCGGAGGAGCTGGCGCTGGCTGGCATCGTCCGGCCGCTGCTGGTCACGGATGCCGGCATCGTCGCGGCCGGCCTGCTCGATCGCATCCGCGCCGTGCTGCCCGCCGCCATGTCCATCGCCGTCTTCGACGCGGTGCCGCCCAACCCGACCGAGGCCGCCGTTCGCGCCGCGACGCGCGCGTTCCTGGCGCATGGCGCGGATGGCGTGATCGGCCTGGGCGGCGGCTCGCCGCTCGATCTCGCCAAGGCCGTTGCGCTGCTGGCGACCCACGGCGGCGATAGCCTCGCCCCCTACGCCGTCATCGAGGGCGGCCTCGCGCGCATCACCGACCGCTGCGCACCGGTTGTCGCCATCCCCACCACCTCGGGCACCGGCAGCGAGGTGAGCCGCGGCGCGCTGATCGTGCTGGATGACGGCCGCAAGCTTTCCATCGGCAGCCCCTACCTCATTCCGCGCGCCGCCATCTGCGACCCCGACCTCACGCTCGGCCTGCCACCGCTGCTGACCGCCGGCACCGGCATGGATGCGCTCGCGCATTGCGTGGAAACGCTCTGCTCGCCGCGCGTGAATCCCATCGCCGCTGCCATCGCGCGCGACGGGCTGGCCCGCGCCTGGCGTGCCTTGCCGCTGGCCGTCGCCGATGGCGCGGATGCCGATGCGCGTGAGGCGATGATGCTCGCTTCCATGCAGGGCGCCCTGGCCTTCCAGAAAGGCCTCGGCGCCGTTCACGCGCTGTCCCACCCGCTCGGCGGCCTCGCGGTGCCGCTGCACCACGGCACGCTGAACGCCGTGCTGTTGCCCCATGTGCTGCGCTTCAATGCGCCGAACATCGCATCGGTCTTGCCGATCCTCGCCACCGCCATGGACGAGCCCGAGGGTGCGGAACTCCTCGCCGATGCCATCGCCGCGATGTCGCGCATCATCGGCCTTCCCGCCACGCTGGCCGAGATGGGCGTGCCGGAATCCGTCCTGCCCGCAATCGCCGCCGCCGCCATGCTCGACCACCACCACCTGACCAATCCGCGACGCGCGACGCAGGCGGACTATCTCGCTCTGCTGCGCACCGCCCATGCCGGAGAATAGCGCCCATGATCGAAGCGGATGCCAACGAGCCACGCACCATGTTCGACAAGATCTGGGACGCCCACCGCGTGCTGGAGCGCGAGGACGGCCAGACCCTGCTCTACGTCGACCGCCACCTCGTGCATGACGGCTCGGCCCCCGCCTTCGAGATGCTGCGCAAGCGCGGCATCTCCCCCCGCGCGCCCGAGCGCACCTTCGCCACGCCCGACCACTACGTCTCCACCGACCCGACGGAACGGGCGGCCATGACCAACGAGGAGAATCGCGGCATGGTCGAGGCGCTGGAGCGCAACGCCGCCGCCTCCGGCTTTCGGCTGTTTGGCCTGAAGGACGGCAACCAGGGCATCGTGCATGTCGTCGGCCCCGAGACCGGCATTAGCCAGCCGGGCATGCTGATCGTCTGCGGCGACAGCCACACCTCCACCCATGGCGCGCTGGGTGCGCTGGCCTTCGGCATCGGCGCAACCGAGGTCGCGCATGTGCTGGGCTCGCAGACGCTGTGGCAGCGCCGGCCGCTGACCATGCGCATCACCGTGGATGGCGAGCTCGGCTACGGCGTAACGGCCAAGGACGTGATTCTAGCCATCATCGCGCGCATCGGCACGGCGGGCGCGACCGGACATGTCATGGAATATGCCGGCAGCGCCATTCGCGGGCTTTCGATGGAAGGCCGCCTCACCCTCTGCAACATGTCGATCGAGGCCGGTGGCCGCGCCGGCATGGTGGCCCCCGACGAGACCACCTACGCCTATATCGCCGGCCGCGACTTCGCGCCCAAGGGCGCCGATTGGGATACCGAGCTCGCCCGCTGGCGCCGCCTGCCGAGCGACCCCGCCGCCCTCTTTGACCGCGAGGTCACGCTGGACGGGGGCGCCATCGCGCCCATGGTCACCTGGGGCAACAGCCCCGAGGATGCCCTGCCCATCGACGGCAGCATCCCAAATCCGGACGACGAGCCCGACGCCGCACGCCGCGCGATCATGGCCGACAACTTCGCCTATATGGGCCTGACCGCCGACACGCCGCTGGAGAGCATCGCCGTGAACCGCGTCTTCATCGGCTCCTGCACCAACGGCCGCATCGAGGACCTGCGCGCCGCCGCCGCCATCGCGCAGGGCCGCCGCGTGGCCGAGGGCGTGACCGCCTGGGTGGTGCCGGGCTCCGCACCCGTGAAGCGCCAGGCGGAGGCGGAGGGGCTGGACCGCATCTTTATCGAGGCCGGCTTCGATTGGCGGGAGGCCGGCTGCTCCATGTGCCTCGGCACCAACGGCGAGATCGCCGCCCCCGGCGAGCGCGTCGCCTCCACCTCCAACCGCAACTTTCGGGGCCGGCAAGGGCCGGGGGCGCGCACCCATCTGATGGGCCCCGCCATGGCCGCCGCCGCGGCGATCGAGGGCCGCCTCACCGATGTGCGCCGCCTGATGAAGGACGCCTGAGCCATGGAACCCGTCAGCCGCATCCGCGCCGGGGCCGTGCCCTTCGCGCGCGCCAATATCGACACCGACCAGATCCTCCCTGCGCGCTACCTGGCCCGGCCGCGCGACGACAATCACGGCGAATACCTGTTCCGCGACGTGCGCCTCGCCCCTGATGGTTCGGAGGTCGAGGATTTCCCGCTGAACCGGCCGCATTGGCGGGAGGCCCGCATCGTCCTCGGCGGTGCCAATTTCGCCTGCGGTTCCTCGCGCGAGAACGCGGTCTGGGCGCTGTACGACCATGGCATCCGCGCGGTGATCGCGCCTTCCTTCGGCGATATCTTCGCGAACAACTCGGTCAAGAACGGCATGCTCGCCATCGTGCTGCCGGCCGATGCCGTGGCCGAGCTGATGGCGGAGGCCGAGGCCGAACCCGGCGCGGAGATCAGCGTCGACCTTCCCGCGCAGACCGTGACCTCGGCCGGCGGCACCGTCTGGCAATTCGACATCGACCCCTTCGCCAAGCGCAGCCTGCTCGAAGGGCTCGACGAGCTGGCCTTCACCCTCACTCACGCCGACGACATCGCCGCCTTCGAGCGACGCATCGGCCGCGGCAATTCCTGAACGGAGAGAAACGGCATGCACATCGCGGTTATGGGCGGCGACGGAATTGGTCCTGAAGTCACGGCGCAGGCGGTGAAGGCGCTCCGCGCCGTCGCCGCCAACGGCCCGCAATTCGAGTTCGCCGAGGCAAAGATCGGCGATGCCGCCTACGACACCACGGGCGACCCGCTGCCCGAAGAAACGGTGGCCCTGGCCGAGCGCGCGGACGCCATCCTCTTCGGGGCCGCCGGCACCTATGAGAGCGACCTTCGTCCACCCGAAGCGCGCGGCGGCCACGGGCTGCTGCGCCTGCGCAAGCGCCTCGACCTCTTCGCCAATTTCCGGCCCGTCTTCGCCTTCCCCGAGCTGATCGGCGCCTCCACGCTGCGGCGCGAGGCGCTGGAGGGCGTGGACCTCGTGGTCCTGCGCGAACTCACCGGCGACATCTATTTCGGCACGCCGCGCGGCATCCGCATCGAGAACGGCGAGCGCGTCGGCTTCAACACCATGCGCTACAGCGAGAGCGAGGTCCGCCGCGTCGCCCATGCCGGCTTCAAGGCCGCGCAGAAGCGGCGCAACAAGCTCTGCTCGGTGGACAAGGCCAACGTGCTGGAGACGAGCCAGCTCTGGCGCGAGGTGGTGACCGAAGTCGGCCGCGAATATCCGGACGTCGCGCTCAGCCACATGTATGTGGATGCCGCCGCCATGCACCTTGTCCGCAAGCCGCGGGACTTCGACGTGATCGTCACCGGCAATATCTTCGGCGATATCCTGTCCGATGCGGCGGCGATGCTGACGGGCTCCATCGGCATGCTGCCCTCGGCTTCGCTGAACGCGGAATCGCGCGGCCTCTACGAGCCGGTACATGGCTCCGCTCCCGATATCGCCGGCAAGGACATCGCCAATCCGCTGGCCTCGATCCTCTCCGCCGCGATGATGCTGCGCCACTCGCTCAACAAGCCCGAGATGGCCGAACGGATCGAGGCGGCGGTGCGCCGCGTGCTCGCCGACGGCCTGCGCACCGCCGACATCATGGAAGAAGGTGCGACGCTCGTCGGCACGCAAGCCATGGGCGAAGCGGTCGCGAGGGAGATCGCCCGCTTGACCAACTAGGAACCAACAATACGACAGGGAGGAACGACAATGAAAAACAAGATCCACCGCCGCGCCCTAATGGGCGCGGCACTCGCGACGCCCATGCTCGCTTATGCCCAGGCGGATTGGCCCAACCGGCCCATCCGCTTCATCGTCGCCTTCGCCGCCGGCGGCGCGGCTGACACCGCGGCCCGCTCGATCGCCGCCGACATGCAGGAATCGCTCGGCCAGAGCATCATCATCGAAAACCGCACGGGCGGGAACGCCACCATCGCGGCCAATGCCACGCTGCAATCCCCGCGCGACGGTTACACCTTCCTCGTCGACGCCGCGAACCAGCTCACCAACCCCGTGCTGATGCGCGACCTGCCCTTCGACTACCTGACGGCCTTCGTGCCCGTGACGCAGATCTCCTCCTTTCCGCAGGTGATCGCGGTGAAGCAGGATTTCCCGGCCCGCACGCTGGCCGAGTTCATCGCGCTGGCGAAGGCGCGGCCCAATACCATCAGCGTCGGCACGCCGCCCGCAGCCGGCATGGCCCATCTGGCGCTCGCCGCCTTCGAGCAGCAGGCCGGAATCCACCTGGTGCACGCGCCCTATCGCGGCGGGGCGGATGCGGCGCGCGACATCATGGCGGGTTCGATCGATGCCGTGCTGATCACCACCAACTCGGTCCGAGCGCCGGTAATGTCCGGCCGCGCGCGCAACCTGGCGGTGACGAGCGCCCAGCGCATCCCCTCGCTGCCGGACGTGCCCACGATCGCGGAATCTGGCTTCCCCGGCTACGACATCAACGACTGGAACGGCGTCTTCGCCGCAACCGGCACGCCGACGGGCCCGATCATGCGCATCGCCGCGGCGGCCGCGGTCTCGGCCCGCTCGGCCGCCGTCCGCGCCCGAATGGACCCCGCTGGTGCGATCATGGTGGGCAGCGCGCCGGAGGCCTTCGCGAACTGGCTCGACGGGCAGCGGCGCATCGCGGTCGAGGTGGTGCGGTCGGCGGGCATCACGCTGGGGTGAGGCTCACCGGTCCTCCCAGGCGATCCCCTCGGCCACGGTGAAGGACAGCGTCGAGACGTAGCGCAGCCGCGCGTAGCTCGCCTCGCCCGAGCCGCCGGACCGGTTGTCGAGATAAATCGCCTCCGCGACGTAGCGCCCGGCCCAGGGCGTCTCGAAGCGCACGCGGCCCTGGAGGTCGGTGCGCAGCTTGCGCTCCCAGCGCGGCGGCGCGACCAGCGTCACCTCCGCGCGGGGCACCGGCTCGCCGCGCAGCATCAGCGTGAACTCGTTGCCGCCGGCGACCACCGGGACCAGCTCGAGTTCCAGCACCTGCCGCGTCTCGGAGCGTCCCTCGCGGGCGAGCATGACCGCCTTCGTCCGGTCCGAGGCGCCGGGACGGCCGAAGGGCTGCAGGCCATCCTCGATCACCCAGACGTCTCCGGTCCCGGCCGGCAGGGTGATGGCGACGTGGTCCTCCCGGCGCTGCAGCGGCAGCGGCGCGGCATCCGAGCCCGCGAGGCGGGGACTGGCGATCCGGTCCAGCAGCGCGCCCGAACGTTCGCGGACATTCTCCACCGGCTCGCCGAAATAGACGCGCGCGGTGTCGCCCTCCCGTTCCAGCCAGACCTGATGCGCCGATGCGGCGAGGGAAAAGGTGATGGCGATGGCTGCCAGGATGGCTGCCGTCAGAAACATGGATATGCGGATGCCCATGATGTCGTTTCCTCTCAGATTGACGTGAAACCGAGCCCTGTGAGACCGGCCACCGCCGGCGGCGCGGCCTGAGAAGCGTGGCCGCGCGTGGCGTATAGATTAGCAGAAAATTCGTGCCGAGGGCCGCCGGGGGCGCGACGAACCACGCGATCGCGTGGAGCCGTGGCAACCGCGATCAAGCGTGAGGATGGGTGTCGTCAAATCGCCCCCGGCTGGCTCTCCCCAAGGGAACCCCTCCCTGGTTCGCTTTATTGCGACTAATTCGCATTTGCGACAATAGGCGTTTGCGTTACTTACGCTTTCGGAATGATCTGCCCGAACTGGTCAGCGCTTCGCCCAGCTTCTCGATCAGCCGTAATCCAGCGCCGGCCGCGCCGCCCGCATCTGCGTCGCAATGGCAATTCCGTTCGCCTCGCCCCGGCGTTGCAGCATGCGCACGATCGCGACGTGGTCGGAATCCGGCTTGAGCTGGTTGTGCTTGCGCTGCCCCTCGATGCGAGCGACGTCGATTTCCAGCGACACGATAAAGGCGAGCATCGCCTCACGCTTCACCGGCTCCATGGCTTCGAGATCCCACGGCGGCTTGGGCGCGGCCCGCGCCTCGGCCACCGCAAGCAGCGCGTCGCCATGGGCGCGGTTCGCCGTCAGCTCCATCCGCCGTGCCGGGCCGGTGAGATGCACCGCCTCGTAGAGCCAGGTCGAGACGTTATCCGGGCGGTCATACCAGTCGTTCGAGATGTAGGTGTCCGGCCCGGTCACTACGAAGAGGAACTCGCGCTGGCCATCCGCCAGCGCCGCCAGCGGATTGGCCTTGGTCACATGCAGTTGCACCGTGACATCAGCCCCTTCGCGCTTCAACACGAAGGGCAGGTGCGAGCCGATGGGCCGCCCGCCGTCATGGGCGATCAGGAGGCCGAAGCCCCGCCGCGCGGCGAAGTCGAGTGCCTCGTCGCGCTCGATGGCGAATTCGGGCTGCAGCAGGTGCATGGGATGGGCTCCGGTCAGGGAGCCCATTCCGCCAGACTTACGCGAACAGCGCCACCGCGCGGATCGGGCTCGCCGTGCCGCCGCGGATCTTCAGCGGAAAGCCGATGAAGGTGAAGCGCCCGCGCCCGAGCAGGCTGTCGAGGTTGGTGAGGCATTCCATATGCGTGATGCCGAGCTCCGCGCAGGCCATATGCGCCTGGAAGTTGGGCTCGCCCTCCGGTGCCGGGCTGATCGCCTCGACGCCGAACATGCCGATCCCCTGCTCCGCCAGCCAATGGATCGCCGGCAGCGAAAGGCCGGCGAAGTCGTGCTGGTACGCCGGCGTTCCCAGGAGCTTGGTGGTGCCGAAGTAGATCAGCACCGTGTCGCCCTTCTTGATGGTCTCGCCGGATTTCGCGACGGCCGCCTGGACCTCCTCCAGCGTCGCCGAGGTCTTCAGCGGCACATGCGAGAGGTCGATGCAGAAGGCGGAGGTGTAGAATTTCTCCAGCGGCACCTGGTCGATGGAAAGCGCTTCCGGGCGCGGATCGAAATGCACGGGCGCATCGACATGCGTGCCGGCATGGTCGGAAAAGGCGATGGAGAGCGCCTTGCTGCTGAAGGTGGTATTGCCCGCCTTCTTGGGCTCGGAGTGGTCGTTCCACACCGTCATGATGACGGGCGGATGCGACGGGTGCGCCTGGGTCTTGTGGAAGAGTTCGCGGCTCAGATCGACGAATTCCATGCTCTCGGTATCTCCAGAAAAACGATGAGTAAAAGACGATGGTCTCGCCGAGCTTGCTGAGCGGCCCCGTCGCGCGCAACCCGGCTTCCCGTAATGTGGAAGACTATTCCACCTTGATGCCGGCGCGCCGAATGACCGCACCCCAACGCGCGCGATCCGCCGCGATATAGGCCGGGAGCTGCGCGCGCGGCACCGGCAGCGGATCGATGCCCATGTCGAGCAGCTTCGCGCTCACCGCCGGCAAAGCCATGGTCGCCTCGAAGGCATCGCCCAGCCGCGCCAGGTTCGGCGCCGGCGTGTCCGCTTGCGCGAAGAGCGCGTAGTAAAGCACCGCCTCGTAATCGCCGAAGCCGACCTCGGGCAGCGCCGCCACGTCCGGCAGGCGGGGATGCCGCACCGTCGTCGTTACCGCGATGGCGCGCACGCTGCCGCCGTTGATATGCGGCAGCGCCGTCGGCATGGTGTCGATCGCCATGTCGATCTGGCCCGCCAGCAGCGCCGCCGTCGCCGGCGCGGTGCCGCGGAACGGCACATGGTTCAGCTCGATCCCCGCATGGCCCTCCAGCAGCATCATGGCCAGGTGGCTGCCGGTCCCCACACCCGTGCTGCCGTAGCTGATCTCGCCCGGCCTCGACTTCGCCAGCGCGATCAACTCAGGCACGTCCCGCACCGCCAGGGAGTTCCGCACATAGATCACCTGCGCGACGTTCCCGACCGAGGCGACCGGCACCAGCTGCGTCCCAGGGTCATAGCCGAGGTTGGTCCGCGCCTCCGGATTGATGGAGTGGGTGGACTGGTTGCCCATCAGGATCGTGTAGCCATCCGCCGGTGCGCGGATCGCGGCCTCGGTGCCGATGCTGCCGCCGCCACCCGAGCGGTTCTCGACCACCACCGACTGGCCGATCACCAGCCGCGCCGCGTCCGCCACCACGCGCGACATCACATCGGCAGCCCCAGCTGGCGGGAACGGCACGAGCAGGCGCAGCGATCGGGTCGGAAAATTGGTTTGTGCGAAGGCGGGCGGCACGCCACCCAGCCCGGCGGCCAGAAGCGCGAGGCCGCGCCGGCCCATACCGCTATGACGATCAACGCCCATAATCATTCTCCCGGTCCAAAAGGGCCCGAGACTGGTGGTCTTCCTTCCAGTGCGATCCATGCCGTTCCACGATGCGGAACCGCTGGATTGCTTGCCGCGAGTTAGCGGGGCAGCATCGGCCGGTGCAATCCACCTTTCCATATTGTGGAAGATAATCCACCAAAGCCGCGCTCCGTGGCTCAAAGCCGTGACGGCGCCCAGACGATTCATCGCACCGCCGCCCTCCTGCGCGAGATCGCCGCCGCCCGTGGAGGCGGTGCATCCCTGCGCGGTCTATCCGCCGCGACAGGCCTGGTGCCCTCCACCGCGCATCGCATCCTACAGGCCCTGGTTCAGGAGGAACTGCTCTCGAAGGATGCCGGCAGCCGAGCCTATCGCCCGGGGCCGCTGCTCTACGAACTCGGCCTCGCCGCCGCCCCGCAGCTCGACCTCCGCAAGCTGTGCCAGCCGAGCCTGCAGCGGCTCGCCGAGGCCACCGGCGATTCGGCCTATCTCACGATCCGCAGCGGTGCCGATGCACTCTGCCTCGACCGCTGCGAGGGCAGCTTTCCGATCAAGGCCCTCCCGCTCGAGATCGGCAATCGCCGCCCGCTGGGGGTCGGCGCCGGGGCGCTCGCCGTCCTCGCGGCGCTGCCCGACGATGAGGCCCAATCCGCCCTTCGCGCCAATGCCACGCGCTACCCGCGCTACCGCCTCTCCGCCGCCGATGTGAGCGATGCGCTGGAGGCCACGCGCCGGCGCGGCTACGCCATCACCACCGGGCGCTTCGTCGCGCGCTATCGCGGCATCGCCGCGCCCGTTGCAGGCACGGCGGATATCCCCGCCGCATCCCTCTGCATCGTGGCGATTTCCGAACGCCTAAAGCCGCCCCGCCTCGAGCGCGTGGCCCTGCTGCTCGCCCGCGAAAGCCGCGCGCTGGCGGCGCTGCTGCAACGCTCCGTACTTCCCGAACCCGCAGGAGACTGGTCATGACCACCCTCATCCATCCGCGCGAAAGCGCCGCCAGCATGGCCCGCCGTCTCGATGCGAAAGAGACCACGCCCAGCGCCCTGCTCGCGGAAAGCCTCGCGCGGATCGCGGCCAGCGACGACGTGCTGCACGCCTGGGCGCATGTCGATCCCGTGCAGGCCGGCGCGGCGGCCGCGGAGGCCGATGCCCGCCAGCGCGACGGCCGGCGCATCGGCCCGCTCGACGGCCTGCCGGTCGGCGTGAAGGACAACCTCTTCGTCGCCGGCATGCCCGCGCGCTGGGGCAGCCGCTTTTTCGCCGATTTCACGCCCCCGCAGGACGACATCGTGGTCGAGCGCCTGCGCACCGCAGGGGCCGTCATCGTCGGCAAGACCAGCACGCCGGAATTCGCGCTTTCGGGCCGCACCTTCAGCCCCATCACCGGCCACACCCGCCACCCGATGGACCCGCGCCTGACGCCCGGCGGCTCCAGCGGCGGGGCCGTCGCGGCGGTCTCCTCGGGCATGATCCCGCTGGCGGTTGCCACCGATGCCGGCGGCTCAACGCGCCTGCCGGCGAGCTATACCGGCCTGGTCGGCCTGCGGCCCTCGAATGGCCGCGTTCCGCGCCGCTACGGCTTCCCGCCGATGGCGATGGATTTCCAGGCGATCGGGCTCATCGCCGGTTCGGTCGAGGACGTGCACATGCTCTACGCCGCCCTCACCGGCCCCGATCCGCGCGACCCCACCTCGCAGCGCCTCCCGGCGGATATTCCCACCGGCCCGGGGCGCAAATTCCGCATCGGCTGGCTCGCGACCTATGGCGACGAGGCGGTCGACCCCGCCGTCCGCGCCGCCGTCGAGGATGCGGCCCAGCGGCTGGCGCGCTTGGACTGCCACGTGGAGCTTTGCGCCGCGCCCTACGACCTCGCCGCCATCCGCGATATCTGGGGCGTGATCCCGGCGGCCGGCGTCGCGCGCATGGCCAGCCGCTTTCCCGACCGCTGGGAGGCCGAGGCCAGCGCCTCGCTCCTCCCCATGGCCAAGCGCGGCCAGGCCCTCACCATTCCCGAACTCGTCGATGCGGTGGATCGCCTGAACGCCTTCCGCGCCGACGTCTCGGCAAACTGGGGGGGTTTCGACGCGCTGCTCATGCCCAGCGCCGCCGCTCCCGCCTGGCCCGCGGAGGACGAGTTCCCGCGCGAGATCGATGGCAAGCCCGGCCATGCACGGGCGATGAACATCTTCTCCACCTGGGTGAATGCCGTTGGCTATCCCGGCCTCAACGTGCCGGGCTTGCCGCATCCGGACGGGCGGCCGATCGGCGTGCAACTCGTCGGCCCCTATGGCGCCGAGCCGGTATTGTTCGAGATCGCGCGCAGGCTTGAGGCCGGCTAGGGCAGCAGGTCCGGGTGGTCGCCCGTGGTCAGCGTCACACGCTGGCCCAGCCGCAGGTTCTCGCTGGCGCCGCGGATGAAGACGATGTCGCGCACGCCACCTTCCAGCCGCACGATGACCTCCACGGCGGCAGCGGGCGGCGGGGCGCCGGGACCGGTGGCTACCCGCAGCACCTGCGCCACGGCGCGCGCCTGGTACTCGGCGACGGGCGGTGCACCCAAGGGCCTCAGTCCGATGACGATGCCGCGCTCCACGCTGGCTTCGGCCACCTGCGGCGCCTGCGCGGCGGGCAGCTCGGCAGGGCCGCGCGTGCCGCAGCTCGCCGATCCCATGCAGAGCAGAACGACGGCGAGGCGGCGGGGTAATAGCATCCGCCCATCATGGCGCTTTCCACCGCCGGCCCCAAGCCCGGCCTTAGTTCCGACTTCTTTGCTTGCTCTGAGTCCCCAGCCGACGGTATGGTCCGTGTAAGCCATGTCCGCCGTTCGGCTAGGCTATTCGCTGCGTGTCCCGCACCATGGGGGTGGTTCGGGGTGCTTTCCTGCAGCGAAACAGGGGGAGTTTCTTGGGTATGCGCATCATTGTTTCGCGCCGACGTGCTCGGTTGGCTCAGCCGTTGGCCGCTTTGGGCGTACTCGCCCTGCTGGCCGCCTGTGGGACCACGCAGCAGTCCGGCGGCTCCAGCACCTACGCCAGGACCGCCAGCCCGCGCACCTACGATCCGCCCGGCCCGGCGAGCGACCCTTGGGGTCCGTGGATCCGCGAGGCATCTCGCCGCTTCGATGTGCCGGAGCGCTGGATCCGCGAAGTGATGCGCCAGGAATCTGGCGGCCGTTCCGGCGCCGTATCGCCCGTGGGCGCCATGGGCCTGATGCAGGTCATGCCCGGCACCTTCCGCGAGCTCCAGCGCCGCCACAACCTCGGCGACGACCCGTACCATCCCTACGACAACCTCATGGCCGGCACCGCCTATCTGCGCGAGATGTACGACCTCTACGGCTCGCCCGCCTTCCTGGCCGCCTACAATGCCGGCCCGCGCCGCCTCGAGGACTACCTCTACAACAGCCGTGGCCTGCCGGCCGAGACGCGCAACTACGTGGCCCGCGTCGGGCCCGGCGTGATCCGCTCCAGCCCCGTGCGCCGCGCCCCGCCGGAGATCTATGCCGCCGGCGATATCCCGGTGAACGTCCCCCCCGGCCCGCGCCGGATGGACGCTTCCACGCGCATGGCCCTGGCCGAACAGCGCGCCATCCGCGAACAGGGCGCGCAATACGCCGCGCTGCCTCCGGCCGAGGCGAATATCCCGCCGGTCCGCATGGCCTCCGCCTCGCCCAGCCGCGGCGACAGCTACGCTGCTTCCGGCGGCGTCGTCGCCATGGCGCCCATCCCGGACGGATCGACGCCCGAAGGCGCCATCCGCATGGCCGAGAGCGCCGCCCGCGCCGCCGAGCCTGCCTCGACCTACGACGGTGGCCAGATCATCGTGGGCCGCATGGATCCCATCCCCGACGGCTCGACGCCCGAGGGCGCGGCCCGCATGGCGGAAAGTGCGCCACGCTCCGAACCCTTCGCCCGAACCGAGCGGGATTACACGCCCTCGCGTCCCGAGGCGCGGTCGGTTCCGCAGCTGGTCGCCACCCGTCCGCCGTCGCGCAGCTTCGGCATCATCAGCTCCGCCCAGGCCGGCACGCTTCCGGCCGCCTTCCGCCCCGCCGCCGTCGGCTCCGGCCAATGGGCGGTGCAGGTCGGCGCCTATACCTCGCCGGATCAGGCACGCTCGGCAGCCCAAGGGGCGCAAGGCAATGTCGGCGGACGCGTCCTGGTGATGCCCGTCCAGGTCGGACGCGCGACCCTGTTCCGCGCCCGCGTGACCGGGTTGAGCCAAAGCGGCGCGCACCAGGCGTGCGACCGCCTGCGTTCACACAACGGCTGCAACGTGGTCTCGCCGGACTAAACTGTTTCGGGAGGCGGCGCGGCGCAAGCCGCCCCGCCCAGCGGGAACGCGCCGGTTAGGCCGTAGCCCGCACCTCGCCGCCCCATTCGCGCATCAATGCGGCCAGGGAAGCATCTGTCCCGTCGGAAACCAGCACGTCGGGGCGGAGCAGGCGCAGCAGTTCCTCACCGCCCTGGTCGGCGCCGATCGCCACCAGATCAACTTCGGGCCGTTCTGCCAGCAGATCCGCAGTCTCGCCCTCGTCCCGCACGCCGACGAGCAGGCGGTCGCACCAGCGGCGTGCCTGTTCGGTGACTTCCTCGGAGAGGGGCACGCCGTTGGCTTGCAGCAGCCCGATGCGCCAGCCGCGATGCCGCCAGCGCTCGATCACCTCGGCCGCGAGCGGCAGGGAGACGAGCTTGCGCGCTGCGCTGCGGCCGGGGGTCAGGCCCTCCAGCAATTCCTCGGCGCGGACCGGCGCGATGCCGGATTTACGGCTGACGATGCCGAGCGCCAGCGCCGCGAGCCGCGCCACGGAGGCGAGCGAAAGCCCCGTCGCCATGCCGGCGGCCACGACTGCCACCACGGCATCGCCGCTGCCGGCGGGGTCATGCACCTCGGAGGCTTCGGCGCGGAAATGCCGCACCGTCTCGCTGCCGTCGGCCTCGACTTCGAGCAGGGTCAGCCCATCCGGCGCACGGGGCACCAGGACGGCGCCGAAGCGGTGCATCCGGCGCAGGGCGCTTGCAGCGGCGGCGGCCGAGGCCTCGTCATGCACCGGCAGGCCGGTGGCGCCGGCGAGCTCATCGGGCTCGGGAATGATGAGGTCGGCGCCGGCGAAGCGGCCATGGTCGCCGCCCTTGGGATCGACCACCACGCGGCGGCCGGCGGCCTGGGCGGCGGCGATCAGCCGGGCCGGGATGTCGCCCGCGAGCACGCCCTTCTTGTAGTCGGAGAGGACCAGCGTGGTCGTCACGGCGACGGCATCCGAGGAAATCTTGACCAGCCGGTCCGCGAGGCGCGGATGGATGGGCGCGGCCTGCTCGCGGTCGGTCCGCAGCAGGTGCTGGCCGCCGGAGATGAAGCGCGTCTTCATGGTGGTGGTGCGGCCGCCTTGCACGAGCAGCCAGGGCTCCACCCGCGGCTGGCCGCCGATCAGGCCGGTGAGGTCGCTGCCAGCCTGGTCGTCGCCGACGACGGAGACGAAGGCCACGGCCGCGCCGAGCGCCGTGAGGTTGCGGACGACATTGCCGGCGCCGCCGGGCAGGGCGACCTCGCGCTCGATACAAAGGACGGGAACCGGCGCCTCGGGGCTGATGCGCGAGACGGTGCCGTAGATGTAGCGGTCCACCATGGCATCGCCCACGACGAGGACGGCCCCTCGGGACATGCCTCGGACCGCTTCGGAGAGTTGTGCGGGTGTGGCCGCATCGCGACCGGACGAAGAGGGGGGTAACGCAGCTGACATTGAGGACTGGGTTAGCCCAGGGGGTGGGGTTGCCGCAACAAAATGTGACGCGACGCGGGAAATGAGCGTCACAAAGATTCCTTAAGGATTCGGCGCTTAGGTTGCCGACGTGGTGCAAAAGGGACCGCGGGGCAGAATCATGGGATCTCTTTTTACGGGCCGGCACCAGCAAATTCCGGCCTCGGATTGGCCGGCGGCCTTGCTCGCCATGCCCGAAGGCGGCGTGGCCGTGTTCAGCCCGGCCCAAGGCAGCTTTGCCGGACGCCGGATCGCCCGCGCGCTGCTGGAGGAGGCGGCCGTGCTCGGCGGCGGCCATGTCGTGGAATTTCCGGGTGGCGACCTGCTGCTGGGCGCCACGACCGGCCCGGGCAACCGGGCGCGGCAGGCGATCGCCGAGCTGACCGGACAGACCGCGGAGTCCTGGCCCCTTCCCGCCAACCGATCCGCCGTAAAGGCGCGCTGCGAACAGGCGCAGGCAGCCTCCGCCGCGCTCTTGCCGACCCTGGCCGGGCTCGAGGCCCATTGCGCCACCCTGCCCGTCGAGGATCTTGCCTGCCTCACCTTCTTTGCCGACGGCACCGGAACCCGCCCCGTGGCGCAGCGGCTCGGCCCGGCCTCACTCGGCCTAGCCGATGCCGAATCCGAAGCGGTCGCCCGCGAATGGCTCTGCCGCCGGCTGCTGGCGGCACTTGCCGATCCCGTCCAGCGCCGCCGGCTGCCGGCGCTGCGGCCGGGCCTGCGCCTGATCCTCGACCTGCCGCTGGGCGGCCTTCCCCGGGGCGCGCCACTGGCCGGCGGTGCCCCGGACGATCCCAACCGGCCCATCGCCCTCCTGCCGCTGGCCTCCCTTGCCGACCCCGGCGGCTTCGCAGCGATGGAGGCCGGCCTACGCGCGGCGGGCTGGGCGGTCGGGTTGGTGGCCACCGATGCCTGCGCGCTGGATTGGGTGGAGGCGCCCGGCCTGGTCTGGGCCGTCCCCGCCACCGCCGAGCCGCCGGCGCATCGCCCGCCGCGGCTGATCGCGCTCGGCCAGCCCACCCCCGGCTGGTGCCGGGCGCCGGGCATCCTGCATGAAGGAACCAGCCCATGAGCCTCGCCGTGGCCGACCTTACGGCTGAGGGCAACGCCTCCCTGCGCGACGCCATGGCGCTGGCGACCCTGGCGCGGGACTGCGTCGCCTCGGGCGTGGAGCGGCGGGTGCTGCATCTGCGCCTCTCGCTGCTCCCGGCCCGGCTGCGCGAGCGGCGCCACCAGCGACTGGTCCGAGAAGCGCTGGCCCCGGTGCTGCGCCCGACGCGTGCCCGGCTCTTCGAGCTGCCCGGCGGCGACCTCGTCGCCCTGTCGCCCCCGCCCGGGGAGCATCTGGAGGAGGTGCGGCGCAGCCTGGCCAACCTGCTGCCGGAAATCCCGGTGGAGACCCTATTGCCCATCCTCCGCCTCCCCGCCGAGGCCGCGCGGCTGCTCACTTTGGTCGAGGCCGCGCTCGGGCTCCACGGCACTGCGCAGGCTCCCGCACCGGTGGCGCCCGTGGGCCTCGCGCCTTCGGGTGCCGAGATGGACGCCGCCCTGCGCGCGCTGACCACCGCCAACCTCACCGCCTTCCTGCGGCGGCAGACGATCTGGCGGCTGGCTTCCGGGGACGAGCAGGCTGAGCCGCTCTGGACGGAGTTGCGGCCGCATTTGCCGGATGTCGCGGCGGCGCTGCTGCCCGGCCGCTCCCTCTCCGCCGCGCCTCACCTGGCCCGCCGCTTCCGCCAAGCGACCGAGCGGCGGATGCTCGCCGAACTCGCCCATCCGCAGGAGGCCCGCGCGCTGGGCGATGCCTGCCTGCCGCTGAGCCTGGGCGCCGTGACGGAGGCGGAGTTCCTGCGCCTGGATGCCGTGCTGGGGCCGCAGGGCCGCGCCCGACTGGTGGTCTGCCTGGGTGCAAGCGAGTTGCTGGCCGACCCGGCCGGCTTCGCGCTGGTCCGGCGGCTGTCGCTGCAGCGCGGCTGGCGGTTGGGGCTGGACGAGATGGAGCCGGCATTGCTGCCGCTGCTCCCGCCCCGCCGGCTGGACCTTCCGGTGCTGCGCCTGCGCTTCCGCCCGGAGATGCTTTCCGCCGATGGGCCGATGCGCGCCGCGCTTGATGCCGGGCTGCCGGAGGACCGGAGCCGGGTGGTGCTGACGGGTGCCGATGTCCCGGTTGCGATCGCCTGGGGATGGCAGCGCGGCATCACGCGGTTCATGGGCCGCGTGCTGGAGGCACGAATCTAGACGCTCAGATACTGCGCCCGCACGGCCTCGTCCGTCATGAGCGCCTCCATCGCGCCCTCCCACCGGATCGCGCCTTTCTCCAGCACGCAGGCGCGGTCGCTCACCAGCCGCGCGAAGTGCAGGTTCTGCTCGCTCAGCAGCACCGTCAGCCCCTCGCGCTTCAGCGCCAGGATGGTTTCCGCCATGCGCTCGATGACAACGGGCGCCAGCCCCTCGCTCGGCTCGTCCAACAGGATCAGGCGCGGATTGCCCATCAGGGTCCGGCCGATGGTGAGCATCTGCTGCTCGCCCCCGCTCATCCGCCCGCCCGTGCGCGTCCGCATCGCGGCCAGGCTGGGGAAGAGGGCGAAGACGCGCTCGACCGTCCACGCCGCCAAGCCTTCACTCGCCGGCATGCGGCCGACATCGAGGTTCTCCAGCACCGTCAGGTCCGCGAAGATGCGGCGTTCCTCGGGCACGTAGCCGATGCCGCGCCGGGCGATCTCGAAGGGCTCGCGGCCGGCGATATCCTCCCCGCGGAAGCGCACCGCGCCGGAGGTCGGCCGCACCAGTCCCATGATGGACTTCATGGTGGTGCTCTTGCCCGCGCCGTTGCGGCCGAGCAGCGCCAGCACCTCGCTTTGCCGGGCCCCCAGCGTCACGCCATCAAGGATATGCGCGCGGCCGTAATGCGCGTGCAGCCCGGTCACTTCGAGCATCACGCCTGGCCGTGGGTGGCGCCGGTGCCGAGATAGACCTCGCGCACGCGGGCGTCGTTGCGGATATCGGCGGGGCTGCCCTCGGCGATGGGCTTGCCGCGGTCCAGCACCAGGATGCGGTCGGCATGGGCGAAGACCACGTCCATGTCGTGCTCGGTGAAGAGCACGGCGATGCCGCCCTCGCGCGCGATCCGGGCCGTGAGCTCCATCAGCGCCACGCGCTCGGGCGGCGCCATGCCGGCAGTGGGCTCGTCCATCAGCAGCAGCGCGGGCTCGTTGGCGAGCGCGATGGCGAGCTCCACGCGCTTGAGGTCGCCATAGGCGAGCACGCCGCAGGGGCGCGCGTATTGCGCCGCCATGCCGACGCGCTCCAGCAGCGCCATCGCCGGGGCGGGGTCCTGGCGCGCGACCGGGTTCCAGATGTCGAAGAGCCGTCTCGCATGGCTCAGCAGCGCCATCTGGATATTCTCCAGCACGGTCATGGAGCCGAAGGTCGCGGTGATCTGGAAGGTGCGACCGACGCCCATCCGCCAGATGCGGCGCGGGGCCAGGCCCGTGATCTCCTGCCCGCGCAGCCTCACCGAACCGCGATCGGGGCGCAGTTGGCCGTTCAGCATGTTGAAGCAGGTGGACTTGCCCGCACCGTTCGGCCCGATCAGCGCCAAAAGCTCGCCGGCCGCCACGTCAAGCGAGACGCCGGAGACGGCATGCACGCCGCCGAAGGATTTGTGCAGGTCGCGGACCTCAAGCGTCATGCGCGCCGACCGCTGAATTTCTGCGCGGCTCCCGCCAGCCCCTGCGGGAAGAACAGCACCAGCGCCAGGATCGTGCAGCCCAGCAGCAGCCGCCAGAGATCGAAGGCGCGCAGGAGCTGCTCGTGCAGCCAGGTATAGGACAGCGCGCCGACGATCGGCCCGCTCACCGTTTGCAGGCCGCCGAGCAGCACCATCAACAGCGCGTCCACGCTGCGCGGGATGGCCATGTAAGTCGGGAAGACGCTGCCCTTGGAATAGGCGAAGAGCCCGCCCGCGACCCCCGCCGCCATGGCCGCCAGGGTGAAGGCAACCCAGCGGATGCGGAAACCGTCGATGCCGATGGCTTCGGCGCGCAGGGGGTTGTCGCGACCGGCTCGCAGCGCATAGCCGAAGGGCGCGAAGATCGCCCGGCGCAGCAGCAGCGTCGCGGCGAGGCAGAGCGCCAGCGCGAGGTAGTAGAAGGCGAGCTTGGACTGCGCCCAACCGCTCGGCCAGACGCCGAGGATGCCGTTGTCGCCGCCCGTCAATTCCACCCATTGGAACGCGGTGGACCAGGCGATCTGCGCGAAGGCCAGCGTCAGCATCGCGGCATAGACGCCGGAAAGCCGCACACAGAACCAGCCGAAGACGAGGCCCGCCAGTCCCGCCGCGAAGGGCGCCGCAACCAGCCCCATCTCCATCGGCGCGGCGAAGTGCTTGACCAGCAGGCCCGCCCCATAGGCGCCGAAGCCGAAATAGGCGGCATGCCCGAAGCTCGCCATGCCGCCCGGCCCCATGATGAAGTGCAGGCTGGCGGCGAAGAGCACCATGATCGCGATCTCGGTGAAGACGATCAGCGCGAAATCGCCGAGCAGCGGCGGCACCACCAAGGCAAGCGCGAGCGCGCCCACTGCCAACCGCGACAGCCATGGCGAGGCCGGGGGAAAGGGCGGTTCCATAACGCTCACGCCGTGCGGGCCGGAGGGCGCGCGGCCCAGCAACCCGTGCGGGCGGACCACCAGCACCACCGCCATCACCAGGAAGGCCAGGACGAGCGTGATTCGCGGGAAGATCAGGATGCCGAAGGCCTGCAACTCGCCGATCAGCAACGCCGCGAGGAAGGCGCCGGGCAACGAGCCGAGGCCGCCGACGACCACCACCACGAAGGCCTCGACAATCACGGCCAGGTCCATCTGCAGGTTCACGCTCTCGCGCGGGATCTGCAGCGCGCCGCCAAGTCCGGCCAGGACGGAGCCGAGGAAGAACACGGTGGTGAACAGCATCCGCTGGTTCACGCCCAGCGCGCCCACCATCTCGCGGTCCGCCGTTGCGGCGCGCACCAGCGTGCCCCATCGCGTCCGGCGGAACAGCAGCCAGAGCAGCGCCAGCACCACCGGCCCGACGCCGATCAGGAACAGCTCGTAGAGCGGGAAGCGCAGCCCGAAGATTTCGATGGCGCCGCGCAGCCCGGGCGCGCGCGGGCCGAGCAGGTCCTGCGGGCCCCAGATCAGCAGCGCCACATCCTGCACGACCAGCACCACGCCGAAGGTGGCGAGCAGCTGGAACATCTCCGGCGCCTTGTAGATCCGCCGCAGCAGAAGCACCTCGATCAGCACGCCGACCGCGCCCACGATCAGGACCGCGCCCAGCACCCCGCCCCAGAAGCCGAGATGGCTGCGCGGCAGGTTCGTCACCAGCGTCCAGGAGAGGTAGGCGCCGAGCATGTAGAGGCTGCCATGCGCGAAGTTCACGATGCGCGTGACGCCGAAGATGACCGTCAGCCCCGAAGCCACGAGGAAGAGCGAGGACGCCGAAGCCAGCCCGCTCAGCCCCTGCACCAGCAGGTTTTCAAGCATCAGCCGGCCCGTTCGGGCGGCATCAGCCCTGGGGCCGCAGCGTCCGCACCACCTCGTCGCTGGGCAGGTAGGCGGCGCCGTTGGCGTAGCGCCAATCCACCATCACGCCCTTGCCGCCGCGCAACGCCGTCTTGCCGACATAGGCGCCCATCGTTGCTTGGTGGTCGATGGCGCGGAACTCGACATCGCCCTCGCCGAAGGTACCCGGGAATTTCAGCCCGCTCATCGCATCCACCATGGGTTCCGTCTCGGTCGTGCCGGCCTTCTTCAGCATGGCGACGATGGCCGCGACCGTGTCGGCCGCGACGATGCTGCCGAGCTTGGGCGCCTCGTTGAAGCGGCGGCGGTAGGCCTCGCGGAAGCGCGTATGGGCGGGGTTGGCGATATCGGCCGAGGGATAGCCGGTGACGATCCAGCCCTCCGGCGCCTCGTCGCCCAGCGCATCCAGGTATTCCGGCTCGCCGGTCAGCATGGAGACGACGTGGCGGCGTTCGAATAGCCCGCGGGTGCTGCCCTGGCGAACGAAATTCGTGAGATCAGCGGCGAAGGTCACGTTGAAGATCGCCTCGGGATTGGCGCTGGCCAGCGCCTGTACCGTAGCGCCCGCATCGATGCGGCCCAGAGCCGGGAACTGCTCGGCGACGAAGGTGGTGCCGGGCTTGGCGCGGAGCAGCAGCTCCTTGAACCAGCGCACCGCGGACTGGCCGTATTCGTAGTTCGGCGCGACCGTCGCCCAGCGCTGCGGCGGCAGCTTGGCCGCCTCCTCCACCAGCATCGCGGCCTGCATGTAGGTGCTGCAGCGCAGCCGGAAGGTGTAGCGGTTGCCGCGCGCCCAAACGAGCGCGTCGGTCAGCGGCTCCGACGCCACGAACAGCTTGCGGTTCTGCAGGGCGAAATCCCCCAGCGCCAGCCCGACATTGGAGAGGAAGCCGCCGGCGAGGAGATGCACGCGCTCGCTGCTGATGAGCTCGCCGGCATGGCGCACCGCATCCTCGGGGCGGCCGGCGTCGTCACGGAACACCGTCTCGATCCGGCGGCCGTTGATGCCGCCGGCGGCGTTCGCCTCGTCCTGCGCCATGGCCCAGGCATTGCGATAGGCGGCGAGGAAGGCAGGCTGGGCGGAATAGGAGTTGATTTCGCCGATCCGGATCGGCCCCTCCTGCGCGACGGCGGCCGGGGCGGACAGCGCGGCCGCGGCCCCGATAAGCGCCGTGCGGCGGGGAAGCGCGAAGGTCATGGCCAGTCTCCAGAATTCGGGCCGCAGCAAAGCAAGGGGCGTGCTGCACCGCAAGCATGCCGGGGGCCCGCGTGACCTTCGCAGGCTCAGCTGCCGAGGTTCAGCACTTGGACGCGGCGATTGCGGACTTCCGCCGTCTCATCGGGCGTGCGGATGAGAGGCTGGCTTTCGCCCAGGCCCTGCGTCACCAGCCGCGCCGCATCCAGCCCGACCGTCTTGACCAGATAGTCCTTCACGGCCTCGGCACGGCGCTCCGACAAGGCGAGGTTGCCTTCCGCGGGCCCCACGCTGTCGGTGTGGCCTTCGATCCGGAAACGGAACCCGGCGAATTCGGCGGCTCCCAGCGCGCGGCCGAGACGATCGAGCGTCTCCACCGCGCTCGGCGCCAGGACGGCCGAACCGCTTTGGAAATTGATGACCAGGCTGACGGCGGGGGTGCCGGCCGGCGCCGTCGTCGTGGCAGGACCGGACGGCGCACGGCGGACGGGCGCGGCGCTGGCGACTGGGGAAGCCGCGGGTGGCTGGCTGGCCCCGGGGTCACTCTGCATCGGCATGGTGATGCCGCGCGTGCGGCTCGGAACGTTCTGCTGGCTGCGCGGGCGAAGCTGGTCGATCAGTTGCTGGGTACGCGCGTCGAGCTGCGCCTGGGCTGCCGAGGGATACAGACCCCATGACCCCGCCAGCACGCCGAGCGCGAGGCACATCAACGAAGACGATCGATTCATGCTCAATCCCCAATGGCCGCATTCAAAGTATGCTCGACCACTCAACCCACAGTTGGTTTTAATAGATCGCCGGTTCCATTTAGCAGCTCTATAAAGCATGCGCAAGATTGGTAATCTTTAGGATATTTATAGTGAACCAACCGTAAATTTGCGCTTGACCGCATACGGCCCCCCGGCTTCTTACACTTGCCTGGGGACAAGTCGATGAAGCATAGGCCGTTGCTCAGACAGAGTTTCGTCAGCTTGGCGATCATCGCGGCCGCATCGCCGGTCTTTGCCCAAGCCATCCCGTCGCCTCCTCCGCCCGGAGTGATCCTGCGGGACCTGGCGCCGCCCGTTCTTCCGAGGTTGTCGCCCTCCCTGCCCTCGCCGCCGATCACCCCTCGCCCCGTGACCGCCGATGTCGAGCGGGCGCCGGTTGTCGAGACGGTCGTCAGCGGCAACGGTGCGATCGACACGGCCCGGCTGCGCCCGCTCGTCGCGGGGCTGGAGGGGCGGACGGTCACGACGGAGGAGATCGAGGACGCCCGCGTCGCGCTGCTCACCTATTACCGGCAGGCCGGCTATCCCTTCCTCAGCGTCACCGCCTCACCGCAGCCGATCGCGGGAGGCTTCCGGATCCAGTTCACGATCCTGGAGGGCCGGATCGCCCGGGCGCGGCTGGACGGCGATATCGGCCCGGCCGGAACGCGGGTGCTGCGCTTCCTGAACGTGGCGGTCACCCCGGGGCCGACGACCCGCTACCGCCTCGAACGCGCCCTGCTCCTCGCCGGCGACGTGCCCGGCGTGACCGTGCGCGGCGTGCTGCGCCCGCTCGAGGGCGGCGCGCCGGGCGAGCTGGAGCTCGTCGGCGAGGTGACCCGCGCCGCCTTCAGCGGCCTGGTGACCGGCGACAACCGGGGCTTCCGCCTCACCGGCCCCGTGCAGTTCCTGACGGTCGGGCAGGCGAATTCCTTCACCTCGCTGGGCGAGCGGACGGAAGCAGCCTTCTTCAGCTCGGCGGGCGGGGAATCGCTCTTCGGCCAAGCCAGCACGGAGTTCTTCGTGGGCGGCTCGGGGCTGCGGATCCGGCTCTATGCGGGCGCGGGTCGGACCGCCCCCAGCGGCACCCTCGCGGCCATCGGCTACTCGGCCTTCACGCGCACGGCCGGGGCCGCCGTCTCCTACCCGATCATACGCAGCCGCAGCGCCAACCTGATCGCGGGCGTGCAGTTCGATCTCTACGAAAGCATCGTCGATACCGGGGTGGAGCAACCCGCCCGTGCCAGCCGCGATAGCCTGCGCGTGGTGCGCGGCGGGCTGGACGGGCAGTATCTCGACAGCGTCCTGCCGCTCGCCGGCGCCGCCACGAGCATCGGCAATATCCGCTTCCACCAGGGCATCAACGGCCTGGGCGCCACGCGGCCCTCCGATCTGCCGGGGCCGGCGCGGCAGGGCAGCGAGTTCGGCTTCGTCAAGGTGACCGGCGAATTCCAGCGCACCCAGCCGCTCTTCCACCTGGGGGAGAACATGCTGGTGAGCCTGCAGGCGACGGTGGCCGGGCAATGGACGGACAATGTGCTGCCCTCCTCGGAAAAGTTCTTCCTCGGCGGAACCCGGCTGGGGCGCGGCTTCTACGTAGGCCAGGTCAGCGGCGACCGCGCCGTGGCTTTCTCCGCCGAGGCCCAGCTCGATGTCGGGCTGCCGCAGGTGAGCCTGTCGCCGTTGAACGGATCGCCCTTCACGCTCCGCTCCGAGGCGCAGTTCTACGCTTTCTACGATGCCGGGCGGACCTATGAGAACCTGGTAACCGACCCAAACCGACGGCTCGAATCCTGGGGCGCCGGCGTCCGCATGCGTTTCAACAACGCCATCTTCCTCGATGTCGAGGGCGTGCACCGCATCACCCGGCAGGTGGATGCCGGCGGCGCCGCCGTCCGTCCATTGCCCGCCGATGCTGCCTATCTGCGCCTGATGACCCGCTTCTGAACCACACCGGACGGGGGAGCCGATCTGCCCCCCGCCCCACGGAGTGACGTGCCAAATGGCCAGCCTATCCGGCTCTCTTCGCCAGGACCTTTCCCGCGGGCTGCGCGCCATCCTGCTCGGCACGTCCGCGCTGCTTCCTGCAGCCGTGTGGGGGCCGGCGCTGGCGCAGGCGCCCAATGCCGTGCCGACCGGCGGCCAGGTCTCGGCCGGGCAGGCGACGATCACGCAGTCCGGCACGCGCACGCAGGTCACCCAGGGGACGAACCGCGCCGCGATCGACTGGCAGACCTTCAATGTCGGGCGCAATTCCAGCGTCAACTTTACCCAGCCCAATGCCGGTGCCTGGACGCTGAACCGCGTCGCCACGCCCGACCCCTCGATGATCGCCGGCCAGATCACGGCCAATGGCGGCATCGCCATCGTCAATCCCTCGGGCGTGGTCTTCGCGCAGGGGGCGCAGGTGAATGTCGGCTCGCTGGTGGCGACGGCCTCCAACATCACCAACCAGAACTTCATGGCCGGCAGGATGCAGTTCGACGGCAAGCCAAATCCGGGCGCGCGTGTCGAGAATCGCGGGACGATCACCGTGGCCGACCGCGGGTTGGCGGCGCTGGTGGCGCCCGGTGCGGCGAATAGCGGCACGATCCGGGCGCGGCTCGGCACCGCCGTGGTCGCGGGGGCCGAGAGCTTTCGCCTCGATCTCGCGGGTGACGGGATGCTCTCACTGGAGGTGACGCAATCGGTCCGCCGCACATCCGACGGGGCCACCGCGCTGGTCACCAACAGCGGCGTCATCGAGGCCCATGGCGGCCAGGTGATCCTGACGGCGCAGGCGGCGAGCGGGCTGGTGGAATCCCTGGTGCGCAACACCGGGCGGGTATCGGCCAATGCGGCCGAGGGGCGCGCGGGGCGGGTGGTCATCTCCGGCTCCGGCGGCGGCAATGTGGACATCGCGGGGGGCAGCGTCTCGGCGCGCGGAGGTGCGGTCGAGATTACGGCACGGAACGCGA
>JAQGHY010000339.1 GCA_028291455.1 Rubritepida sp. | reverse complement strand
GCTCCTCGTGGCCGCTCGGCTGCTCCGCGTTCTTCCGAAGGCGAGAGCTTTGGGCCGCGTGGCCGTCCTGCCGCCGCACCGACCCGCTCGCGCAGCGCCGCGCCGGAAGGTGCCGCCCCCCGTGGCCGTTCCGCGGCGCCGCGTTCATCGGAAGGCGAAGGCTCCGCGCCGCGTGGACGTGCCGCTTCTGCGCCGACCCGTTCGCGCAGCGCTGCACCGGGGGCAGCCGCTCCTCGCAGCCGTTCTGCCGCTCCGCGTTCTTCGGAAGGCGAGACCTTCGCGCCGCGTGGCCGCCCCGCCTCAGCCCCGGTGCGTTCGCGCTCGGCGGCCCCGCGTTCTTCGGAGTGCGAGAAGTCAGCTCCTATCAGCCGCACTGCCTCGGCCCCGGTGCGTTCGCGCTCCGCCGCTCCGCGATCTTCGGAAGGTGAGGGCTTCGCGCCCCGTGGCCGGTCGAGTGCTGCCCCCGCACGCCCCCGCAGCAGCGCCGCGGCGGACGGCAAGCCCGTCCGCGTTCGCGCCACGCCTGCCAAGCCCGCGGCGGCAAAGCGCCCCGCCGGCCCGGCCAAGCCGCGCGCGACCACCGCAACCGTCCGCGCGGCCCCGAAGCCCGAGCCGAAGGTTTTCATCACCCCCAAGCGGGTCGCGCCCAAGCGCAAGGCTCGCGCCCCGCTCGATCCGTTGCGGCTGGACCGGCTGGTGGAAGCCGTGCGCAAGAGCCTGGACGACGACAAGGCCGAGGACATCGTGATCCTCGACGTCACCACCCGCGCCAGCTACGCCGACCGCCTGATCATCGCCACCGGCCAGGTCGACCGGCAGATCCAGGCCATGGCCGCCCATCTGACCGCCGCGCTGGCCGAAGAGGGGATGCGCCTGCGCCGCGACTCCATGCAGAGCAGCGAGGATTGGGTGCTGATCGACGCCGGCGACCTCATCATTCATCTCTTCAAGCCGGAATCGCGCCTGAAGTTCGACCTGGAGAAGATGTGGGGCCCTGATAGCCCGCTGGGCGAGGCCGGACCGGGCGAGCAATCGCCCATCTAGCGTGAAGGCGCGGCTGCTCACCGTCGGACGCTTTAAATCCGGCGCCGAGGGCGCGCTTTTCGCCCAGTACAACGCCCGGCTCCGGCCTCCGCTGGAGCTGGCCGAGCTCGCCGAGGCCCCCGGCAGCCCGGCCGAGGCGCGGCGGCGCGAGGGGGCCTCCATCCTCGCGGCCTTGCCGGACAAGGCGCTTCTGGTGGCGCTCGATCTGGGCGCAAATGCCCCAACCAGCGAGGCGCTGGCGGCTCTCACCACCCGATGGGAGGAGGCCGCGCGGCCCATCTGCTTCGCCATCGGCGGCGCCGAGGGGCTGGACGAGGCCGTCACCCGCCGCGCCGATCACAAGCTCTCGCTCGGCCCACTCACCTGGCCGCACCTCCTGGTGCGTGCCCTCCTGGCCGAGCAACTGTTCCGCGCGCAATGCATCCGCGCGAACCATCCGTACCATCGGGCCTGGCGGCCCTAGCCTCCGATCATCGCCACCCTTCCGGCACGTGCCGGAAGGGCAGGGCGCGCAGGTCCAGCGCTGCCGGTCCCGGCACGTCGCATTCGACGATGGCGCTGCAGCGCGAGGCGAAGGCCGCGCGGAAGTGGTTCTTGGCCTTGTTCGCCAGCAGCCGCACCGCGCCGAGCTCGATGCCGTGCAGCTCGAAGAAGGCCGGGTCCACCGCGGCTTCCTTGCGGCTGGTCAGCACCACCCGCAGCTTCCCCGATCGCAGCAGCGCCGTCGGCCCGAGATCGACCGGCGCGCCATGCTCCATCGGTCCCGTGTTGAGGAAGCGCCCCGCCGTCAGCGCCTCGACCACGCCCGAAAAGGGCACGGGCGGCCCGAAATCGGCGGTGGTGCGTCCTGCCAGATCGCGCGCGAATGCCCCGCCGATGCCGGCCTGCTGCGCCGCGATGACGCCCTCGGGATCGTGCAGGAAACAGTAGACGCATTCCACGTCGAGCTGCGCCTCCACCAGCACCCGCAGCAGGCCCGGCGTATCCGCCACCCCGCCGGAGAGCGGATTGTCCGCGGGGTCGAGCAGCGCCACGAGGCCGGGCGGCCCAGCCAGCGCGGTTTGCAGCGCCGCTTCCGGTGTCGGCAGGATGACTGCGAAGCGATCGCGCCGGGCATCGATGCTCGCCACCAGCCGCCGCGCCAGGGCCCGCGCCGCCGCGTGATCCTCCGCCCAGACCATCGCCGAGGGCCCCGCATGCGGCGTATCGCCCCAGGCGAACCCGCCGAAGAGCGAGGCGTCCAGGATCGGCGCGTGTTCCGCCGCCAGGGCCTCGGCCCAGACCTCGGACATCGGCCCCTCGGCATCGCGCATGTGGAAGCTGTGCAGCACCACCGGCAGTTTGGCGATCGCGCCATGGATCGCCCCGCCGTTCAGCGCGCGTTCCAGCAGCAGCAGCGCGCGCATCGCAGCGCGATCCATGTCGATGTGCGGATAGGTTCGGTACACCGACGCGCCGTCCAGCAGCCCCACGATCTGCGGCGACATGTTGCCGTGGAAGTCGAAGCTCGCCACCAGCTTCACGCCCGGCCCGATGAGCGCCCGCACGCGGCGGATGATGGTGAGGTCCGCCTCCGGATCGCTCTCGGTGAGCGCCGCGCCGTGCAGCGAGAGATACACGCCGTCGAAGATCCCGCTGGAGAGCCCCGCCTCCACATCGGCGAGCCAGGTTTCGAAGGCGTCGTCGGTCATGGGGCCGCCAGGCTGGGCGGCGGCGCAGCGCAGCACAGTCGCGTCCCAGCCGGGGCGCGCGGCGAGGAAGGCGTCCACGGCGCCGAGTTCGGTCGCGGTGCCGCGATAGCGCTCCAGCGCCTCGGGCCCCTCCACCCATTCCCGGCCCTGGAAGGCGGCAAGGGGCGTGGGCACCGGCGAGAAGCTGTTTCCCTCGAACCAGAGGCGGGCGACGGCGATGTGCGGCATTTGGACCCTTGGTGAAGCGCGGCAGTCCTGGCATCTAATCCAGGGATAGCCCCTCAGGATAGATGAACGATGATGCGTCGCAGCTTGCTCGCCACACCAGCCGCCGCGGGTCTCGCCACGGAAGCCTCCGCGCAGACGTCTGGACCCGGGGTCACGCTCGCCATCTACACGGCGGGCCAGGGCAGCCCCTTCGTCACCTATGGCCAGGCGATCGCCGCGCTTTTGGCGCATCAGGGCATCGCCTCGACCATCGAGGCCAGCACCGGCTCGCTGCAGAACCTCACGGCGGTCGAGGATCATCCGAACGCGATCGGCACCGTCTTCCTCGGCTCCGCCTGGGACGCGCTGGAGGGGACGCCGGCGGCCGGCAATCGCAAGCATGTGAATGTCCGCGCGCTCTGGCCGATGTACGAGACCAGCTTCCAGATCGCGGCGCTGGTCTCCAGCGGCCTGACCAGCTTCGCGCAGCTCGACGGCAAGAGGGTCGGCGCCGGACCGGCGCGCGGCCCGGCCGAGACCTTCATGCTGGCGGCGGCCGAGGCGGCGGGCATCCGCATCGAGGTGGTGAGCGGAACACCCGCGGAAATGAGCGAGGGCCTGCTGGCAGGACGCATGGACGCGCTGTGGCAGGGCGCCATCGTGCCGATCCCGTCGCTGCTGGCGGCGCTCGCGCGGGCGCCCTGCGTGGTCTTCGGCCCAGGGCCGGAGATCGTGGCGAAGGTGACGCAGCGCCTGCCGATGCTGGCGCCGACGACGCTGCCGCCGGGCACCTATCCCGGCCAGACGGCGGCTATCGTCAGCTTCGCTGCCTGGAACTTCATCGTCGGCAACAAGGCGATGAGCGACGAGACGGCCTATGCCATTACGCGCGGGGTGCTGTCGGTGGGCGATCCGGCACGGGACATCGGCCCGGTCGCCGCCGCATCACGCCCGGCGGCGGCGACGACGAACCGCTTCCTGCCGTTCCATCCCGGCGCCTTGCGGTTCTACCGCGAGGCGGGTGTGACGCTCAGCGCGCCCCTCGCCCCTGCGGGTTGACCGGCTGGGCGTTGCCGGCCGGGCGGCCGTTGCCGTCGAAGTTCTGGGCAAGCGCGCGCTGACGCTCGGCGCGGCGGGCGCGGTCGGCGGCCATGGTGCCGGGGGTGGGCGCCAGGTTGCGGTTGTTGCTGAGATCCTGACCCATGGTCCAGTTCTGGCCGTGGATCGCGCCGCTGCCGCTATTCGCTCCCTGCGCCTGGGCCCCCTGCGCCTGGGCTCCCTGCGATAGGGTAACCTGCAACATGGCGCCGAGGAGGGCGGCTGTGATGACCGTGATGCGCAAAGTCTGGCTCCTCATGATTGCCATGGGCCGGGGGGTGGCCGCACAGAAATGACGATATTCTCAATTTAGCGCAGGTTGCGCGATTTCGCCATGACCCGTTCGAATCAGCGGATCGGCGTGCCGGGAAAGCTGCGGTTGAACTGGGCCTGGCGGCGGGCGCGGGCGGCGCGGTCGGTAGCCAGCGGGCTCGGCAGGCGCTGGGTGGCCTCCATGCGGTTCAGGTCCTGGCCCATGTTCCAGGTCTGGCCGTGCACCGCACCAAGCGCGGTCACCTGCTGGGCGGAGGCAAAGCCCATGGTGGCGATCAGGATCAGGGCGGAGAAACCGGTGCGGCGCATGACACTAACTTTCGTCTCGGTGGCGGGGCAACGTGCCCCGCCGGTGAGAGAAGACTTAGCGCGGCATCATAATCGGCGCGAACGCGTGGATGCGATGATATCGATAGGCGCGGCCTATCAGACGCTCTGCAGCAGCCCGGCAAACAGTTTCGCCCGCAGCACCATGCTGCTGATCTGCACATGCTCCTCCAGCGTATGCGCGAGCGCCCCCTGGATACCCAAGCCGTCCAGCGTCGGAATGCCCATGGCGCCGGTGAAGTTGCCGTCCGAGCCACCGCCCGCCGACTGCGCCGGCAGCGCGAAGCCGAGGCGCTTGGCGATCCCCTCGGCGGTCGCGTGGAGCGCCATCACCTTGCCGTCCGGCTCCCAGACCGGCCGGGTCACGCCGCGCTTCACCTCCAGCTGCACGTCGTTGCCGCTGGCCTTGAGCGACAGCATCTTCTCCACCGCCGCATCCAAATCCTCCTGCCGCTTGGCCATGGAGAGCGACTCCGCGTCGCAATGCGTGGCCACGCAATTCACCCACTGCCCGCCATGGATCACGCCGACCGAGAAGGTGCAGGCCTCGGTCGTCATGTCCTCGATGGCGACGATCTGCTTGGCCATCTCGCGGATGGCGCTGCGGCCCTCGCCGAGGCGGGCGCCGGCATGGCTCGGCCGGCCCGTCGTGCGCAGGTTGAAGCGCGCGATGGCGTAGCGCCCGGTGACGACGCCGCCATCGGGACGCGCGGGCTCGGGCACCAGCACGATGGAGGCGCGGCTGGCCTCGGCCTCGATCAGGTCGCGCGTGGAGGGGCTGCCGATCTCCTCGTCGCAGGTCAGCAGCACGGTGACGGGCTTGGAGGTCGCGATGCCGGCCATGGCGAGCTGCCGGATGGCCTCGATCGCCAGATAGGTGCCGCCCTTCATGTCCTGGATGCCAGGGCCGTAGGCCTTGTCGCCCTCGCGGCGGAAATGCAGCCCGTTCTTCAGCGTGCCGACCGGATGCACGGTGTCGAGATGGGCCATCACCAGGATGCCCTTCTCGGTGCTCTTGTGCGGAAAGCGCGCGCGCACGCAGTCGCCCAAGCCCATCCGCCCCGGAATCGTCTCGACCGAGGCGCCCATGATGGCGAGGTGGCGCGCGGCCAGTGCCATCATGCGGTTCACGGCGGCGGCGTCATGGGTAGGGCTTTCGCACTCCACCCAGCTCCGCAGGCCGGCGAGCATCTCCTCGGTGTCGAAGGGCAGATCGAGCTTGGCTTCCATGGAAATCCCTTTTCGTGTGGCATGACATGGTGTCAGGAGTTTCAGGATGCGTCTGCTCGTCGCGAATGCCAACACCACCGAGGCCATCACGCAACTCTGCGCCGCCTCCGCGCGCGCGGCCGCCGCGCCAGGTACGGAGATCGTCGCCTCCACCCCGCGCTTCGGCGCGGAGGTCATCGGCACGCGCGCGGAGAATATCGTCGCCGGGCATGCGCTGCTGGAACTGCTCGCGGAGCAAGCGGGCAAGGTGGATGCGGTGCTGCTGGCCGTCAGCCACGACACTGCGCTGGATGCCGCGCGCCAGATGATGCCGTGCCCCGTGGTGGGCATGACCGAGGCCGCCTGCCTCGCCGCCTGCCTGCTCGGCGGGCGCTTCGGACTGGTGACCTTCGGCAATGCCGAGACCTACCGCGAGCTGATCGCGGCGCACGGATTTTCCACGCGGCTTGCCTCCCTGGTCGGCGTGGATGCGACCCCGCAGGAAACCCTTCGCGACCCGGATGGCGTGGCGCGCAAGGTCGGCGCGGGCATCGCGCGGGCCGTGGCCGAGGGCGCAGATGCGGTGATCCTCGGCGGTGCGGCGCTGGCGGGGATGTCGGGAAGGCTCCAGGCCGAAGCGAAGGTGCCGCTGCTGGACGGCATCGCCTGCGGCGTGAAATTCGCCGAAGCGCTCGTCGCGCTGGGGCTGCCGAAACCGGAGCTCGGCAGCTACGCGGCGCCGCGCGGCCGCATCACCACCGGGCTCTCGCCGGCCCTGGCCGCGCTGCTCAGCGGGACTGGCGGAGGTTGAACAGCCCCGCGCCCACGACCAGGGCCGCGCCGGCGACCGTCATCGGCTGGAGATGCTCGCCGAAGACGATCACCCCCGCGGCGGAGGCGAAGATCAGCTGGAAATAGGCCAGCGGCTGCAGCCGGCTCGCCTCGGCGATGGCGAGAGCTCGGATCAGCAGGTAGTGCCCCATCGAGCCGGTCAGGCAGAGCAGCCCCATCCAGCCCCAGTCGGCGAAGGCGATCGGCGTCCATACCCAGGGGCCGAGCAGCGTGATCGCGACCGCCCCGGCGATGCCCGTGTAGAAGAAGCTCGTCTCGGGCGTGTCGTGCAGCCCGACGATGCGCGTCAGCAGACCATAGGCGGCGAAGTTCACCGCCGCCGCCAGGACCAGCAGCGAGGCCGGCGCGAAAAGCCCGGCACCCGGCCGCAGGATGAGCAGTACGCCGACCGCGCCCGCGCCGATCGCGAGCCATCGCCGCGGCGTCACCTTTTCGCCGAGTACGGGGCCGGCGAGTGCGGCGATGATCAGCGGGTAGCAGGCGAAGATGGCATGCGCCTCCACCAGCCCGAGCAGCGTGAAGGACTGCACCATCATCGCCACCTGCAGCACCAGCATGAAGCCGCGCAGGCTTTGCAGGACGGGCCGGTTGCTGCGGATCACCTGGCGCAGCCCGCCCGGCGCCCGAATTGCGCGCAGCGTGACGAAGCCGGCGAAGAACCAATAGCGGATCAGCAGCACGCCGAGCACCGAATAGCTCTCGGCGAGATAGCGGGAGAGCGCGTCCTGCGAGCCGAAGACGAACATCGCCGCCACCATGAACGCCATGCCGAGACGGGATCGGCTCAACGCGCCGTGCGCCCGTAGAGGTTTGGCGATGGTGTGGGCATGCGGCCTCGGAGCGGGTGAGCCGGCAGGCTAGAGCCTGATCGGACCAAGCGGAATATCGCATTGCACAAAGGTCGAGCCCGGCATCTCGTTCCGGGACCCGATCCTTTGCTTGAAGCCCCAACGCTGCGGGGCCACCTGTGGTGCGATGATGACCTTCCGCCCGTGCCCCAAACGCAAAGCCATTGGCATCGGCTGCCTCGCACTGGGGCCGGTCGGCCTCATCCTTCCGGTCATGCCCGGCTTCATCTTCATCGCGCTCGGCACCTTCATCCTGCGCGACCAATATGCCTGGGCGCATCGCGGCGTCGGCATGGTCGACCGCCGCTGGCCGCATCTGCTCCCGGGTATCGAGGAGCGGGAAACCCGCGCCATGGCTTGGTGCGACCGGCAGATCGCGAAGGTAAAGGGCGCCTTTCGCCGGACTCCTAACCCTTGAAGCGGCCGCCGCCGTCCACGTCGATGACGGTCCCCGCGATATAGCCGCCACGCGGCGAAGCCGCGAATACCGCAACCTCCGCGATTTCCACCGGCTCGGTCGGGCGCCCCAGCGGCAGGCCGACGATCATCTCCTCCCACCGTTCCGGGTCGCCATGCGCCACCTCGGCGCGCTGCCGCGCCAGGGTCACCATGCGCTCGGTCCGCGTCGCCGCCGGATTGATCCCGAAGACGCGGACATTGTCCGCCTGCGCCTCGCCGCCCACCGCGCAGGTGAAGGCGATGATCGCCGCATTGCCCGCCGTTCCCGCGATGTAGTTGTGCTTCCAGGCCCGGCCCGCCATGCCGACGATATTCACGATCACGCCCGACTTCCGCGCCCGCATGTCGGCCACGAACATCTGCGTCAGATGGAAATACCCGAAGACCTTCAGCTGCCAGGACTGCTCCCAAACCGCCATGTCGAGCACGCCGATGCTGCCGGAAGGAATGGCGCCCGCGTTGTTCACCAGGATATCGGCGCCCAACGTGGCCGCATGCAGGCGCACCCGCTCCTCGGGCTTGGACAGATCGGCCGCGAAGGCTTCCACCCGCACCTGGTACTTCTTCCGCAGCGCCGCGACGGCGTCATCGGGCGTGCGCGCGGCCACCACGATGTCGCAGCCCTCGGCCGCGAAGGCCTCCGCGCAGGCATAGCCGATGCCCTTGGACGCGCCGGTGACGACGACGCGCTTGCCCGCAAGTTCCATATCCATGGATGTCAGTTCCCTTCCCGTGCGCCGCGCATGGCTTGGGCCAGGGCCGCATTCTCGGGGCCGAGACCTTCCAGCGCGCCGTTGCGATCCGCTTCGTTGCGATTCTGCGACAGCTTGCGCTTTCCGGTGAGGCTTTCAATGGTCAGGACGATGCCGACGATACCCTTGAGCTGGCTCGCCACGAACTCCGCGGGGGCATCGTTCACCGACCATGGCGCGGCACTCCGCGCCTCGTGCTGATCCGTCAGCGCGGCGACGATCTCGCGCAGGCGCACCGCATCCTCGACGATCTCGACCGGCCCCTCGGCATGGACGGCCTCGTAATTCCAGGTCGGCACCACGCGGTGATGCTCGGCCTTGGATGGGTAGCTGTTGGGGGAAATATACCCCTCCGGCCCCGGGAACACGGCGATGGCGCGGCCTGACTCGCGCAGCGCCTTCCAATGCGGATTGGCGCGCGCCAGATGCCCGACGACGCGCACGCCGTCCGTCTGCAAGGGAATGTGCGAGATATCGGGCACGCCGCCGGCGCCGTTGCTGACGAGCAGGCAGAGACGCGCGTCGCGCATCATGCGGAGGACGACCTCGGGCCGTTCCTCGCGGAAGGCGGGCGGATTGTAGACGGTCATGTGCGTGGCCTCGGTGAATGTGCCGAGTGCATCACGCTTCGGGCGCGAAGGCCATGCGGCCCCCGCGCCGTTTCAGCTCAGAGACCGCCGCCTTTGCGGCCGGCCATTGCACCGAGCCGGAGCCGCAGCGCGTTCAGCTTGATGAAGCCCTGCGCGTCGAACTGGTCGTAGGCGCCCTGGTCCTCGTCGAAGGTCACGTGCTTCATCGAGTAGAGGCTCTTGGGCGACTGCCGCCCGGTCACGATCACGTTGCCCTTGTACAGCTTCATGCGGACGGTGCCCTCGACGCTCGCCTGCGACGCGTCGATCAGCGCCTGCAGCATCCGCCGCTCCGGCGAGAACCAGAAGCCGTTGTAGATGACCTCCGCATAGCGGGGCATCAGGCTGTCCTTCAGATGCGCCGCCTCGCGGTCGAGCGTGATGCTCTCGATCGCGCGATGCGCCTGCCAGAGGATCGTGCCGCCCGGCGTCTCGTAGCAGCCGCGGCTCTTCATGCCGACGAAGCGGTTCTCCACCAGGTCGAGCCGCCCGATGCCGTTCGCCTTGCCGAGCTCGTTCAGTTTGGTCAGCAGCGTGGCCGGGCTCAGCGCCTCGCCATTGATGCCGACGGCATCGCCGTCCTTGAACTCGACGGTGATCTCGGCCGCGACGTCCGGCGCGTCCATCGGGCTGATGGTGCGCTGCCAGACCATCTCCGGCGGCTCGTCCCAGGGCTCCTCGAGAATCTTACCCTCGGAGCTGCTGTGCAGCATGTTCGCGTCCACCGAGAAGGGCGCCTCGCCGCGCTTGTCCTTGGCGATGGGGATCTGGTTCTGCTCGGCGAATTCGATGAGCTTGTTGCGGCTCGTTAGGTCCCATTCGCGCCAGGGGGCGATGATCTTCACGTCGGGCTTGAGCGCGTAGTAGCCGAGCTCGAACCGCACCTGGTCGTTGCCCTTGCCGGTGGCGCCATGGGACACGGCGTCGGCGCCGACCTGCTCGGCGATCTCGATCTGGCGCTGGGCGATGAGCGGGCGCGCGATGGAGGTGCCCAGGAGGTACTGGCCCTCATAAAGCGTGTTGGCACGGAACATCGGGAAGACGAAGTCCTTCACGAAGGTCTCGCGCAGGTCGTCGATGAAGATGTTCTCGGGCTTGATGCCGAGCATCAGCGCCTTGTCCCGTGCGGGGCCAAGCTCCTCGCCCTGGCCGAGATCGGCCGTGAAGGTGACGACCTCGCATTGATAGGTGGTCTGGAGCCACTTCAGGATCACGCTGGTGTCGAGGCCGCCTGAATAGGCGAGCACGACCTTCTTCACGTCTTTGACCCGCATGTCCGAAGCCTTTCGGGAAACCGTTCTCAGAGGCGCGTGGATTGCCAGTGGATCGGCATGCCCGCAAGCCCGAGGAGATGAATCGAGGCACGTCCGCTCATATCGACGTCTTAAGCACCACTCAGGTGTTTTCATGTAATGGCATGAAATGAAAAGCCGATTGCGCTCGCCTATGCCGGCCATAGGCCAAGCCGGATTGCCAAACCCAGTCTAATTTCGGCATTCTTCAACTAATAAGTGAATACGCAGCCCCTGAGGGCGCGGTTGAAGGAGCGAGCACATGGCGAAGGTCTGGGTCTATTGCTGGGATCACGTCCGTGGCGGAGAGGGCGCCTCCTGGGGGCACTCCTCGCTTCAGGTCGAGGCGGGGGCCTATATCTCCTGGTGGCCATCCAACGACGAGACGCGCAACTACGCGGTGGATGCCAAGAAGAACCCCACCCTTGCCCGGATCATGCGCAGCTTCATCGGCACCACCAACGTCTACAAGGTGAAGCATCGCTGCAACGCCAGCCTCCAGGCCGACGTCTCGCAGGAGGGCCGGCCGGCGGATAACGTGATCGAGATCGCCGACGGCGTGCTCGATACGAACAAGCTCAGCCTGTGGTGGAAGGGCTATGCCTATGAGACGGCCAGCTACCACACGATCAAGAAGAACTGTTCGACGACGGTGATCCGCGCGCTGCGGGCCGGCGGGGCGGACAAGCTCCTGGGCAAGAAGACCATCGACTTCTTCTCGAAGCAGTCGGGCTGGGAGCCGACGGATATCATGGCCTATCTGCGGCTGATGAACCGCAGCCTCGGAACCACCAAGGTGAACATGGCCGGCGCCGCTGCCACGACGCCGCCGCGGCGGAACACGATGGTGGTGGGGACCGGGGTCGCGATGTGCGAGGAGCATGGAGAGCCGCTGCTGAGCTGCGGGTCGTGCTGATCAGGCCCTGGGGGTAGGCAGGCGCCGCGTCCACAAGGCGAAGGCGACCATGCCGGCGGCCGCCAGCAGGAAGCAGGCGCGATAGCCGCCGCCAGCGATAACCCCGGCGAACACCAGCGATCCGCTCGTCTGCCCCATGAACAGCGCCATCGCGAAGGCCGAGACGGAGGTGCCGCGCGCCTCCGGCACCGCCTCCGTCGCGCGAGCCTGCAGCACGCCGTGGAAGCTGTAGAAGCAGAAGCCCAGCAAGATCTGCAGCACCAGCACCACGCCCCAGAAGGGCGCCAGCGCGGTGAGTGCCAGCCCGGTGGCCAAGCCGAGCCCGCCCCAGAGCAGTAGTCCGCGCTCGCCGAAGCGGCGCACCATCCGTCGTGCGAGCCGCGTATAGGCCAGCGCGCCCAGGCCGAAGCCCGCCACCAGCGCGCCCGCCTCGCCGGCGGCGAGGGAAAAATCCTCGATGAGGTAGGAGGCGATGAAGGGAAACGCCCCACCGAAGAGCAGCGCGCCGTCCAGATAGGCCGCCAGCAGCAGAAGCCGGGCCGAGGGGTTCTTCAGCAGCCGCGCATAGGCGATCAAGCCGCTCTGCCCGCGCGGCCCCGCGGGCGTGCCGCTCCACATCTGCGGGCCGAGCCGCACCGCCAGCAGGATGCCCACGGATGCCGTGAAGCAGCCGAAGGCGAGGAAGCTCGCCTGCCAGCCGAAATGCTGCCCGAGGATCCCCGAGATCGGCCCCGTCAGCATCTGCGCCATGACGTTGCCGATGAGGAACTGCCCGATCACGCCCTGGCGGTCGGCATAGGGCACGGTGTCGCCGATATGGGCGAGTAGCAGCGGGATCACCGCCCCGGCTACCAACCCGCCCGCCGCGCGCAGGAGGGTGAGCTGCGTCAGCGATCCCGCGAATTCCGCCAGCACGGTGAAGGTGCCGAAGAGCATCAGCGCGATCGCCGCCACGCGCAGCTTTCCCAGCCGGTCGCCCAGCGGACCCGTCGCGATCTGGCCGCCGCCGTAGAAGAGCATGAAGGCCGCGATCAGCACGGCGATGGAGGAGACGGTGACCCCGAAATCCGCCGCCACCAGCGGCATCAGCGGGTCCATGATCCGCATGCCCGAGCCGGATGCGAATCCGGCAAGCGCCACCAGCCAGATCGAGACCTGCTTGCCCGCCGTATCGCTCACGCGGCTGTGGTGCGCCTGGCGCGCTCGCTTTCGGTCTTGAGCTGGCCGCAGGCGGCGGAGATGTCGCGCCCGCGCGGCCGGCGGATCGGGCTGGAGTACCCGGCATCGTTCACGATCGCGGCGAAGCGGTTCAGCGCCTCGGCGGTGGAGCTGAGATAGGGGCTGCCCGGCCAGGGATTGAAGGGGATGAGGTTCACCTTCGCCGGCATGCCACGCAGCAGCCGCACCAGCTCATGCGCCTCCGCCTCGCTGTCGTTCACGCCGCGCAGCATCACGTATTCGAAGGTGATCCGCCGTGCATTGGAGGCGCCGGGATAGCGGCGGCAGGCGGCCAGCAGCTCCGCGATAGGGTATTTACGGTTGAGCGGGACGAGCTCGTCACGCAGATCATCGCGCACGGCGTGCAGCGAGACGGCGAGGTTCACGCCCAGCTCCTCGCCGCACTTGTCCATCATCGGCACCACGCCCGAGGTGCTCAGCGTGATCCGCCGGCGCGAGAGGCCGACGCCCTCGTGGTCCATCAGGATGGTCAGCGCGCGGGCGGTGTTGGTGTAGTTGTAGAGTGGCTCGCCCATGCCCATCACGACGATGTTGGACAGCCGGCGGCCCTCCTCACCCTTGGGCGTGGGCCATTCGCCGTAGCTGTCCCGCGCCGCCAGGAACTGCCCGACGATCTCGGCCGTGCCGAGGTTGCGGACCAGTTTCTGCGTGCCGGTGTGGCAGAAGGTGCAGGAGAGCGTGCAGCCGACCTGGGTGGAAATGCAGACCGCCCCGCGATCCGACTCGGGGATGTAGACGGTCTCGACCTCTTGCCCGTCGCGCCATTTGAACAGCCACTTGCGGGTGCCGTCCGTGCTGGTCTGCTCGGCCGCGACGCCGGGCCGGCCGATGACGAAACGCTCGGCCAGCTTGATCTGCAGCGGCCGGGCGATGGTGTTCATCACCGAGAAATCGCGCGCGCCCTGATGGTAGATCCAGTGCCAAAGCTGCTTGGCGCGGAACGGCTTCTCGCCGATGGCCAGCATCTCCTCGGACAGTTCCTCGCGCGTCAGCCCCACCAGCTCACGCCGGCCTTGCGGGTCGGTCATGGGCGGGGGCGAGAAAATCGCCGACTTGGCGAGGATGCGGATGCGCTCCGCCTCGGTCAGCCCATCCGGGGGGGCGGCGACGCGGGTGGAAGGCTGGAAGGCGTTGCTCATCTGCGCGGTGCCGCGGCCGGCGGGCATTCGCGCGAAATCGCGTCATAGGCCTGGCCGAACCCGGCGAGGCCGAAGGTATCCGTCGCCTGGCCGCGCCCGTTCGGCCCTGGCCCGCGCGCCAGCGCCTCGCGCCCGCCGCGCAAAGCGGCCACCACGGCACGGCCGTCGCGCGCGAAGGCGGTGTCGCCGGAGGTGAAGAAGGCCTGCTCGCCCTGGCCGACGAAGAGCTTGGCTTCGGCGCCCCGAGCATAGGAATAGGCCACGCGGAACGCCACCTGGTCGCGGCTGCCGGGCCGGTGCGTCACGACCAGCATGACATTGTTGGCTTCGCGTCCGGAGACGCCGTCGATGGTCCGCGCGCGGGTGAAGGCGTAGCAGACCTTCTGGCCGCTCTCGACATGCGAGGCGGCGGTCCAGGACTGGAACTCGCCGAGTCGCGACGGCCGCGCCGCTGCTGCGGGCGGCGAGGCGCGATTCGCCTGCTGCGCCTCGGCGGCGGGAGTGGCGAGGAGGAGGAGGGAGGCAAGGGCAAGACCGCGCATCGCCGCTAGATACGAGCGCGGGCCGCCTACTGCAACCGCAGGCGGACGCAGATCAGCCTAGCAGGAAGAAAGCTGACGGAAACGTCAGGTCTCTTCCTCGCGATCCGTCTCGACCTCGATCTCGTCGGCGATCGTCTCTTCCTCGTCTTCCAGCTCGTCGGCATCCTCGATGCCAGCGTCCGGCTCGGCTTCGTCCAGCTCGACCTCGTCCCCATCCACTTCGGTCGCGGCCGTGGCGCGCTTCTTCAGCTTCTCGTCTGGAACGATATTGGCGGAGCGGCGCGGACGCGGCTGCTCAGCCGGCTGCTCCGTCCCGCACTTTGGGCAAGCGGCTGGCTGCTTCGCCATATCGTAGAATTTTGCGCCGCAGGCGACGCATGTGCGCTTCAAACCGAGATCCGGCTTTGCCATTGAGCCCTCTGATTCCCTATGCCTGGTTCAGCAGGCGGGGCGCATTGCCACGGGCCGCGCGTCGGTGTCAAACCGAACCCTCATGTCCCACGATGTCAAACCCTCCCCGCTGCGCTCCAACCCTGCTCGCCAGGGCCTCTCCGGCCGTCTCACGGTGCCCGGCGACAAGTCGATCAGCCATCGCGCGCTGATGTTCGGCGCACTCGCCATCGGCACCACGGAGATCGAGGGGCTGCTGGAGGGCGAGGACGTCCTGCGCACCGCGGCCGCCATGCGCCTGCTGGGCGCGACGGTCGACAACCTCGGCGCCGGGCGCTGGCGCGTCTCCGGCCGGGGCATTGGCGGGCTGACGGAGCCGGCCGATGTGCTCGATATGGGCAATTCCGGCACCGCCGCCCGGTTGATCTGCGGGCTGCTCGCGGGACATCCGATCTTCGCCGTCATGACCGGCGACGCCAGCCTGCGCGGCCGACCGATGCGGCGCGTGACCGATCCGCTCGCTGCCACCGGTGCTAGGTTCCTCTCGCGGGAGGGCGGCCGGCTGCCGCTGGCCATCGAGGGCGCCCGCAACCCGCTGCCGCTGGACTACCGCCTCCCCGTCGCCTCCGCCCAGGTGAAGAGCGCCTGCCTGCTGGCGGGCCTCTGCGCGCCCGGCATCACCCGGATCGTCGAGCCCGAGGCCACGCGCGACCATTCGGAAAACATGCTTCGGCATTTCGGCGCCACGGTGCGCGTGGCCGTCGAGGGCCACGGCCGGGTTATCGAGCTCGATGGCCAGCCTGAGCTACGCGCCGCCCCGGTGGTGGTCCCAGGCGATCCCTCCTCGGCCGGCTTTTTCGTGGTGGCGGCGCTGATCGTGCCGGGCTCACGCCTCGTCATCGGCAATGTCGGGCTGAATCCGCTGCGAACCGGCCTCTTCGCCTCGCTGCGCGAGATGGGCGCCAAGCTTGAGGTCGGCTCGCCCCGCCTCGAAGGTGGCGAGCCCGTAGGCGACCTGACCGTGGAATTCACGGAATTGCGCGCCGTGGATGTGCCGCCGGAGCGCGCGCCGAGCATGATCGACGAATACCCCGTCCTCGCCGTGGCCGCCGCCTTCGCCACGGGCACCAGCCGCTTCCGCGGCCTCGCGGAACTCCGCGTGAAGGAGAGCGACCGGCTGACCGGCACCGCCGCCCTGCTGCGCCAGGCGGGCGTGGAATGCGAGATCGAGGGCGACGACCTTGTCGTGCACGGCCAGGGCGGCCCGCCGCCGGGCGGCGGCACCGTCACGACGCAGATGGATCATCGCCTCGCCATGAGCGCCCTGGTGCTGGGCCTGGCCTGCCGCGCGCCGCTGGACATCGACGATGGAAGCTTCATCGCGACCAGCTTCCCGAACTTCCTCCCGCTGATGAACGGCGCGGCCGGTGCCGCCGTGATAGGCCCGGCGTGACCGCCCTGGTGATCGCCGTGGACGGCCCCGCCGCTGCGGGGAAGGGGACGCTGGCCCGGCGCCTCGCGGCGCATCTCGGCCTACCCTATCTCGACACCGGCCTGCTCTACCGCGCCACCGGCCGCCGCGTCCTGGATGCGGGCGGCGATCCCGCCGACCCCGTGGCGGCGACCGATGCTGCCCGCACCCTCACCCCGCAGGATTTCGTACGCCCCGACCTGCGCGGCCCCGCCGCCGACGACGCCGCCAGCAAGGTCGCCGCCATTCCCGCGGTGCGTGCTGAGCTGCTCGATTTCCAGCGCCGCTTCGGCGGTGCGCATGGCGCCGTGCTGGACGGGCGGGATATCGGCACCGTCGTCTTCCCCGACGCCCGGGTGAAGCTCTTCGTCACCGCCAGCGCCGAGGAGCGCGCCCGCCGCCGACATGCCGAGCTGGCAGGCAGCGGCCGTGCGCCCAAGCTGGACGAGGTATCGGCCGAAATGCGGGCACGCGACGCGCGGGATGCGCAGCGGGACGTGGCTCCCCTGGTTCCCGCCGACGATGCCGTGCTGCTCGACACGACCGGCCTGGATGCCGACGAGGCCTTCGCCGAGGCGCTGCGGATCGTCGAATCCGCACGGGGCAAGTGATTCCCCTTGACGCTGTGGAGATCAAGGCGGATGTAGCCCCCGTTATGCCCTAAAAAGCCTGACCGGACCGGGGTGGACCGACACGCGCCCCGACCCAGGCGGTATCCTTATACAGGCCCGCAAGCCGTGATCGCCCGCAAACCGGGGGATGG
>JAQGHY010000314.1 GCA_028291455.1 Rubritepida sp. | reverse complement strand
CCCGGATCGTTGCGGCCGTTCCAGGGCATGCTGTCGGTGCCCGCCGTCACGCCCAGCTGCAGCAGCCAGTTGCGGTTGAGCTGCGTCGTCGTCATCAGGCCGGTGTTGGTATAGTTGTCGAAAGTATAGGTCATCGAGTGCGTGTACATGTAGTTGTTGATCGCCAGCTGCGCCTCGATATCCGGCAGCGAGATGAAGCGTCCCAGGCGCACCACCATGCCCTCGGCGATCTGCGGGATGTAGACCTCGCCATAGGCCATCGGGATGTCGTAGCCGTTCTGGTTGTTGTTCTTGAGCAGCTGGGAGCTGAACAGGCCGGCGGCCGTTGTGTAGCGGTAATTGGATCCGTAGATACCGGTGAGGCGGAAACCCCAGTCGATGTGGTCCCGTTGGACGGTATCGGGCACGCGCTCGATATAGATGGCGACCTGGTCCAGCGAGGCCGTGTTGGCGTTGTAGGTATAGGCCACCGGCGCATTGCCCGCCTTGTGCGCGGTGGTGTTGTTGCTGAGGTTGAAGCCGCCGTTCACCCAGCCGTAGACCTGGATGCCGGCGGCATTCAGCGCATGGCCCACCGCGGTGGGAGCGAGCGCCGTGGTGAGGGCGCCGGTCACTTGGTTGGGCAGGCTCGCGCCTATGGTGGAGGAGCCGCCATAGGGCCAGTCCGTGAAGGGAAACGGCGGCGCGGTGACGGGCTGCGCCGGGAAGGGAGCGGGCCGGCGCAGGACCGGCGCATCGGCCAGCGGCACGGCAGGCGGCGGCGGGTTCAATTCGTCCCTGTAGTGCTGGACGAAGCGCCCCAGGAAGCCGTGGTCGGCGAGGCTCCCCGTTGTGTTCTCCTGAGCCATGGCCGGTGCGCTGACGAGCGCCGAGAGGGCCATGGCGGCGACAATTCTGTTGTTCATCTGGGTAATCCTTCAGCGGGCCGCATCGAGCGCGAGATTGAGGCGCAGGACATTCACTCGCGGCTCGCCCAGCAGGCCGAGCTCGCGATTTTCGGTGTTTTGCTCGACCAGCGCGAGGACGCGGGGGGCGGGCATGTTTCGCGCCGTCGCGACGCGCCGGACCTGGGCGCGGGCATTCTCGGGGCTGATATGCGGGTCCAGGCCCGAGCCGCTGGCGGTGACCGCATCGGCCGGCACGTCGCGCTGGCCTTCCAGGCGTTCGGTGATCGTGGCGAGCAGCGCGGCACTCGTCGGGCCAAGCTGCGATGCGGCGGAGGAGGTCGCGTCATAGGGCACGGCCGAGGTCGCGGAGGGGCGGGGATGGAACCACTCGTTCCCCTCGAAGTCCTGGCCGATCAGCGAGGAGCCGTAGATGCGGCCTCCCCGCTGGACGAGGCTGCCGCCGGCCTGCTCGGGCATGACGCGGCCGGCGATGGCCGTGACCGCGAGCGGAGCGGCGACACCCAGCAACAGCGTGGAGCCGAGCAGCAGGGTAAGAAGCGGGCGCAGCATGTCAGGCAACTCCGATGAAGGTGAGAAGCACGTCGATGATCTTGATGCCGATGAACGGCGCGACGATGCCGCCGAGGCCGTAGATCAGCAGGTTCCGCCGCAGCAGCGCCGCGGCGCCGACCGGCGCGTAGGCCACGCCGCGCAGTGCGAGCGGAACCAGGCCCACGATGATCAGCGCGTTGAAGATGACGGCGGATAGGATGGCGCTCTGCGGGCTCGTCAGCCCCATCACGTTGAGCGCCATGAGGCCGGGATACTGCGCGACGAAGATCGCCGGCAGGATCGCGAAGTACTTCGCCACGTCGTTGGCGATGGAGAAGGTGGTCAGCGCGCCGCGCGTGATGAGCAGCTGCTTGCCGATCTCCACGACCTCGATGAGCTTGGTGGGGTCGCTGTCCAGATCCACCATGTTGCCGGCCTCGCGGGCGGCCTGGGTGCCGGTCTGCATGGCGAGGCCGACATCGGCCTGGGCGAGGGCAGGGGCGTCGTTGGTGCCATCGCCGGCCATGGCGACGAGACGGCCCTCGTTCTGCTGGCCGCGGATATAGTCCAGCTTGTCCTGCGGCTTGGCCTCGGCGATGAAGTCGTCGACGCCGGCTTCGGCCGCGATGGCGGCGGCGGTCAGGCGGTTGTCGCCGGTGACCATCACCGTGCGGATGCCCATGCGGCGGAGTTCCACGAAACGCTCGCGGATGCCGGGCTTCACGATGTCCTTCAGCTCGATCGCGCCCAGGATGCGGCCGTCCCTGGCGACCGCCAACGGCGTGGCGCCGGCACGCGCGATGCGGTCGATGCCGGCCGCGAGTTCGGCGGGAATTTCCTGCTTAACCGCACCGGCGAGGCTGTCCACCGCGCCCTTGCGGTAGGAGCCGGTCGGCAGGTCCATGCCCGACACCCGCGTCTGCGCGGTGAAGGGAACCGGCCGCGCGTCGGCGGGCATCGGAGGGGTCTCGATGCCATGCCGCTCCCTGGCGAAGACCAGGATGCTGCGGCCTTCCGGCGTCTCGTCGGCGAGGCTCGCCAGCACGGCGGCCTCGGCCACTTCCTGCATGGTCACGCCGGGTGCCGCGATGAAGTTCGCGGCCTGGCGGTTGCCGAAGGTGATGGTGCCGGTCTTGTCGAGCAGCAGAACGTCCACGTCGCCCGCGGCCTCGACGGCGCGGCCCGAGGTGGCCAGCACGTTGAACTGCACCAGGCGGTCCATGCCCGCGATGCCGATGGCCGAGAGCAGCCCGCCGATCGTCGTCGGGATCAGCGTCACCAGCAGTGCCGAGAGCACGACGACGGAAGGTGCCGAGCCGCTGTAGCTGGCGAAGCCCACAAGCGTGACGACGGCGATCAGGAAGATGATCGTCATGCCCGCCAGCAGGATGTCGAGCGCGATCTCGTTGGGCGTCTTCTGGCGCGAGGCGCCCTCGACCATCGCGATCATGCGGTCGAGGAAGGTGCCGCCGGCCTCGGCGGTGATGCGGACCACGATGCGGTCGCTCACCACCAAGGTGCCGCCGGTGACGGCGCTGCGGTCGCCGCCGGCCTCGCGGATGACGGGCGCGCTCTCACCCGTCACGGCGCTCTCGTTGATGCTGGCGATGCCCTGCACCACCTCGCCATCCGAGGGGATGATCTCGCCCGCCTCGACCAGCACATGGTCGCCGCGACGCAGCGCGTTGGCGTTGCGCGGGGCGGTGATGGCCAGATCGTCCGGGTTGGGGATCCAGCGCGCCACCGTCTCGCCGCGAGAGGCTCGCAGTGAGGCAGCGCGGGCCTTGCCGCGGCCTTCCGCCACGGCCTCCGCGAAGGTCGCGAAGAGCACGGTCATCCAGAGCCAGATGGCCACGCCGGCCTGGAAGCCCCAGCTCTGATCCATTGCGGCGTCACGGATCGCGAGCAGCGTGACGAGGATGGAGACCACCTCCGTCACGAAGATCACGGGATTGCGCATGAGCTTGCGCGGATCGAGTTTCAGGACCGCGTCCAGGGCGGCGCGGCGTATAATTGCGCTGTCGAACAGCGCGGGAGCGGCTTGCATCTTCATGGCTTTCAGAACGTCGTGCCGGCCAGCATCGCGAAGTGTTCCGCAATGGGGCCGAGGGCGAGGGCAGGCAGGTACTGGAGCCCGCCCAGGATGAGGATCACGCCCGCCAGCAGGCCGATGAAGAGCGGTCCGTGGGTGGGCAAGGTGCCCGGGCCTTCAGGCGCGCGCGGCTTGGCGGCCAGGCTGCCGGCGATGGCGAGCACCGGGATCAGGTAGGCGAAGCGGCCGAGCATCATGGCCAGCCCCAGCGTGGTATCCAGCCAGGGCGTATCGGCCGTCAGTCCGCCGAAGGCCGAACCGTTGTTACCCGCCGCCGAGGTATAGGCGTAGAGCATCTCCGAGAGGCCGTGCGGGCCGGCATCCTGCAGGGACGCCACACCCATCGGGATCACCAGCGCGATCGAGGCCAGGCCGAGGATCACCGCCGGCAGGACCAGCACCGCCAGCATGGCGAGCTTCACCTCGCGGGCCTGCACCTTCTTGCCGAGATACTCGGGCGTGCGCCCGACCATCAACCCGGCCACGAAGACCGAGAGCAGCGCGAAGATCAGCATGCCGTAGAGGCCCGAACCGACGCCGCCGGGAACGATCTCGCCGAGCTGGATCAGGAAGAGCGGCACCATCCCGCCGAGCGGCGTGAAGCTGTCGAGCATCGCATTCACGGCACCGCATGAGGCGCCCGTGGTGGTGGCGGAGAAGAGCGCGGCCAGGGCCTGGCCGAAGCGCACGTCCTTGCCTTCCATATTGCCCAGCATCGAGCCGACGCCGGCCGCCTGGTGGATCGGGTTGCCCGAGGACTCAGCCGCGTAGATGGCCAGCGTGGCGACGAGGATGAAGCCGGCCATTACGAAGAGCAGCGCGCGCCCCTGGCGCATGTCGCCGACGATCCTGCCGAAGGTCAGGCAGAGGCCGAAGGGGATCACCGTCTGCAGGATGATCTGCAAGCTGGTGGCGAGTGCCGTCGGCCCCTCGAACGGATGCAGCGAGTTCACGCCGAAGAAGCCGCCGCCATTGGTGCCGAGATGCTTGATGGCGAGCTGGAAGCCAACCGGGCCGAGCGGGATGATCTGCTCGGCGCCAGACAGCGTCGTGGCGGTCACGCTGGCCTCGAGGGTCTGCGGCACGCCCATCGCGATGAAGGCGAAGCCGGCGACGATGGCGATGGGCAGCAACAGCCATAGGGTGACGCGCGTCAGGTCCGCCCAGAAGTTGCCGAGCTGCTGAACGCCGCCGGCGGCGAAGGCGCGCATCACCGCGAAGGCCAGCGCGATGCCGGTGCCGGCGGAGAGGAAGTTCTGCACCGTGAGGCCGGCCATCTGGCTGAAGTGCGACATCGCCGCCTCGCCGGAATAGGCCTGCCAGTTCGTGTTGGTCACGAAGGAGATGGCGGTATTGAACGCCAGGAAGGGCGGCACGCCGTCGAAGCCCTGCGGGTTCAGCGGCAGCACGCCCTGCAGGCGCAGGATGAGATAAAGCAGCACGAAGCCCGCCGCGTTGAAGGCGAGCATGGCAACGAGGTAGGCCTGCCAGCCCTGCCCGCGCGAGGGATCGACGCCGGCCACGCGCAGCACCGCGCGATCGAGGCCGGCGATGGGGCCGAGCCGCCCCTGTGCCAGGGCGGCGGCCCACTTACCGACAGGCACCGCCAATGCGAGTGCAATGCCGAGCACGAGCGCGATTTGCGCCCAACCGATGAGGGTCATGTCAGAGGCTTTCAGGCCGCAGCAGCGCCCAAAGGAGATAGACGAAGAGGCCGAGCGCAGTCGCGCCGCCGAGCCAGAGTTCGAATGTCATGGTCAGACACGCCCGCAGGCGTGGATGTACAGGGCAAGGACGGCGAAAATGCCGAGGCCGGCCGGGAGCAGCAGAATATCGAGCATGGTGGTCCCTGTGAGTTCGGGACAGGAAGATGCCGGAAACCTGCGTAGTATCGCGATGTGGATGCGTGGTGCGCGGCGTAAGGGCGACGTAAAGCTACGCCGCCCACACCGCGGTTACTCTATGCGGATGTCCAGCGCGCGGACGAGTTCTTCCCAGCGCGCACGGTCCTCGGCGATGAAGCGGCCGAAGCCTTCGGGCGAGGTGGTGCTCGGCACGGCAGCCTGGGTGCGGAACACCTCGGCCACGGCAGGCACGCGCACGGCCACCGCGATGGCCTCGCCGAGCTTCACCGCGACGTCTGCGGGCATGCGCGCCGGACCCAGCACGCCGAACCAGTTGCCGCCCTCGACTGGAACGCCGGCTTGCCGCAGCGTCGGCACGTCCGGCAGCAGCGCCAGCCGCTCCGCCGCGGAGACGGCGAGCAGTTTTACTCGTCCGTCGCGTGACGCCGCTTCCGCGCCGCCGGCGGTGAGGAACATGCAATCCACCTGGCCCGCGATGACAGCGGTGATGCCGGGCGCCTGGCCCGTGAAAGGCGCATGCAGGGCTTCGAGCCGCGTGGCCTTCAGCAGCAGCTCCATCGTGAGGTGCGAGGTGCTGCCGACGCCCCAGGAAGCGTAGCTGACACGCCCGGGCGCCTCGCGCAGCTTGGCCATGAAGCCGGCGAGGTCGTCGACGCCCATGCCTTGCCCGACAGCCAGCGCGAAGGGCGCGCGTGCGAAGAGGCTGACCGGCGTGAAATCCGCCACCGGATTGTAGGCGAGGCGGCGGTAGACGAGCGGGTTGATCGCATGCGTCTCCGCATTGCCGAGGATGAGCGTGTGCCCACCCGGCGCCGCCCGCGCGACGAGCTCGGTACCGAGTGCGCCGGTGGCGCCGGGGCGGTTCTCGATCACCACGGGCTGGCCCAGCGGGCCCTGCATCGCCTGCGCCAGGGAGCGCATGACGACATCCGCCAGCGCGCCGGGCGGCCAGGGCACGATCACGCGGACCGGGCGATCGGGGAAGGCGGCCTGGGCCAGCCTGGGTGCCAGGAGCGCGGCGCCGGCAAGTGCCAGCAGGGGGCGGCGGTTCATGACTTGCCGATCTCCACGCCGGCCCATTGCTCCACCGTCTTCGCGAGCGAGGTGAAGTCGCTGTCCGGGCCGAAGGTCGCGCTCGTCACGGCCAGCATCTGGCGCACCGCGCTGCCGACGACCATGGGCACGCCCATCGCCTCCGCCTCATCCACGCAGAGCCGCACGTCCTTCAGCGAGAGCGCGGTGGTGAAGCCGAAATCGAAGGTGCGCGGGATGACGGCGCGGGGGAACTTGTCCTGCGTGGCGGAGTTGCGGCCGCTGCTGGCGTTGATCACCTCGCACATCAGCGCGGGGTCGAGGCCGGCCTTCACGCCCATGACGATCGCCTCGGAGGAGATGGCCAGCGCGGTGGCGGCCAGCAGGTTGTTGCACAGCTTCATCACCTGCGCCTGGCCCGCCTTCTCGCCGCAGAAGAAGGGCTTGCCGAAGACGCGCAGGATCGGCAGCAGCGCCTCGTATTCCGCACTTGGCCCTGAGACCATCAGCGCGAGTGTGCCGGCCGCCGCGCCGGTCTTGCCGCCACTGACGGGGCAATCGAAGGTGGTGCGCCCCGCCTCCGCGAAGCCGGCCGCGACCTCGGTCGCAATGCGCGGCCCGGTGGTCGAGAGATCGACGAAGCAGCGCGCGCGCTGGCCGGCGAGCACACCGTCGGGGCCGAGCGCCACGTCGCGCAGGATGGCCGGCGTGGGGAGGCTGGCGAAGACGAGATCCGCCCGGTCGGCGACCTCGCGCGAGCTGGAGGCAGCGGTCGCGCCCTTCGCGACCAGCTCCGCCACGACGGCGGCCGCGCGGTCATAGACGACCACGGAATGGCCCGCGTCCAGAAGGCGCGCCGCCATGCGGCTGCCCATCTGACCCAGACCGATGAAACCCAGAACCTGGTCCGCCATGAGCGGTTCCTCCCTTGTTTCGGCAGACGCCGTTACGTGCTGCCGCGATGAATGATTTCGAAACGCAGATCGACCGATACGGCCCCCGCCGCGCGCCCCTGGATGCGGTCCAGCAGCACCTCGGCGCTGCGCCGGCCGATCTCCAGCCGCGGCAGCCGCAACGTCGTGACCGGCGGGACGAGATGGCCGAGCAGGTCGAAATTGTCGAAGGCCGCGATCGCCACCTTGCCCGGAACCGGCCAGCCACGCCGCAGGCATTCCAGGATGGCGCCCATGGCCAGCACGTCGCCGGCGAAGAAGATGGCGTCGGGCTCGCCGCCGCCTTCCATCAGCCGCAGCAGCGCCTCGGCGCCGGAGGCGAGGCCGGGCGGCATTTCCAGCACGAGGCGCGGGTCCTCGGGCAGGCCGACCTCCGCGATCGCCGCACGGTAGCCGGCGCGGCGGTCGCGGCTGCGCTCGTTGGTCGCGAGCGGCAGGCTGACGAAGCCGATGCGGCGATAGCCGAGCCGCGCGAGATGCAGCGTCATGGCCTTGGCGGCATCGTGGTTCGAATAGCTCACCACCATGTCGAGCGGACTGGCGGTCAGCGTGCCATTCTCCACCACCGGCACGCCGGAGCGATGGATCATGGTGACCGCCTCGGCCGTATGCGTCGTGTCGTGCAGGATCAAGCCGGCGACTCGCTGCTCCAGGAAGGCGCGGATCGCGGCTTCCTCGGCCTCAGGGCTGTAGCCACTGTCGGCAATCATGAGCTGGTGGTCGTGGCGGCGCAGCACGTCCGAAATGCCCTGGATCGTGCTGGCGAAGAGCGAGTTCTCGATGCTGGGGACGACGAGCCCGATCACCTTGGAGCGGCTGGAGGAAAGGCTCCCGGCCACCTTGTTGGCGACGTAGCCCACCGCACTTACCGCCTCGGCCACGCGGGCGCGCACATCCGGCGAGACCTTCGCCGGATGCATCAGCGCGCGCGAGACCGTCATGGTCGAGACCTGCGCCATGAGCGCCACGTCGCGCATGCGAACGGCGCCCACCCGCTTGCCGGCCGCGTCCATCACACCGCGCGGACCCAGCCGCCATCCACGTCCAGGATCGCGCCCTGGATATAGCTGGCGCCGGGGCCCGCGAGAAAGGCGACGACATCGGCGATTTCCGAGGGCTCGCCGAAGCGCGAGACGCCGGTATCGGCGGCCAGCGCCGCGGCGGCTTCCGCCTCGCCCAGACCGCGCTCCTGCATGACCTTGGCGATGCGCTGCGTCAGGCGGTCGGTGCGGATGCTGCCGGGGTTGATGCAGTTCACCCGCACGCCGTCGCGCACGCCGCGGTCGGACAGCGCCTTGGTCAGGTTCATCAGCGCGGCGTTGACCGAACCGCCGATGGTGAAGTCGGCACTCGCTACCCTGCCGCCGACGCCGGCGATCAGGATCGCGCTGCCCCGGCTGGCGGCGAGGTGCGGCCAGGCGGCGCGGCACAGCCGCACGGCGCCGAAGAACTTCAGCGCGTAGCTGTCCGCCCATGCGGCGTCGTCGAGCGCCAGGAAATCGCCGCGCTGCGTGGCGCCCGCGCTGTGCACCAGCAGGTCCAGCCGGCCATGGCGCGCGACCACTTCGGCGACCGCGCGCTCCACCTCGGCGGGATCGCTGAGATCGGCGGCGATGGCGGTGGCGCCGGGCAGGGATGTCGCATCCGCCGTGCGCGCCACGATGGCAACCGTCGCGCCCGCCTCGGCAAGGCGGCGCGCGATGGCGAGCCCGATGCCGCGGCTGCCGCCGCTGACCAGCGCGACCTTTCCGGAAAACTCCATCCTGCTATTCCATCCTGATATGCGCGTCGCGCACGACCTGGCCGATCTTCTCGACCTCGGACTGCATGAAGCGGCCGAAATCCGCGGGGCTGCCGCCCACCACTTCGGCGCCCATGTCGAGTAGGCGGGCGCGCTCGGCGGGCTGCGTGATGATGCCGGCGAGGCCGGCATTCAGCCGCTCGACCACGGGCGCGGGCATGCCGGCCGGGCCGACGAAGGCGTACCATTCGTCGATCGCGAAACCGGGCAGACCGGATTCGGCGATGGTCGGCACATCCGGCAGATAGGGCACCCGCTGCGCCGAAGTCACCGCGATGGCCCGCAACGCGCCCTCCCGCACATAGGGCAGGGTCGAACTCGCATTGCCGAACATCAGCTGCAGATGGCCGCTGAGGAGGTCCGTCAGCGCCGGCCCGCCGCCGCGATACGGCACATGCACCATCTCCACCCCGGCCGCGAGGGCGAACATCTCGCCGGCGATATGCACGGAGGTGCCGATGCCCGGTGAGCCGTAGGTGAGGCCGGGGTGGCTCTTCGCGTGCGCGATGAGGTCGGCGACCGTGCGGATCGGCGACGACATCGGCACCACCAGGATATCCGCTACGCGCGCCAGCAGCAGGATCGGCGTGAGGTCGCGGATCGGGTCATAGGGCTGGCGCGAGATCAGCGCGGTGGAGATGACCGCGCTGATCACCAGGCCGAAGGTGTGGCCGTCAGGCGGCGCGCGCGCGATCTCCACGGTGCCGATGGCGCCGGAGGCTCCGCTGCGGTTCTCGATGATCACCGGCTGGCCGAAGGTGGCCATGATCTGCGGCTGGAGCTGCCGGGCCAGGATGTCCGTGGTGCCGCCGGGCGGGAAGGTCACGATCAGGCGAATGGGGCGCGAGGGGAAGCTTTGCGCGGAGGCCCCGCCTGCCAGTGCGGCCGTCGCCAATCCGGCTCCGCCTGCGAGAATATTCCGTCTTTTCATTGTTTGGTTCCCTCCATTTATACGGCCGACCATCCGCCATCCATCGGCAGCACCGCACCGGTGATGTCCCTTCCGGCGGGGCCGCACAGGAAGGCTAACATGGCGCCGATGGCCTCGGCTTCGACGAAACGCCCGGTGGGCTGCTTGCCCTCCAGGAACCGCGATGTCGCTTCCGCCCGATCCAGGCCGGACGCGGCCATCGCGCCGCGGATGCGGCCCTCGATGTTCGGCGTCAGCGTCGAGCCCGGGCAGAGCGCGTTGCAGGTGATGCCGGTCCTCGCCGTCTCCTGCGCGACGGCGCGCGTCAGGCCGATCAGCGCGGTCTTGGTCGTGACATAGCCGACGCGCCCCGTCGCGCCGACCAGCCCGTAGATGGAGGACATGTTGACGATGCGTCCCCAGCCGCGCTCGCGCATCCCCGGCAGGGCGAGGCGGATGAGGTGGAAGGCGGCGGAAAGATTGACCGCGAGGTCCATGTCCCAATCCGCGCGGGAGGTGTCCTCGACGGCGCCGAAATGCCGAATGGCGGCGTTGTTCACGAGGATGTCGATGGGGCCCAGCTCTGCCATCATCGCCACGATGCCGGAGGGGTCTGAGAGTTCGGTGCGGTGGTAGCGCGCTTCGACGCCGTGGCGGCCGGCAATCTCCGCCAGCAGAGGGGCGGCTTCCTCGGTGGTGGCGAGGCCGTGCAGGACGACGTCGCACCCTGCCGCCGCGAGGCTGTCCGCGACGGCGAGGCCGATGCCGCCGGTCGAGCCCGTGACGAGGGCGATCCGGCCTTGCAGATTTTCCGGAGTTGTTCGTGTGACCGATACCATGAACCCAGCCTAAGCCATGGTACGCCTGTGCTGCAAGTTCGGCATCACGAGCTTTACGTAGTCTGGGGTTTGGGTTACCGATATCAGCAGTAGCGCGGCCTCAAGCCGGCGCACTCCGGGAGGATCCATCATGCAGAACTCATCACGCAGATCGCTGGTTCTGGCCGCGGCCGGCCTCACCTTGAGCGCGCCCGCCATAGCCCAGAGCTGGCCCACACGTCCGATCCGCCTGATCGTCCCTTATGCCCCCGGCGGCGGCACCGACGTCTTCGCGCGCACCCTGGCCGAAGGGCTGCGGCCCATCCTCGGGCAGCCGGTGCTGGTGGAAAATCGCGCCGGCGCCAATGGCATCGTCGGATCGGAGATGGTGGTTCGGGCCGAGCCGGACGGGCAGGTTTTCCTGGTCGATACCGGCAGCTACGTGATGAACCCCTACGTCATGCCCAGCATGCCGTTCCAGCCGCTGCGCGACCTCATACCGGTCGCGCTGCTCTCGCGCTTTCCCATCCTGCTCGCGGCCAGCGCCGCCACGCCCTACACCACGGCGGCCCAGCTCATTGCCGCCGCCCGCGCTGCACCGGGCTCCATCGGTTTCGGCACCTCGGACGCCGCGATTTCCTACGCCGGAAACCTCTTCGCGCGGCTGGCGGGTATCGAGATGGTCGAGGTCTCCTATCGCGGTGCCG
>JAQGHY010000304.1 GCA_028291455.1 Rubritepida sp. | reverse complement strand
ACGAGCTGCTTGTCCACACCGAGGTGCTGAACGCGGCTGCCGACGCCATCCGCGCGCGCCATCCGGATCTGCTCATCGAGATCAAGCTGATGGACCTTGCGGGCCATGTGGAGCGCCCCGTCTGCCGCAACTGCGTCCCGGCCGGCTTCCGACTTGGGCCGACCGGCGCGGGCGGCATCCCGATGCTGGAGCCGACGCAGGCCGCGCCCACCGGCGCGGCGCGCTTCTCCGAGCTCGCCCGGCTACGCAACCGCGCCGGACCAATGCCGGCGGAGGCCGAACTCCTCCTCCTTGCCGCCGGCATCACGGAAGCGGGCCTGACCGGCGACCAAGCCCGCAATGCGCTAGCCGCCACGCGCGGCGATCAGCCCTCCGCGGTGAATGTCGAACGGGACCTCGTTACCTATCTTCGCTCGCGCATGGATCGTCACGGGCAGGTCGGGCTCACCGAGATGCAGGAAGCCGCGCGCCTCTTCCGCCGCCTGCAGGGCGCCGGCCTCACGGCCCGGCAGGCCGATGCCCAGGCCGCCCGCATCGCCCAGGGCGCCGGGCTGCGGCCCAGGCTGCAGGGCTTTTGGCCGTTCCGCTCCACACGCTGGTTCGACGCGTTACTTACACATCCCTGAAAGGATTCTCGTCCGTGGCGAAGCGTCGAAACCACCGGGCAGCCGCCCTTGCTCTGACCCTGCTCGCAGGTGCCTGCGCCATGCCCGAGACCATCGCCGAGCACGCGATCGCCTATAACGACACCGTCGAGCGCGCGACCGACACCCAGATGCTGATGAATATCCTGCGCGCGCGCGACCAGGCGCCCATGCACTTCACCACCATCGGCAGCATCCGCGGCCAGCTCAATGCAGGAGCCGGTCTCGGCTATGACGGGTCGACGGGGCTCGGCAACGGGCTCCTCGCCAGCATCTCCGGCGGCACCAGCCCCGGCTTCGACATCGGCCCGCTCGACCGGCAGGAATTCGCGCGCGGCCTCATGCGTCCGCTCGACCCCACGTTGTTCCGCGTGCTTTGGGACCGGAACATGCCGGATCAGCTCCTCATCTACCTGCTGGTCTCGCGCTTCGACGAGGGGCCGGGCGGGCGGCGCGCGGTGAACGATCCGCGGCTGCGCAACAACCTGACCAACGAGCAACGCGTGGCCTGCGCAGTAGCCGGGCTGGATGCGCAGCCGCCTTGCGACCGGTTCCAGGCCATGGTGGACCGGCTCACCGCGAACGGTCCCATCCTGTTCAACGGCTACACGCGCTACGTCCCGGTCGGCCCGCAGCTGACGAGGGCGGAGAGCACGAAGCCGGAGCTCCTCGCCTCTCTCCGCGAGCCCGGCGTAAGTCTGCGTCCTGACGGGAATGGCTGGCGGCTGATGCGCGCCATTGAGCAGATGGCCATCTGCATTCCCGGCCCGCCCGATGCCCAGGGGCACCAGGGCTACACCGCCTCGGCCGTGGACCGTGAGCCGCCCCAGATCTCACCCATGTCCCAGGCGGGAAATCCTTGCATCGCCGATGAGGTGCGGGAGGCCTCCGCGCAGCCCGGCTCCGGCAGCCCGGCGAGGGGCGTGGCATGGTATCTGCGCTCGGTGGAGGAGGTGCTTCAGTACCTCGGTGCGGTACAGCGCCGCGAGGAGCAGGGCATCCCCTACCGCATCGACACCACCGGACGCGTCTTCCGCCGTGATGTGGGCGTTGAGGCGCCACGTCTGTTCCGCCTCTGGCCGGCGGAGCCACCACAAAGCCGGATCTCGGCGCGCTATCGCGGCCAACGCTGGTGGGTCGCCGCGCATGACGACGGTGAGGACCTGACGCTGCGCGTGCTTGGCCTGGCGACGCAGCTGCTGAACATCCAGAAGGCGGCGGGCGACATCTCCACCAGCGGTACGGTGCGGCTGGTCCGCTAGGTTTTGTTTGCGGCCTGAGGGTAGGAGTGCTGCCTTTGCAATCAGTTCCTGTTTTTCGAGATTTATCACCTATCCGTAACTGATCAGCCATCCAGCCGCCAACTGCTCCCACTAGCACTGCCCGCATCAGGGTTGGGCTTGCACGTTCGGGAAGTTTCGGACCGGGCAGCCCAAAGCTCCGCCGATCGTGCATTCGCGCGCTCGGCATTGAGTCGGTTGCGAAAAGGCATGGCATGATCGGACTCCTCGCTTCACCTTCATCCGAAAGGCGGGTCATCGCACGCGGGCTGGCTAGCGCGCTCGCCGCCGTCCTGGCCTTCGGCGCTTCGGCCCGCGCCGAGCCGATCCAGGGGGCGGGCTCCACCTTCGCCGCACCGATCATCGAGCAGTGGTCGCGCAGCTACAGGGCCGTCCGCGCGGACGGCGGCGACTTCACCTCGCCGGACTGGAACGTAGACTACGAGCCCGTAGGCTCGCTCGCCGGCGTCATGCGTCTCAATCAGCGCGAGCTGGACTTCGCCGCCACCGACGTGCCGCTCTCGGTCGAGGAGCTGGCCCGGCACCGCTGGGTGCAATTCCCCGTCGTCATGGGCGGCATCGTCGTGGTCGCGAATATCGGCTCGGCAGGTGCGCGGCTTCGGCTCTCCGGGCCCGTGCTCGCCGACATCTACATGGGCAAGATCCGCAACTGGTCCGACCCCGCCATCAAGGCGTTCAACCCTGAGGCAGCGCTGCCAGACGCGGCCATCGAGGTGCTGCACCGGCAGGACGGCTCCGGCTCCACTTTCACGTTCACGCGCTTCCTGTCCCACGCCAGTGCCGAGTGGCGTACGCGCTTCGGCGCCGAGGCGCAGATCGCCTGGCCGCTCGGCCGTGGCGAGCGTGGCACCAGCCGGCTTGCCTCGCTGGCCGCGCGGGTTCCGAACAGCATCGCCTACCTGGAATATGGCCAGGCTCGCGGCGCCGGGCTGCCGATGGTGGCGCTGGAAAATCAGTCGGGCGCCTTCGTCCGCCCTGAGCCCGGCACCTTCCAGGCCGGCCTCGCTGGTGTCGAGTGGGATGCGGCGCGCGGCTCGCTGGCCGACACGACCAACCTCCCGGGCGCCGCCGCCTATCCGATGGCGGCCGTGACCTATGTCGTCGTGCCGACCGATCGGGGCACCGCCCGCACCAGCCGCGTCCTCGACCTCTTCCGTCTCGCCTTCCGGGAGGGCGGACGTGATGCCCTCGCGCTTGGCTACATCCCCATTCCGCCGGAGCTCGCCGGCCGGATAGAGGCCCATTGGGCCGGAAGTTTCGCCTCAGTTAACAACCCGGCTCGGCCGAGCCGGTAACCAGGATCGGGTGTTTTTCGTGCAAATCGACATCTTCAAGGATGTGCTCGTGCCGGTCATCGGCGGGCTGGGCATCTTCATGCTCGGCCTCGAGTTCATGGCCAATGGCATCCAGGCTCTCTCCGTCAACAAGATGCGGAACTTCCTGGCCAAGGCCGCCGGCACACCGATCAAGGGCGTGCTGGCTGGAACTCTGATCACCGGTATCATTCAGTCTTCGACAGCGATGACCGTCATGGTCGTGGGATTGGTCAACGCGGGCGTCGTCGGGCTCAGGCCCGCCATCAGCGTGATCATGGGTGCGAACATCGGCACCACGCTCGGCAACGGCCTGATCGCCCTGCCGCTCGGACCGCTGGGGCTGATCCTCGCGGGCGTTTTCTCGCTGCTCTACTGCTTCGCCAAAAGCGAGAAGATCCGCAACGTCGCGCTCGCCTGCATGGGCTTCGCGCTGATCTTCTACGGCCTGAACCTGATGACCGGCGGCTTGCGGCCCCTGCGCAACATGCCCGAGGTGATGGAGCTGCTCCGGACGCTTTCCGCCGATAGCTACTTCAACCTGCTGAAGTGCGTTCTGATCGCCGCTGGCATCACCGCGATGATCCACTCTTCCTCGGCCACGATCGGCATCGTGATGGGCCTCGGCTCCGCCGGCATCCTGGACTGGGAGACGGCCGTAGCCTTCTCGCTCGGCGCGGATCTCGGCACGACCATCACCTCCTGGATGGCCTCGCTCAACCTATCGAAGAATGCCAAGCGCGCGGCTTATGCGCACATCTCCTTCAACATCATCGGCGTGTGCATCACGGTGCCGCTCTTCTTCATCTCGATGGACGTGCTGGCTTGGGCCATGCAATGGTTCGGCGGCGACCCCGGCGTGCCGGTGTTGATCGACGGCCGGGAAACCTTTCCGCTGGTGCCGGTCGCCGTCGGCCTCTACTCCACGTTCTTCAACGTCTTTAACGTCTTCTTGCTCTTTCCCTTCGTCGGCGTGTTCGAGCGCGTGCTTCAGCGTGTGGGCCGCACCGAGGAGGAAAGCGTGGAGGACTACTCCACGCCGAAGTTCCTCGACCGCAAGCTGGCTGACGACTTCGCCAAGGCTGTCCCCGCCGTCCAGCAGGAAACCGCACGTCACCTGCAGGCTGGCGCGATATTCCTGAACATCGCCCGCGGCGACAAGAAGGCGCCCTCCGATCCGGGTGAGCACTACCTCGCGACCGACATCCTCAGCCGCGATATCCGCGCCTACACGGCGTCGCTGATGAAGGAAGACCTGCCCTATGAACAGCTCGACCTTATCGCGAGCCTCATCGAGGAAGGGGACTTCACTGCCGCGCTCACCGAGTCTCTCCACCAGGTCGCCCGCCGGGTGAAGCGTGAGCAGTTCGGCAGCCACGCGCAGGCGATCGTCAACGCCGGCCTCGACCGGCTCGACGCCTCGATGCGCGCGATCCTGCCTGACTACGGCATCGCCGACGCGCAGCTGCCGGCCGGCCATGTCACCTTCCCGGAGCTGGACGTGCTGCGTGCGAGAACGCTTGAGCTCGGCCCCAATGCCGGCGCGGGCGAGCGGGGTACGATCCTGGCGCTGCTTGGCTCCATCGAGCGTGCTGAACTTTTGATCCGCCGAATCGACGCCGAGCGCAGGTCGGTCAACCGGCAGGGCGTCGTGGCCCGGGCGAGCGCGCTCCGCGCTCAGGAAGATCGGCCGCGCGGTATGGGTGCAGGCGGTCTGAGCCCCGCCCCGGCGGAGTAGGAACAGGTTTTCCGACCTGAAATGGGACCGCATCGCCAGAGGCGGTGCGGCCCGTCAGCCCGGCGCGGCGATGGGTTCGCGCAAGACCTCGCAGGCGCGCCGGCGTCCGGCAATGTAGAGATCGCGCGCGATGTCGTAATCCATACGCTGCGCGTCCACACCGTCCTCACGTCCCATCCGCTCAGCCAGTGCCCAGATCGGGATGTTGTCGAGCAGTTCCACCGTGACCAGCAATTGCCAGGAAGGTGTGGGGCCGGTGAAGGGAATCAACGAGCCGTAGATCAGAGCGTTGGCGACGACGAGGTCGGAGAGGCCGTCACGCAGCGTGCGCCCGCCGATCACCGGAAGCACGAGGAACGGGCCCTCGGGTACGCCTCGGGCGCAAAGGGCCAGGCCGATATCGGCCTGCGGCGCCGATGGCATGCCGATCTCGCTGGCGCGATCGATCAGGCCGCCGCGCCCCTCCAGGATGTTGGTGCGGACGCGGTCTAGCGCGGTCCATGCATATTCGGGCCGGCCCGCCGCAGCGAGAGTCAGCGCTTGCCACGGCTCGCCGATCCAGGTGGTAACCAGGTTCGCAGCGCCGAGGCGCCATTCCGGCGGAACGGCGGGCATCTCTGGCATTTGCTCCCTTACCGCGCTGAAGCCCCCCACCGCGGCGCGGTTGAAGCCATAGACGGCCCGGCTGGCGCGTTCGAGCCAGCCGGCAGGGGGAGCCTCCTGCGCCGCCGCGGGCAGCGGCGTGAGAAGGAGGAGGGCAAGAAGCATCCGGCGAGGCGTCAAGTTGAAGTTCCTGCGATCTGGCAGGGCAGATTAGACGGGCGGCAGCCGCCAGGCACACGACAAGATCATGAACACCAAGCCGCCGAAGACATCTTGGGGCGAGCTACGCGGAACTGGCATCCCAGGCGCTCGCCTCCTGAATTCATTCAGCCAAATTTGAACCATTCCGGCGGTCGCGCGTCGACGGCCACCAGGAATCGCAGCTCCAGCGCCGGCGTTTCAGCGACGTGGGGTGACGGTGGGCCCCGGATCACGTTGGCAGGGCACCTTATCAGCCTGAATGCCCTACACACCCAGCCCGGAGCCGATGCGATAATTCGAGACGTCGGTGATGTTGGCGCAGGCGGTTGAGCAGGTAGGTTCTAGACGATTCCGGGCAGGGCGAGACGAGCCTCCGCCTCAAAGCATGGTTCGCCCCGCAGCCCTACGGCAGGTTTATGCGCTTTCCAAACCGGCTGGCCACGAAGTCGCGGACCCCCTGGCGCGTGGCGCAAGCGAAGGGATCGCCGGAGAAAAGCCATCGCGTGAAGCCGGTCCAACCTGGCAAAGCTGGGTGCAGCGCCTGTGCCTTGCCGTGCAGCGACCAGAGCAACTCTCGTACCGCGCCGAGCTTCCCTCGCAGCGTCCGACGATGCTTGCGAGCAAGGAGCAAGCCATTGCGGACCTGGTAATAGGTTTTGTCTGGCGTGACACGGCCGTTGAAGCTCGCCGATTCCCGATGCGAGATTCGCGCGCGCCGTGCGCAGGCGCTGCGGACGCCGATTGCCGCCGCCCGGACGAAGTAGTCCGTCTCCTCCAGTTGCAAGAACAGCCGCTCGTCCAGGAGCCCTATTTTACGCGCCAGAAGCGTCGGGAACATCAGGCAAGCGCCGTAGGCGTAGTCCATTTCAATGATGCCCGTTGCGGGATCATAGGACCGCGGGGCTTCGAAGACAGAGGTTGGGCGGATCGGGTAAAGCTGCCATTCCACCTCGCCCTCGAAATAGGCGATCGCCGGGTGGAGGAGGAAAGGTTCTCCGATGATATCGGCTGCAAGCAGCAGTTCATCCAGGGCAGCGGGGGCAAGCACCGTATCGTTGTTCAGCAAGCAGATATGCTCCGCTCCGCGATCCAGCGCCGCTCTGATGCCGATGTTGTTGCCTCCGGCCCAGCCGAGATTCTCTCCGGTGGCCAGAACCTCTATGGCCGGAAAATGGAGACGGATGTCTGCGGCCTCGTCCGACCGTGAGCCGTTGTCGATGACCAGGGCGCGGAAGTCTGTGCAAGTCTGGCTGGCCAGACTCTCCAGGCACGCGAGTGTGTCGGACATCCCGTTGAAGTTCAGGATTACAACGAGGAGGCGGCATTGTGCGCCGCCCGCCACCTTGGTTTCCAGCGTTGGTGCCGCGCCGAGCACCTAGCGCGCCTCCTGAACTTGCTGGCCCGCCAACCGATCCGTGCCGAGGATCAGGATTTTGGGCAGTGCCAGGAACATAAGGAGGAGGCTCGCGACAGCGGCGGCCAAGATCTGCCCCCAGGATCGCATGTCCTCGCGTCCTGGTCCTTGCACCTCAATAGCATCGTTGGGGTTGATCGACTTGTCCGAATTCCCGCCCCAGGCCGAGCTGCAGGAATGGTGTTTGCTATGGAGGGTCCGTCCGCTTCCTGCCATTCGATTACTTCCGATGCAAACTATTTGAAATCTATGATTTGGTCTTATCACTATTTATACATTAAATTGTTATAAAAACTTCCGTGCCCCATTCAATGTAATTATGAGTGAAAGTATTACATAAGAATCTCTTCTGCCATCGATAGTGTCCGCTCGTGACCAAAGCGGTCGCAGGCTTCGCGGCGGTGGCCGGACGTAAACCAGCGCAACCTACGCAATCGGCGGCGATGCCTTCGAAGAATGCCGCGACAGGTGCTGCGGCCGGCGCATCCTGCTGATACCCTCCGAGCATGACCTATTCGCTCACCGCGCGCTGCGCCGGGACAGGGGCCTTCGGGACCATCGTCACCTCCTCCTCCATCGCCACTGCGGCGCGCTGCGCCTGGGCCGGGCCGCTGGGGGCAGTGGCAACCCAAAACCTCTCCGATCCCGCACTGGGGCCGCAGGGTCTGGCGCTGCTGCGCCAGGGCCTGGGCGCCCAGGCCGTACTGGATCTGCTGCTGCGCTCGACGCGCGGGGTGGAGCATCGCCAGGTCGCCGTCGTGGACCGGATGGGCGGCATCGCCTTCTTCTCCGGCGGCAAGGCCATGCCCGAGCACGCCGTCGCAACCGGCCGCGATTGCATCGCCCTGGGCAATCTCCTGGACAATACCAGCGTGCCCCAGGCCATGGTGGACGCCTTCGTCGCCAGCCCCGACGCGCCTCTGGCCGAACGCCTGATGCTTGCCCTGGAAGCCGGCCTCGCGGCGGGCGGGGAGTTCGACGATGAGCGCGGTGCCGGCCTGCTGGTGGCCGACCGCTACGACTGGCCCGTGGTGGACCTGCGGGTCGACTGGCACGACGAACCCGTCGCCGAGCTCCGCCGCCTCTGGACGCGATATGCTCCGCAGCAGGCCGCCTATATCGCCCGCGCCCTCGACGCCGAGAGCGCGCCGGGGTTTTGAAGGCCTCGGAAAGCCGGTTCCCCTAGAGAATCAACACCCGCCACACCATCTCTGTGTCAACGCCGAAGGAGGCCAACCAATATGGAACATGCAACGCTGGGTGGAGGCTGCTTCTGGTGCCTCGACGCCGCCTATCGCGACGTCGAAGGCGTGTCGGAGGTCGTGAGCGGCTATGCCGCCGGCCACCTTCCCAACCCGACTTATGAGCAGGTCTGCGGCAAGCAGACCGGCCATGCTGAGGTCGTGCGCATAGGCTTCGATCCCGCGGTGGTCAGCTACGCCGACCTGCTGCGGATGTTCTTCACCCTGCACGACCCCACCACCAAGGACCGCCAGGGCGCGGATGTCGGCCCGCAGTACCGCTCGATCATTCTCGCCGAAACCGACGAGCAGATGCAGACCGCGCGTGAGGTGATGTCTGAGATTGATGGGCTGGCCATCTGGCCCGGCAAGCTCGTTACCCAGCTCGAGTCCGCCGGCATTTTCTATGCCGCCGAGCCGGAGCACCAGGACTACTTCAGGCTCAACCCCTGGTCTGGCTATTGCAGCGCGGTGATCGCGCCGAAGGTGAGCAAGTTCCGCAAGAACTTTGCCTCGCGGCTCAACCGCGTGGGGGCCTGAGCCATGTTCTTTAAGAAAAAAGCAGAGACGGAGGAGTTCCCGGTCCAGCGCAGCGAGGCCGAGTGGCGCGCGGAGCTCCCGCCTGCTGCCTATAAGGTACTGCGCGAGCACGGGACGGAGCGGGCAGGGACCTCGCCTCTCAACGCCGAAAAGCGGGAGGGGACGTTCGTCTGTGCCGGCTGCGGCACGCCGCTCTTCGCCTCGGGCACCAAGTTCGAGAGCGGCACCGGCTGGCCGTCCTTTACCAGCCCGATCGAAGGCAACGTCGCCGAGACCGAGGATACCAGCTTCTTCATGCGCCGGGTGGAGGTGCATTGCGCCGTCTGCGGCGGGCATCAGGGCCATGTATTTCCGGACGGGCCGCAGCCCACGGGCTTGCGCTACTGCATCAACGGCGCGGCGCTGGACTTCAAGCCGGAAGAGACCTGATCTGCTGAGATCCGGCGCGGAGGAGCCCGCGCCGGATCATGAGCCAGCCGTCACGCAACCCTGGCTGCGTTTCCGCATTCCTTATCCCATGGCGAAAATCTCATTCAATTTGACGGACCAGGGTTATGCCGTTTCCTGTATCGCCTTGAATTGGTCTGATTTATGCGGTTGATTGCTTCTCCGAATCCGCCGAGAAAGCTCACTATTCCCATGTGGCGCGCCGCTTTTCTTTTCGTCCTTGCCGCCGCCCCGATGGCGCGGGCCGATACCATCTTCGTGCTCAATTCTGGCGACGCCTCGATCTCGGTGATCGACACCACCACCCTGCTGGAAACCCGCCGCATTCCCCTGCTGCGCGAGGCGCACCACATGGTCGTCTCACCCGACGGACAGGATCTGGTGATCGGCGACAGCGGCGCGAACGAGATCATCTTCGTCGATCCCAACACCGGCGACATCCGCCGGCGTGCGCGGGTGAGCAATCCCTACCATCTCGAATACAGCCCCAACGGCCGTTTCCTCGTCGTCGCCTCCCTCCGGCGCGACCAGGTGGATATTTACGACGCAAGCACGCTCGCCCTGTTCCAGCGCTTCCGCCAGCCGGACAAGCCGAGCCATGTCGCCTTCAGCCCCGATAGCCGTTGGGCCTATGTGACCCTTCAGGGCACAGGCCAGGTGGCCGCCGTCGACCTCGTCACCCACAGCACCGCCTGGATCCAGGATGTCGGGCCCGAGCCGGCGGGCATCATCTGGCATCGCGGCAAGCTGCTGATCGGCATAATGGGGCGGAACGACTTCGTCACCCTCGACCCCACGACGCGGGAAGTCCGGGTCGCCTTCCAGGTGGGCCGCGGCGCGCATACGGCCTTCCCCTCGCCGGACGGCCGGACCCTCTACGCCACCTCGCGCGTGGACAGCCGCATCACTGAGGTCGATGCGGAGACCTTCGAGGTGCGGCAGGTCTTCGACATCGCCGGGGGTCCCGACTGCCTCGCCTTTGACCCCGACGGCCGCATCTACGCCACCATGCGATGGACCGGCCGGGTGCTGATTCTCGACCCGCGCACCCGCGAGCAGTCGCAGGTGAGGGTGGGCCGCAGCCCACACGGCATCTTCGTGATGCCGAACCGGCCGGGGATGGGTGCGGATTTCGTCTTCGCGTCACCCGGCGCGGTGAGCGGCAGCCGGCCGATGCCGCAGCCCGTGGCCGGCGGCGGCGCCATCGCCCGGGGTTTACCGCCCGCGCCGCCTTATGCGCCGCCCCTTGGCAGTTCGGCCGTACGGGTGAATGCGGGCCAGCCGGGATATTACCCGGCCCGTCCCACCCTTCGCTGAGATGATCTCGCGCCGGGCCGCCGGCACAGCGGCGCTCGCCCTGCTGGCCGCCCCGGCACGGGCACAGCCCGCCAGTCCGAGGATCACCCGCGCCTGCGCCGGCACCCTCTACCTCACCATCGACACCGGCTGGTCGCGCGAGGCCGATTTCATCGCGGCCGCCATGGCCCGCCACGGCATCCGCGCAACACTCTTCCTGGCCAATGAGCCGACCTATCGCGGCGATCGCCAGATCGAAGCCGGCTGGGCGCCCTTCTGGCGGGCCCGCGCCGCCGAGGGCCATGTCTTCGGCAGCCACACCTGGCGCCATTGGTATTTCCGCGGCGATGCCGGCGCCGGCCGTGTCGCCTATGGCTCACGCCGGAACGAGGGACAGGCGGTGCTGGACGCGCAGGCCCTCTGCACCGAGCTCACCCAACCGACCGAGGCGTTGCGGCGGCTGGTCTCTGAGGCCACGGTCCTGCCGCTCTGGCGCGCGCCCGGCGGCATCACCAGCCCTGGCTTGCTTCGCATGGCCGAGGCCTGCGGCCTGCACCATCAGGGCTGGACGTCGAATGGCTTCCTCGGCGACGAACTCGCCTCCGAAGCCCAGCCCAACGCCTCCCTATTGCGGCAGAACCTCGCCCGGATTCGTGACGGCGAGGTGCTGATGATGCACTGGGGCGTGCGCTCCCGCCGCGAGCCCTTCGGGCTGGTCTTCGAGCAACTGATCGCAGGCCTGCTCGATCGCGGCTTCTGCTTCGCCACGCTGCCTGCCGGAGGCATCCGATGATCGACGCCATGCAGGATCTCTACGACCGCGCGACAGGGTGGCTCTTCGAGATCCTCCTCCAGCCGCTGATGTACGAGTTCGGCCTAATGGATTGGGCGGACGAGGCTTTCCGCTGGATGGACTTCTTCGTCTTCGGCGTGATCCAGGTGCTGGTCGTGTGTCTGGTCTGCCTGCCGCTCGAACGCTGGCGCCCGGTCGAGCGCTGGGAGAGCAGCCGCCTCGTCTGGACCGACGTGCTCTACACGATGCTGGCCCGGCTCGGCATTCTGCCAATGCTCGGCTTCATCCTCTTCTTCGCGGCATCCACCCGCATCGAGGGCATGATCGCCGATAGCGGCTTTGTGCCGCCCACGCTGGAGACCTTGCTGCCCTGGCTGCGCGACGTTCCGCTGGTGGCCTTCGCGCTCTACATCGTGATTTTGGACTTCGCCGAATACTGGCGTCACCGCCTCCAGCACCGCTTCAGCTGGTGGTGGGCGCTGCATTCCATCCACCACGCCCAGACCCAGATGACCTTCTGGACCGACGACCGCAATCACGTGCTGGACGACATCATCGCCGCCGCGTGGTTCGGCATCATTGCCGTCGCGATCGGCGTCCCTCCGGGACAGTTCCCCCTCATCCTGCTGGTACTCCGCCTGGCGGAGAGCCTGAGCCACGCCAATGTTCGCCTTGATTTCGGCCGGGTGGGGGAGCGGCTGCTGGTGAGCCCGCGCTTCCACCGCCTGCATCACGGCGTGCTGAGCGTCGGCAACTCCGGCAAGAACTACGGTGTCCTGCTACCCGTTTGGGATTGGATTTTCGGCACCGGGGATTTCCGCAGCGACCACTACCCGCGTACCGGCGATCCCGATGCGCCCGAGGCCTATGTACGCGGCGGCTGGCTCACGCAGCAGGCGGTCGGGCTGCGGCAGGTCTGGCGCGCGCTCACGACGCGATAAGCGGCTTCACCTGATGGCTCCGGCGGTCAGAACAGGTAGGTGATCAGCCCACCGGCGGCCGCTAATCCGAGCAGGGGCATGACGCT
>JAQGHY010000302.1 GCA_028291455.1 Rubritepida sp. | reverse complement strand
GCAAGCGCCCACTGATGGGCGAGGCCGCATCCCGCGGGGCCGATATCCTATGGGTGACGGACGACAATCCTCGCAGTGAAGACCCGGCCGCGATCCGCAGCGCCATCCTCGCCGCCGCCCCCGGCGCGCGCGATGCGGGCGAGCGCGAGGCGGCCATTGCCACGGCGCTGGCCGCGCTGCGCCCCGGCGACGTGCTCGCCCTCGCCGGCAAGGGCCATGAGAGCGGCCAGACGATCGGGGGCGTGACCACGCCATTCGACGATGTCGAAGTCGTTCGCCGCCTCGCGGGGGTAGCGAGGTGAGCGTGCTCTGGACGGCCCAGGAACTGCGCGACGCGACCGGCGGAACCTGTGTGGATTCGCTCGAAGTCACGGGCGTTTCCATCGACACGCGCAGCATCGCCGCCGGCGACCTCTTCGTGGCGCTGCGTGACGTGAGGGACGGCCATGAGTTCGTGCCCCAGGCCGTCGCGCGGGGCGCCTCGGCCATGGTAGACCGCGATTTGCCGGGGATCGCGTCGCTGCTGCGCGTGGAGGAAACGCTCGCTGGCCTCACAGCGCTCGGCGCCGCCGGGCGGGCGCGGAGCGAAGCGCGGGTGATCGCCGTCACCGGCAGCGTCGGCAAGACGACGACCAAGGAAATGCTGAAGCGCGCCTGCGCGGCGCTGGGCGTCACCCATGCCTCGGCCGCCAGCTACAACAACCAATGGGGCGTGCCGCTGACGCTGGCCCGCATGCCGCGCAACACCGAATGGGCGGCCGTCGAGATCGGCATGAACCACCGGCACGAGATCGCGCCGCTCGCGCGCCTCACGCAGCCGCATGTTTGCATCGTCACGACGGTGGGAACGGCACATATCGGCCATCTCGGCAGCCCTGAGGAGATCGCCGCCGAGAAGGCCGACATCGCCGCCGGCATCATGCCCGGTGGCATCGCGATCCTGCCGCAGGACAGCCCGCATTTCGCTGAGATGGCCGACATCGCCACGGCGCACGGCGCCCAGGTGGTGAGTTTCGGGGAAAGCCCGGCCGCCTCCGCGCGGCTCGTCGCCTGGCGCGGAGCCGAGGCGTCCAGCGAGGCAGAGTTCGACCTTTCCGGCCGTTATGTCGCGCTGAGGCTGGACCAGCCGGGCAAGCATATGGCGATGAACGCACTGGCCGCGCTGGCTGCAATCCAGGCCGCCGGTGGCAATACCGGCCTCGCAGCCGCCGCGCTCTCGGGCTTCGGCGCCGGCGCGGGGCGAGGCGAAATGCGCCGCATCTCCACGCCGGACAGCGGCACCGCGCTTCTCCTGGACGAAAGCTACAATGCCTCGGACAGCGCCATCCGCGCCGCCCTGTCCGTACTGACGCAGCAGAAGGCGCGCCGCCGCATCGCCGTGCTCGGCGACATGCTGGAGTTGGGGGATTTCGGGCCCGACCTGCACGCCGCGCTGGCCTCGGATGCGTCGAACGCGGCCGATCTGGTCTATGCCTGCGGGCCTCTGATGGGGCATCTCTTCGCCGCCCTGCCCGCTTCGAAACGCGGCGCCCACACGCCGGACGCCGTCAGCCTCGCGCCCATCGTGGCGGCCGCGCTGCGCGATGGCGATGCGGTTCTGGTGAAGGGTTCGCTTGGCATGCGCATGGCCGACATCATCCGCGCGCTTACGGGTGCCGAGAGGAAAACTGCATGATTCCGTTGCTGCTCGGCCCACTTGCCGACGACTTCATCCTGTTCAACCTGGCGCGTTACACCACCTTCCGCGCGGGTGCCGCCTGCATGACCGCGCTCTTCATCGCCCTCGTCTTTGGCAAGACCATGATCAACTGGCTCCGCAGCTTCCAGCGCGGCGGCCAGCCCATCCGCGAGGACGGGCCGGAGAGCCACCTCATCACCAAGAAGGGCACGCCCACCATGGGCGGCGTGCTGATCCTGCTGTCGCTCACCTTCTCGGTGCTGCTCTGGGCCGATCTGCGCAACGGCTTCGTCTGGGCAGTGTTGTTCGTGACGCTTGGCTATGGCGGGCTCGGCTTCCTCGACGACTGGCTGAAGGTGACCAAGCGCAACACCAAGGGCCTTTCGGGCCGCCGGAAGCTGCTGGCGCAGGGCGCCATCGGGCTCAGCGCGGCGCTATGGTTTTCGCTGATGCTGCCCGACCAGCTCTCCACCACCATGGCCGTGCCCTTCCTGAAGGAGACGCTGATCCCGCTGGGGCTGGCGTTCCCGTTGGTGGCGATGTTCGTGATGATGGGCGCCAGCAACGCCGTGAACCTGACGGACGGGCTGGACGGGCTGGCCATCGTTCCCGTGATGATCGCCGCCGCCGTCTTCGCGCTGATCGCCTACCTCGTCGGCAATCGCGTCTTCGCAGACTACCTGCAGCTGCACGGTGTCCAGGGTGCGGGCGAGCTGGCGGTATTCTGCTCGGCGCTGATCGGGGCCTCGCTGGGCTTCCTCTGGTTCAACGCGCCGCCCGCCGCGGTCTTCATGGGCGACACGGGCAGCCTCGCGCTCGGCGGGGCGCTGGGCTCGATCGCGGTGGCGACCAAGCACGAGATCGTGCTGGCGATCGTGGGTGGGCTGTTCGTGGTGGAGACGCTGTCGGTCATCATCCAGGTCTTCTGGTTCAAGCGGACCGGCAAGCGCGTTTTCCTCATGGCGCCGCTGCACCACCATTTCGAGAAGAAGGGCTGGGCCGAGCCGACCATCGTGATCCGCTTCTGGATCATCGCGATGGTGCTGGGCTTGGTCGGCCTTTCCACGCTGAAAATCCGATGAGCCCCTTTGCAGGCTTGCGTATCGCGGTGGTGGGACTCGGCAAGGCCGGGCTTCCGGCCGCGCGCCGCCTGCGCCAATGGGGCGCTGAGGTGACGTGCTGGGATGACGGTGCGCCCGCTCGCGCCAAGGCGGAGGCGCTCGGGCTGCATGTGGCCGACCCCACGCTGCATTTCGAATTCGACGCGCTGCTGCTCTCGCCCGGCATTCCCCACACCCTGCCCCGCGTGCATCCCGCCGCCGCCGCGGCGCAGTCCGCCGGCACGCCGATCCTCGCCGATGTCGAGTTCCTGTTCCGCGCCGTGCGGGCTTCCGGCAGCCAGGCGCGCTTCGTCGGCATCACCGGCACGAACGGCAAAAGCACCACGACGGCCCTGCTCGCCCATCTCCTGGCGGGCGCGGGAGTGCCCGTCCAAGCGGGCGGCAATCTTGGCCCGGCGGCGCTGGATATGCCGATCCTGGGCGATGACGGCGTCTATGTCCTCGAAATGTCCTCTTACATGCTGGAGCGAATCGAGGCGCTTCGATTCAACTGCGCAACTATGCTGAATGTTAGTCCCGATCATCTGGAGCGCCATGGCGACATGGCGCGCTACCGCGCGGTGAAGGCCCGCATCTTCGCCGCCCAACGCGCTGAGGACACGGCCGTGCTCGGCATGGACGACGAGGAGACGGCGAGCCTGCGCATCGATCTGGCCGCGCACGTCATCCCGATCTCCGGGCACACGGCGCAGCATGGCGGCTTCTGGGCCGATGGCGATCTGCTGCATGACGGGGACGGCCTGATCGCCGACCTCGCCACCTGCCCCAACCTGCCCGGCGCGCACAACGCGCAGAACGCCGCCGCAGCCTGCGCCATGGCGCTCTCACTCGGCCTCGATCGCAACCATCTCGCTGACGGCCTGCGCAGCTATCCTGGCCTGCCGCACCGGCAGGAGGTCGTCGGCGAGATCCGCGGCGTCCGCTTCGTGAACGACAGCAAGGCCACCAACGCCGACAGCACCGCCAAGGCGCTGGCGAGCTATCCGCGCGTGATCTGGATCGCGGGCGGCACCGGCAAGGAAGGCGGCATCCTCCCGCTCGCACCCTTCTTCCCGCGCATCGCCGAGGCCTTCCTGATCGGCCGCGACGGCCCGGCCTTCGGCGCCACGCTGACCGAATACGACGTGCCCTACCGGCTGTTCGGCACGCTGGCCGAAGCCGTGCCCGCCGCAGCGGCAGCCGCCTTCGCAGGCGCGGCCGAGGTGGTGCTGCTCTCGCCCGCCGCCGCCTCCTGGGACCAATTCACCGGCTTCGACGCGCGCGGCGACGCTTTCCGCGCACTCGTGCATTCGCTCCACGAAGGGCAAATCTGATGGCCGTCTCTCGCACCGACACTTCCCTCCTTGGCCGCTGGTGGTGGAGCGTGGACCGCTGGACGCTCGCCGCGCTGCTGGCCCTGGTGGCGATCGGCTATGTCATGATGCTCTCCGCCTCGCCCGCCGTCGCGGAGCGCATCGGCGCTTCCTCGCGCCATATGTTCCTGCTGCGGCAGGTCTTCTACTCCACCATCGCGGTCTGCGTGATGATCGTGGTGTCGCTGGCCACGCCCCGCTGGGTGCTTCGACTGGCCTTGCTGGGCGCGCTCGGCGCACTCGCCCTGACGGCGCTGACGCTGGTCATCGGGGTGGAGATCAAGGGCGCGCGGCGGTGGCTGCCGATCCCAGGCCTATCCCTGCAGCCGTCGGAATTCCTCAAGCCATGCCTGGCGGTGGTCTGCGGCTGGCTGCTCGCGGAAGGCAAGCGCACGCGCCGGTTTCCGGGCATGCTGATCGCCTTTATCTTCATCGGCATCGTCGCGGTGCTGCTGAAGCAGCAGCCGGATATCGGCATGCTGGCGGTGATCGTGATGGTCTTCCTCGCGCAGCTCTTCGTCTCCGGCATCAACCTGCTCCTGGTGGCCGTCGGCGGCGCGGGGATCGTGGGGCTGGGCTTTCTTGCCTATGCGCTGCAGCCCCATGTGCGCAGCCGCGTCCAGCGCTTCCTCGACCCCGAGGCGGGCGACAACTTCCAGATCCGCATGTCGCTGGAAGCCTTCGGCAATGGCGGGCTGCTCGGCCGCGGACCCGGCGAGGGCCGCGTGAAGGACGTGCTGCCCGACGCCCATGCCGACTTTGTCTTTCCGGTGGTTGGCGAGGAGTTCGGGCTGGTCGTCTGCCTGGTGATCCTGGCGATCTTCGCCTTCGTGGTAATCCGCGGGCTGGTCCGGCTGATGCCCGAGCGTGACCCCTTCGTCAGCCTCGCCGCGACCGGGCTGCTGACGCAGTTCGGCCTGCAGGCCTTCATCAACATGGGCAGCTCGCTGCACCTCATCCCGACCAAGGGGATGACGCTGCCCTTCGTCAGCTACGGCGGCTCTTCGGTGATTGCGCTGGCGATCGGCATGGGCTTCCTGCTCGCACTGACCCGGCGCCGAACGCAGCGGGCCGAGGAATCCCAAGCCTTCCTGCCCTCGGGCGGCCGCATGCCGGTCATGACATGAGGGCCCCTGCCGTGCGCCCCATCGCCATCGCCGCCGGCGGCACCGGCGGGCACTTGTTTCCGGCCGAAGCGCTGGCCGCCGAGCTGACCGCGCGCGGCGAGCGCATCGTGCTGTTTACCGATTCCCGCTCCGCGGCCTTCGACAGCCCCGCCTTCGCCAATGCCGAGCGCTTCGTGCTGAACGGCGGGGGTATCGCCGGGCGCAATGTCCTGCGCGCGGCCAGAGGGGCGATGAAGCTTGCCGCGGGTACCATCACTGCGCGGCGCCTGCTGAAACGGCTGGATGCCGCGGCGGTGGTGGGCTTCGGGGGTTATCCCGCGATTCCGCCCGCGCTGGCCTCGCTCAGCCTCGGCGCGCGCCGCCCCGCGCTGATCCTGCACGAACAGAATGCCGTGCTCGGCCGCGCCAACCGTTCCCTGGCCAAACGGGCCGATCTGCTGGCCCTGGCCTATGCCGAGACAGCCCGTGTGCCCGAAGGCGCGCGCGCGAAACTGGTCGGCAATCCCGTACGCCCCGCACTCGCCGCTTTGGCCGGCGCCGGCTATCCGCCGGCCGACGGCGCCTTGCGCCTCCTGGTGACGGGCGGCTCCCTCGGCGCGCGGATCTTCGCCGATCTCATCCCCCCAGCCATCGCCGCACTGCCGGAGTCCATCCGCTCGCGCCTGCTCATCGCCCAGCAGTGCCGCGTCGAGGATCTGGAGCGCGTGCGCGCCGCCTATTCCGACACCGGCATTCCGGTCGAGCTCTCACCCTTCTTCCCTGACATAGCCGGAAGGTTGGCGGGCGCGCATCTCGTCATCGCCCGCGCCGGTGCGTCCACGGTTGCCGAGATCGCCTGCGCCGGGCGGCCCTCGCTGCTGCTGCCCCTGCCCTCGGCCATCGACGACCATCAGTCGGCCAACGCCCGTGCCCTCGAGGCCGCCGGCGCGGCGCTGGTGCTGCCCCAGGCGAGCACGACTCCGGCGCGTCTCGCCGAATTGCTGGCGGAATGGCTGGGCTCGCCGGAAAGGCTTGCCGAAGCGGCCCGGCGTGCTGCATCCCTCGCCCGACCCCAGGCGGCACGCGACCTCGCCGACCTGGTCCTAGCCCTCGCCAACCAGGCTAATCTGCTTCAGGAACCACGCTGATGCGCGCGCTGCCGCTTTCGATCGGGACTATTCACTTCATTGGTATCGGCGGCATCGGCATGTCGGGGATTGCGGAGGTGCTGCATAACCTCGGCTACTCCGTGCAGGGCAGCGACATCGCCGAGGGCGCCAACGTGGCCCGCCTGCGCGAGACCGGCATTCCCGTGACGATCGGCCATGCGGCGCAGAATCTCGGCTCGGCGCAGGTCGTCGTGGTCAGCACGGCGGTGAAGCGCGACAATCCCGAGGTCCAGGCCGCTCGCGCGCGGCTGCTCCCGGTCGTCCGCCGCGCCGAGATGCTGGCCGAGTTGATGCGCCTGAAGTGGGGCATCGCCGTCGGCGGCACCCATGGCAAGACGACCACGACCAGCCTGATCGCCTGCGTGCTGGAGCAGGCCAAGCTCGACCCCACCGTCATCAACGGCGGCATCATCAACGCCTATGGCAGCAATACGCGCATGGGCACGGGCGAGTGGATGGTGGTCGAGGCCGACGAAAGCGATGGCAGTTTTCTCCGTCTGCCCGCCACCGTCGCCGTGGTCACCAACATGGATGCCGAGCATCTGGACCACTGGGGCACCGAGGAGGCGATGAAGGAGGGTTATGCGCAGTTCGTCGGCAATATTCCCTTCTACGGCTTCGCCGTGCTCTGCGCCGACCATCCCGGCGTTCAGGCGATGATCCCCAAGCTCGACCGCCGTCTGGTGACCTACGGCTTCTCGCCCCAGGCTGATGTGCGCGCGGAAAAGATGCTGACCAACCGCATGGGCGCCAGCTTCGAGGTCACGGTGCAGGACCGCACCACCGGCCGCGCGCGCACCTTGCAGCCCTTCCGCCTCCCCATGCTCGGGCAGCACAATGTGCAGAACGCGCTGGCGGCCATCGCCGTCGGCGTTGAAATGGATGTGCCGGAGGATGTGATCCGCGCCGCGCTCGCCGGCTTCAAGGGCGTGAAGCGCCGCTTCACCCGTGTGGGCGAGACGGGCGGCATCACCATCATCGATGATTACGGCCACCACCCCGTCGAGATCGCCGCCGTGCTCAAGGCCGCCCGCCAGGCCGGCGCGCGCGACGTGATCGCCGTGGTGCAGCCGCACCGCTACTCGCGCCTCGCGCAGCTTTTCCCGGAATTCTGCACCTGCATGAACGATGCCGGCACGGTGATCGTCGCCGATGTCTACGGCGCGGGCGAAGCGCCGATCGAGGGCATGGACAAGGATGCGCTCGTCGAGGGGCTGCGCGCCCGCGGTCATCGCAGCGTGGTGCCACTGCCCGAGCCCGCCAGCCTGCCCGAGATGATCAATGCCATGGCCAAGCCGGGCGACTACGTGATCTGCCTCGGCGCCGGCAACATCACGGCATGGGCGCATGCGCTGCCGGGGCAGCTGGCCGAGCTCCAGGCGCAAGGCGGGCGCGTCTCGCCGCTGCGACGCGCATGAGCATGCGCCACGCCACGCCGCATCGGATGCCGGCCATTCGCGGCCGGGTCGAGGGCAGCGCGAGCCTCGCGCCCTTTACCTGGTTCCGCGTGGGCGGGCCGGCGGAATGGCTGGCACGCCCCGCCGATACGGACGATCTGCTGGCGCTGCTTGGCGCGCTCGATCCCGCGACCCCGCTGACAGTGCTGGGCGCCGCGTCCAACCTCATCATCCGCGACGGTGGCATTCCGGGCGTGGTGCTGCGCCTGCCCGCGCGCGGCTTCGGCTCCGTGCAGGTCGAGGCGGACGGCGTGGTCGTGGGGGCGGCAGCGCTGGATGCGACGGTGGCCGAGCATGCGGCGGCGGCAGGACTCGCAGGACTCGAATTCCTCAGCGGGATTCCCGGCAGCATCGGTGGTGCCATCGCCATGAATGCGGGCGCCTATGGGCGCGAGATCCAGGACGTCCTGGATTGGGCGGAGATCGCCACGCCGGAGGGCCTGCTGCGCCTTGATGCCGCGCGGCTGGAGCTGGCTTATCGCCACGCGCTCCTGCCCGCGCGCGGAATCGTCACCCGCGTGCGGCTGCGCGCAAACCCCGGCGATGCCGTGCAGATCGCCGCCCGCATGGCCGATATCCGCGCTGCCCGCGAGGCCACGCAGCCCGTGCGCGCCCGCACCGGCGGCAGCACCTTCCGCAATCCCGAGGGCCACAAAGCCTGGGCGCTGATCGACGCCGCCGGATGCCGCGGCCTGCGCCTAGGCGCGGCGCAGGTCAGCGAGAAGCACACCAATTTCCTCATCAACACCGGCGGCGCCACCGCCGCCGAGATCGAGGGCCTGGGCGAGACGGTGCGGGAGCGCGTCCTGGCGCAATCCGGCATCGATCTGCATTGGGAAATCAAGCGTATCGGAGTTCCGGCATGAACGCGTTCACCCCTGCCCGGCGCCATCCGAAGGACACCCGCGTGGCCGTGCTTTACGGCGGCATCTCGGCCGAGCGAGAGGTCAGCCTCGTCAGCGGCGAGCAGGTCATCGCGGCACTCCGCGAGGCCGGTTTCGATGTGACGCCCATTGATGCCAGCGCGGACCTCGCGGCCACCATCTCAGCCCTGCGGGCCGCCAGGCCCGACGCGGTGTTCAACGCTCTGCACGGCCGCTTCGGCGAAGATGGCTGCATCCAGGGCGTGCTGGATTGGATGGGGCTGCCCTACACCCATTCCGGCGTCCGCGCCTCGTCGCTGGCCATGGACAAGGTGGCTGCAAAGGCGGTGTTCCGCGCCGCCGGCCTGCCGGTCGCGCCGCAACGCCTGGTCGACATCGAAGAGCTGGAAGCGGAAGACCCGATGCCCCGCCCTTATGTGGTCAAGCCGGTGAACGAAGGCTCCTCCGTCGGCGTCCATATCCTGCGCACCGGCGACAACCGCCGCGCCGAGATCGCCCGCAGCTGGCGCTTCGGCAAGCAGGCGCTGGTCGAGGAATTCATCCCCGGCCGCGAACTGACCGTCGGCGTCATGGGCGACCGTGCGTTGGGCGTCACTGACATCATGGCCGATGCGGGCGAGTTCTACGATTACGACTCGAAATACGCCGCCGGCGGCTCCCGTCACGTCGTCCCCGCCGTCGTCGATGCGGCCATCTATGCCCAGGCCATGGAGATCGCGGTCGCGGCCCATCAGGCGCTCGGCTGCCGCGGGGCAACGCGCTCGGACTTCCGCTACGATGATACCGAGGGGGAGCCCGGCCGGCTGATCCTGCTTGAGGTGAACACTCAGCCAGGCCTGACGCCGACCTCGCTGCTGCCCGAGCAGGCGGCGCATCAGGGAATCGGCTTCCCGGCGCTCTGCGCCTGGATGGTGGACCAGGCTTCCCATGGCCCGTGAACCGAAAACCCGGGAACCCTCCGCCCGCTCGCGCAACGCGGCACGCCCGCCGCAGCGTCCCTCGGCGGTTCGCCTCTGGTTCAAGCGGCGCCGGAGCTGGCTGCGTGGCGTTGGCATGGCCTCCATCGGCCTTGGCGCGCTTGGAGCGCTGGCCATCGGCATCGTGGCGCTCGATCCCATGGCTCGGCTGCGGGACGCGACGGGCTGGCTAGCCTCGCTGGGCCGTGGGCCGGGGCTTTCCATCCAGGAAATCCGGATCGAGGGCCGCGAATTCGCGCCCCGCGAGGCGCTGCTCGCCTCCATCGGCACCGTGCCCGGCGATGCCATGCTCGACTTCGATCCCGAGGCCGCGAAGCAGCGGCTGGAACAGATCGCCTGGGTGGAGCACGCCCATGTCGAGCGCCGTCTCCCCGGCACCATTCTGGTCCGCCTGACCGAGCGCCGCGCCTTCGCCGTCTGGCAGCGCGACGGCCGCTTTTCCGTGATCGACCGTGAAGGCCGCGTCATGGCGACCGAGCGGCTGGAAGCCTTTGGCCCGCTGCCGCTGGTCGTCGGCACCGGTGCGGAGCGCGTGGCCGCCTCCATGATCGACCTGCTGCGCGGCGCGCCCGAGATCGCCGATCGCGTCCAGGCCATCGTCCGCGTCTCCGAGCGCCGCTGGAACCTGCGGCTGCAGAACGGCGCCGACATCATGCTCCCCGAGGGCCATGAGGAGGCGGCCATCACCCGCCTCGCCGAGCTCCAGGCCCGTGACAAGCTGCTGGACCGCCCCCTCGTGGCGGTGGACATGCGCCTGCCCGACCGGCTCGTGGTTCGCATGCAGCCAGCGCCCCCAACCGTCACCCCAGCCACAGCCACCCGGAGCCAACGCGGATGAACGAACTCGTTCGCTACACTGCACCTCGGACCGAACTGCCGACGCGGGGCATCCGGCTAGGCCGCGCGCGCTCCGGTGCCTTCGGCGTGCTGGATATCGGCTCCACCAAGATCGTCTGCCTGATCGCGCGGATCGAGAGCGACGGCACGCCGCGCGCGCTCGGCTTCGGCTGGCAGAAGTCGCGCGGTGTGAAGGCCGGTTCCATCGTGGATATGGAGGAGGCCGAGCGCAGCATCCGGGCCGCCGTCGCCTCCGCGGAGGAAATGGCCGACACGCTGCTGAAGGGCGTGATCGTCAACCTCTCCTGCGGGCAGCCGGAGAGCCGGACGCACAACATCCTCTGGCAGGTCGCCGGGCGTCCGGTGACCGACGCCGATCTGCGCGGGATCATGACCGAGGGCGTGCGACGTACCGAGGCCGAGGGGCGCGAAGCGGTGCACAGCTTCCCGCTCGGCTTCCAGGTCGACGCGACGGGCGGCGTGGACGACCCGCGCGGCATGGTGTGCGACACGCTGAGCGCGCGGCTGCACGTGCTGGATGCGGCGAGCCATGCGCTGTTCAACCTCGGCCAGTGCCTGCATCGCTGCGAGCTGGAGGCCGAGGAGATGGTCTCCTCCCCCTTCGCCGCTGGCCTCGCCACGCTGGTGGATGACGAGCGCGAGTTGGGTGCCGTGGTGGTCGATATGGGCGGCGGCACCACGAGCCTTGCCGCCTTCGCCGAGGGCCGGCTGATGCATACGGCGCAGCTGCCGGTTGGCGGCTGGCAGGTGACAAACGACCTGGCTCGGGTGCTTTCGACGCCGATCACACATGCCGAGCGGCTCAAGACCATGCATGGCAGCGTGCTGGAATCGGCCGAGGATCGCGGCGAGATGCTGCCGGTGCCGCTGGTCGGCGAGGATGACGACCAGATCGCCCGCATCCCGCGCGAAATGATCGTCCGCATCATCCGCCCGCGGCTCGAGGAGAGCTTCGAGCTTCTGCGCGACCGACTGGACGGCAGCGGCCTGCCATCCGAGATGCGCCGGCGCATCGTGCTGACGGGCGGCGCATCGCAGCTCATCGGCGTGCGCGAACTGGCCGCGCGGGTGCTGGGGCGCGACGTGACGATCCGCACCGGCCGTCCCCGCCTCGTGCGCGGCCTGCCGGAGACCGCCTCCGGACCTGGCTTTGCCGGTGCGATCGGGCTGCTGGCCTGGGCAGCGGGCGAAGGCCGGCCGCTCATGGATATCGCACCTGGCGCGTCCGCTCCGCGCGGCTGGTTCCGACGCAGCATGGGCTGGGTGCGGGAGCGGATGTGATGTGTTATTTTCATGCGGTCGAATGCGACTCGCGCGAATGCATTCGGATTTGCCTCGCCGTGCGGTTTTGCCATACGGCGATGTGACATTTTTCCGCGCTTTGCCTGTGGATAGCGGGGACACTTCCGCAACACGGGCAGACGCGACTCGAAACCGGTGCTCTAACCTAGCCTGAGGAGATCCCGTCCAATGACCTTGAACCTGACGCTGCCGGTAACCCAGCACACGGACTTTTCGCCGCGCATCGCCGTCATAGGCGTCGGCGGCGGCGGGACGAATGCCGTGAACAACATGATCAACCTCGGCCTCGATGGCGTCGAGTTCATCGTGGCCAACACCGATGCGCAGGCGCTGGTGAACAGCCGCGCGGAACGCCGCGTGCAGCTTGGCCCGCATCTGACGCAGGGCCTCGGCGCCGGCGCCAAGCCCGAAATCGGGCGTGCGGCCGCCGAGGAAGCCACCGATGAGCTGGCACGCCACCTCGAGGGCTGCCACATGGTCTTCGTCACCGCCGGCATGGGCGGCGGCACGGGCACCGGCGCGGCGCCGGTCATCGCGCGCATGGCCCGCGAGCGCGGCATCCTGACGGTTGGCGTGGTCACCAAGCCGTTCGACTTCGAGGGGCCCAAGCGCAAGCGCAGCGCCGACCTCGGCCTCGAGGAGCTGCAGCAGTTCGTGGACACGCTGATCGTGATCCCGAACCAGAACCTTTTCCGCCTCGCCAATGAGCGGACCACCTTCGCCGAAGCCTTCAAGATGGCCGACAACGTCCTCTATATGGGCGTTCGCGGCGTGACCGACCTCATGGTCAATCCGGGCCTGGTGAACCTCGACTTCGCCGATATCCGCACCGTCATGGCCGAGATGGGTAAGGCGATGATGGGCACGGGCGAGTCGGAAGGCGAGGATCGCGCCGTGAAGGCCGCCGAAGCCGCCATCAGCAATCCGCTGCTGGAGGACACCTCCATGCGCGGCGCGAAGGGCGTGCTGATCAACATCACCGGCGGCCTCGACATGACGCTGTTCGAGGTGGACGAAGCCGCGATGCGCATCCGCCGCGAGGTCGACGAGGACGCGAACATCATCTTCGGCTCCTCGATCGACGAGCAGATGAACGGCCGGATCCGCGTTTCCGTCGTGGCGACGGGCATCGACCTCGCCTCGATGGGTGCGGCCATGAACTCGACGGCGGCCGCCGCCGCCGCTGGGCCGCGACTCGCGGTGGTGACCCCGCAGACTGCGGCCCTGGCGCCAGTGCCGGCCGCCGCCCGTGGGCCCTCCGGCCCGCTCGGCGCTCCGGTCGCACCTGCGCCGACGCGTCGTCCCGTTCAGGTCGGCGGTGCCGGCCTGCTGCGTCAGCCTGCCGCGACGGCACAAACCGCTGCAATGGCGGCGCCGCAGCAATTCACTTACGCCGAGGAAATGCCGCAGCCGGTGATGGTGCAGCCTGCTCCTCAGCCAGCTCCGGCACCGATGCAGCACCCGCATCTGCACCAGCCCTCCCTTCCCGAGGGTGGCCAGGGTGCCGGTTGGCGCGGGCTCTTCCGCAACGCTACAGGATTGATGCGGCGCAACATTGAGGCCGAAGCACCTCCGGCAGTGCCGCGTGCGGAACCCTCGGTAGGCCAGCCGCGCCCGAGCCGGCCGGCGCAGCCGCAGCCCGACGAGATGGGTCTCGACATTCCGACGTTCCTGCGCCGACAGAGCAATTGAGGCTAATTTCAGTTATAAAATGCTGGATAAAATGCCCAAGAATTCAATGATCTAAACGGAAACATCGCGAAACAACCCTTGAGTGGCAGCACGGTCCCCGTGCTGCCATTTTGCTGTTCTGAGCCGGCGGCGGGGGAGCCTCCGGCACATGAGTTCTAGGGGCTTTCATATATGGATGGTTTCGCACCATTGACGCTCGGCCGTCGCCGTCGCTTGGCTACGAGCATTGGCTGCCAGGGCATTGGGCTTCACAGCGGCCAAAACATTTCCCTGACTCTGAATCCCGGCGCACCTGGTTCTGGCATCATCTTCCACCGTACCGACCTCGGCGTGAGCATCCCCGCGCGCCATGACCACGTCGTGGAAACCCGCCTCTGCACCGGCCTTGGCCTGCCGAACGATCGCTCCGCGCGCGTCGGCACCGTCGAGCATGTGATGGCGGCCCTGGCTGCCGCCGGCGTGGACGATGCCGTGGTGGAGCTCGACGGCCCCGAGGTCCCCATCCTCGACGGCTCGGCCGACCCCTTCCTCTTCCTCATCGATTGCGCCGGCATCACCGAGCATCTGGGCGCGCGCCGCACCATCGAGGTCCTCAAGACCGTGCGCGTGCAGGACGACCAGGGCGCCTGGGCCGAGCTTTCACCCTCGGGCGAGATGGCGCTGGATGCCGAGCTCACCATCGAATTCGGCGACACCGCGATCGGCACCCAGAGCTTCGCCCTCCGCATCTCGACCGACAGCTTCCGTTCGGAGCTGGCCAATGCGCGCACCTTTACCCTGGCCGAGGACATCTCGCGGCTTCGTTCGGTCGGTCTCGCCCGCGGCGGCAGCCTCGCCAATGCGGTGGTGGTGGACGGCATGTCGATCCTCAATCCGGGGGGGCTGCGCCGGCCGGACGAGTTCGTCCGCCACAAGCTGCTGGATGTCGTGGGCGACCTGGCGCTGGCCGGCAGCCCGATCGCGGGCCGCTTCACCGGCTTCCGCTCCGGCCATGCCTTGAACAACATGCTGCTTCGCAAGCTGCTCGCCGATCGCAGCGCCTGGCGCTACTCGGGCGGCCATTCCCTGGTCGACGCCGATCCGGTCCGCCAGTCCGTCGCCGTCGCCGCTTAAAAAGCCTGCCTCTTGCCCGCTGGCCCCGCCCGCATGGTATAGAGCGGCCCGACCGGAGCCGAACTCGCCCATGCGCCCAATGATCCGCCCCTACCTGCTTCTCGCTATGACCCTGCCCATGGCCGGCTGCGGCCTGACTTCCTGGGACGGGATGATGGGCTCGCTGCTTCGATCGCCTTCTGCGACCGCGGGGCTGATCGACCGGTCGCCCGAGTCGCTCTATGGCGCCGGCATCGAGGCCCTGCAGGCCCGCCGCTACCAACAGGCCGTCGAGCTCTTTGATACGCTGGAGCGCGAGCACCCCTATTCCACCTGGGCGACGAACGCGAAGATCATGGAGGCCTATGGCGATTACATGCGTAATCGCTACACCGAGGCCATTGGATCGCTGGACCGCTTCATCCAGTTGCATCCGGCGCATCGCGACATCGCCTACGCCTATTACCTTCGCTCGCTTGCCTATTACGAGCAGATCTCGGATAGCCAGCGCGACCAGCGCGGCACCGAAGTGGCCATGACGGCGTTGCAGGACGTGGTGAACCGCTTCCCCGACACCGCCTATGCGCGCGATGCCCGGCTCAAGATGGATCTGGCGCGCGATCATTTGGCTGGCCGCGAGATGAATATCGGCCGCTTCTACATGCGCCAGCGGCTGTACAGCGCCGCCATCGGCCGCTTCCGCCGCGTCGTCGACGATTTCCAGACCACCAACCACGTGCCCGAGGCACTGCACCGGCTGACCGAGGCCTATCTCTCGCTGGGCCTGCGCGACGAGGCGGCGCGCTCCGCCTCCGTGCTCGGCCACAACTTCCCGGGCAACCCCTGGTACCAGGACAGTTACGCCCTGCTGGAACCGGGCGCGCCCTACGCTGCGGGCGACCGTCCGGGATTCGTCCGGCGGGCCTGGAACACCGTTTTCTGAGCATGCTGAGAGGCCGATTCTCCGCCCGGGTTGCAGCGCAACCTCTGCGGGTCGGGCTCTGAGGGCATGCTTGCCTCCCTCTCCATTCGCGACGTGGTGCTGATCGAGCGCCTGGACCTCAACTTCGGCCCAGGGCTCTCCGTGCTGACGGGCGAGACCGGCGCGGGGAAATCCATCCTGCTCGATTCGCTGGGCCTGGCGCTGGGCATGCGCGCCGAGGCCGGGCTGGTCCGCGCCGGGCAGCCCCAGGCCAGCGTCGCCGCGACGTTCCTGCCGCCCGAGGGGCATCCGGCCTTCGCCATCCTCACCGAGCAGGGGCTGGATGCCGAGGATGCGATGGTGCTGCGCCGGGTGCTCCAGGCCGACGGACGCTCGCGTGCCTTCGTCAACGACCAGCCGGTAGGCGTGGCGCTGCTGAAGCGGCTCGCCGGTACTTTGGTCGAGGTGCAGGGCCAGCATGACCAGGTGGGCCTGGCCGATCCCGCGACGCATTCCGCCCTGCTCGACTCCTTCGGCGCGCTGGATGCACCGCGCGGCAAGGTGGCCGCGAGCTTTCGCGAATGGCGCTCCACGGAAACCGCGCTGGCCGAGGCGGAGGCGGCTGTTGCGGCCGCTCTGCGCGACGAGGAATGGCTGCGCCACGCTGTCGAGGAGCTGACCACCCTCTCGCCCGAAGATGGTGAGGAGGAGCGGCTGACGCAGGAGCGGCAAGGCCTCCAGCAGTCCGAACGCCGCAACGAGGCGATCGCCAGCGCCCTCTCCGAGCTGCAGCCGCGTGACCGGCGCAGCGCCAATCCCGGTGCCGCCCTGCGCAGCGCGGCGCGCGCGCTGGAGCGCCTGCCGCCACCGAACGAGAATGCACAACCGGCACTGGCCGCCATCACCGCCGCCCAGGATCTGCTGGCCGAGGCGGAGCGGCTGCTCGAACGCCTCGCCGTGGACGCCCTGCCGGATCCGCGCCGGCTGGAGACGCTGGAGGACCGGCTCTACGGCCTCCGCTCGGCCGCCCGGAAGCATGGCGTGGCCGTGGTCGAACTGCCCACGCATCTCGGCCACCTGCGGGAGAGGCTTTTGGCGCTGGATGCCGGTACAGGGCGCGTCGCGGCCTTGCAGGCGGCCCGGCAGACCGCCCGCACCGCCTATGTCGCGGCCGGCACCGCACTGACGGAGGCCCGCCGCGCAGCCGCTGGCAAGCTGGAGCGTGCCTTGGCCAAGGAACTGCCGCCGCTGAAGCTGGACCGTGCCCGCGTCGTCATCGAGGTCGCGCCGCGCGAGGCCACCGCTTGGGGCGCGGATGGGATGGACCGGGTGACGCTGCTCGTCTCCACCAATCCTGGCCAGACACCGGGACAGCTCGTGAAGATCGCCTCGGGCGGCGAGTTGTCGCGGCTCATGCTGGCACTGAAGGTGGTGCTTGCACGAGGCTCACCAGTGCCCACGCTGGTCTTCGACGAGGTGGATGCCGGCATCGGCGGTGCCACGGCGGCGGCCGTGGGCGAGCGGTTGGCCCGGGTTGCCGAACGCCTCCAGGTCCTGGTGGTGACGCATTCGCCGCAGGTGGCGGCGCGCGGGGCGCAGCACCTCCAGGTCGCCAAGGCGGTGCGCGGCGCGGTGGCCGAAACCCGCGTGACCCCGCTGGACGCGCCGGCGCGGCGCGAAGAGATCGCGCGCATGCTGGCGGGAGAGGTGGTGACCGAGGCGGCCAGGGCCGCGGCCGCCAGCCTGCTCGAAGGCGCCCAGTGAGCGCCGGCCTCACCGAAGCCGAGGCCGCTGCCGAACTCGAACGCCTCGCCGCCGAGATCGCCGGACATGATCGCGCCTATCACGAGCAGGATGCGCCCAGGATCAGCGACGCCGACTACGATGCGCTGGTTCGCCGTAACCGTGCGATCGAAGCGCAGTTCCCGCATCTCGTCCGCGACGACAGCCCCTCGAAACGGGTCGGTTCGGCGCCGGCGGAGGGTTTCGCTAAGTCGCGCCACCTGGCGCCCATGCTTAGCCTGGACAACGCCTTCGCCGATGCGGATTTCACCGAATTCGCCGTCCGGATTCGCCGCTTCCTGAGCCTGTCCGAGACCGAGCCTCTGCACTTCATCGCCGAGCCCAAGATCGACGGGCTCAGCGTGAACCTGCTCTACGAACGCGGCCGCTTCGTGAAGGGCGCCACGCGTGGCGACGGCATCGAGGGCGAGGACATCACCGCCAATCTGCGGACCCTGAAGGACCTGCCGCGCCAGCTTCGCGCCCCCTTCCCGGACCTGATCGAGGTTCGCGGCGAAGTCTTCATGGACCGCGCCGATTTCGTAGCCTTCCGCGCCGAGCAGGAGCGCGCGCTCGCCCAGCGCGAGGCGCGCAAGACGAACGGCGGCAAGCTGGGCGCGGCTGTCACCATTCCAGTCAATCCGCGCAATGCGGCTGCGGGCTCGCTGCGCCAGCTCGATGCTTCCATCACGGCGGGGCGGCCGCTGAAACTCTTTGCCTATGCGATGGGCCAGGCCAGCGAAATACCGGTCGACACGCATGAGCATTGGCTGGACCTGCTGCGCCGCTGGGGGTTTTCGGTGAACCCGCTCTCGACGCCCGTCACCGACGCCGCCGAGTTCCAGCGGAAGATGGCAAGCGAGCGCGCGGCGCTGGCCTATGAGATCGACGGCGTGGTCTACAAGCTGAACCGGCTCGACTGGCAGCAACGCCTGGGCTTCGTCGGGCGGGCTCCGCGCTGGGCCATCGCCTGGAAATTCCCGGCCGAGCAGACGCGGACCAAGCTGCTGCGCATCGAGATCCAGGTCGGCCGCACAGGCGCGCTGACGCCGCGCGCGGTGATGGAGCCGGTCTTCGTCGGCGGCGTCACCGTCACGCACGCCACGCTGCACAACGAGGACGAGATCGCGCGGAAGGATATCCGCGAGGGCGACACCATCATCCTCCAACGCGCCGGCGACGTGATCCCGCAGGTGGTGGAGGTGGTGGACAAGGACCGCCCTGGCCGCGGACCTCCCTACGTCTTTCCCACCATCTGCCCGGCCTGCGGCAGCCACGCCGTGCGCGAGGGCGAGGATGTGGTGCGCCGCTGCACCGGCGGCCTCATCTGCCCGGCGCAGACGGTCGAGCGGCTCAAGCATTTCGCCAGCCGGGGCGCCATGGATATCGAGGGGCTGGGCGAGGAGAACATCGAACAGCTCCACGCCGAGGGCCTGGTCCGCAGCCCCGCCGACATCTTCCGGCTGCGTGAACACGCTGCGCGGATGCGGCTATGGGAGGGCTGGGGCAAGGGCGCCAAGGGCGAGACGAAGAAGGTCGCGAACCTGCTGGCCGCCATCGAGGCGCGGCGTGTCGTGCCGCTGGAGCGATTTATCTTCGCGCTCGGCATACGCCGCATCGGGGCACAGAACGCCAAGCTGCTGGCGCGCCACTATCAGAACATCGGCACCTGGCGCGAACGCATGCTGGAGGCGCGGATCATCGGCAGCGAGGCGCGCGAGGAGCTGGGTAGCATCCAGGGCATCGGCCCCTCCATCGCGACCGAACTCGTGGAGTTCTTCGCCGAGGCCCACAACCTGCAGGCGCTGGACGACCTGCTGCGCTACGTCACACCCGAGGATGCGGCCGTCCTGGACGCGGCCGACAGCGCCTTCGCCGGTAAGGCGCTGGTCTTCACCGGCACGCTGGAGACCCTCTCCCGCGCCGAAGCCGAGGCACGGGCGGAGCTGCTGGGCGCCAAGGTGACGAAGAGCGTCTCCAAGAAGACAGACTTCGTGGTGGTCGGCGCCGATGCCGGGTCCAAGGCCGCCAAGGCAGCCGAACTCGGCGTGCGCGTGCTGACCGAGGTGGAATTCCGCGAATTGGCCGGCATAGCCGCAACCTGAAGGCCTTCCCCGCGCTGATCATCGCATGAAGCGCCCTCTCCTCGCCCTCGCCGCCCTTCTTCTCGCCGCCGCGCCGGCCTTGGCGGAGGACACGACGCGGATCGGCCATGTGAACACCGCCGCCACCAATATGGGGCTGACCCGCAGCCATCAGGTGGTCGTCGAGCGGTTCCTGGACCCCGAGGTGCCGGGCGTCGCCTGCTTCATCAGCCAGGCACGGACCGGCGGGCTGAGCGGCATGGTCGGCGTGGCCGAGGATCCGGCGCGCTTCGCCCTGGCCTGCACGGCCAGCGGGCCCATCACGGTCCCCGAAGGTGCGCGCCGGGGCGAGCGCGGCGAACAAATCTGGGAAGCCTCGACCAGCTTCTTCTTCAAAGAGACCCGGGTGCACCGCTTCGTGGACGAGGAGCAGCACGTGCTGGTCTACCTGGCCTGGAGCACGCGCTTCATCGAGGGCTCGCCCTACAACGCCGTCGCGGTCGTCCCCTACCGATAGGCGGCGGCGCCCCCATGTGTGCGGCGCCATCCCGCACACACGGCAAGGAATCGACCATGGACAAGATCACTCCGCTCTACACGGCGCATGCCAGTGCGACCGGCGGCCGCAACGGCCATACGGCATCCGACGACGGCATCGTCTCCATCGACCTCTCCGTTCCCAAGGCGATGGGCGGCCCCGGCAAGGAAGGCACGGGCACGCCCGAGCACCTCTTCGCCGCCGGCTACGCCGCGTGTTTTGGCGGCGCGCTGGATTTCATCGGCAAGCAGCACAAGAAGAACGCCTCGGCGGCTAAGATCACCGCTGCCGTCACGATCGGCCCGCGCGAGGGCGGCGGCTTCGGTCTCGCCGTGGAATTGACGATCGAGGACCCTTCCCTGCCCCAGGCCGATCTCGAGGCGCTGGCCCAGGAAGCGCATGAGAAGATCTGCCCCTATAGCCACGCAACGCGCGGCAATGTGGACGTGAAGCTGACCGTCAAGGGCGGCTGATTACGCCTGCGCGTTGAAGGTCCAATGCAGGTCGCGCATTCCGCGGCGTCGCTGTGTGATTCGCTGCTCCCCGCGCCGTCAGTGGTTTTAGTCACCTCCCGGCATCAGCCGCGCTAGCGCTAAAGCAAGGCGAATGCCGGACGGCGCAAAGGCATGGCTTTTTCGCCAAGCCGCAGGTTCGGCGGGCCCGTCCAAAGCAAATCCCGATCAGGCTGCTTCGCCTGATCGGGTGGTAAGCCTGTGCCGATTTGACCTAGCCAGACCAGACTTAGTCCAGAACTGGGCCTGTTCAGATCTTGGGATTGGTTCCGCTCAGGTTCGTGTCGAGCGTGTCGTCCATCGCCCGAGTAGCCATCGTGCCGGGCGGGTTTTCACCCTGCACGCTACCTGAAGCCGACCCGGCGGTTCCCGTCATCCCAGAGTGGCGCGTATCCTCGATTTCGACGTCCTGCCGCCTGACCGTCTCATGCACGGTCTCAACCCGCTCGCCGACATCCTTGTGGATGACGAGCTCCTCCGTGACCCGAGCCTCCTTGGCGATGACCACTTCCTCACTGTGTTCCGTCGCCACGATGGAACGCTCCTGGAACGCCTCCTCAGCGCTCGTCAGAGCGCGATCGACCGGGCGGCGCTGCACATCGACGTGCTCGTGACGCAAAGTCACCTCTTCGGTCACGGGCGTTTCGACAACGTAGGATCGAACCCTGACGCGGCCACCCTCAACCTGACGCTTGCCGACACGCAGCGACTCCTGGATAATCGGGATCGCCTGCTCTTCACGGCCGCTGACCGAAGCGTCGGACGCGGCCATCGGGCTCGCGGGTGCGGCTACGGGGCTGGCCGGTGCAGCGAGTGGGCTTGCAGTTGTACCCATGCCGCTCGCAGGTGTGGCCATGGGTGCCGACTCATGGCTCCCCTCCCACCCGGACTGGCGCCACTCCTTCTCGCGGGAGTCGAGGTCGACGGCGCCGTATTGCTCGAACACGTCCATCGCGCGCTCACTCTGACCTTCATCCACCTGCGCCGAGACCACGACGCCGCCACGGCGCACGCCCTCCGCATAGGCAGGCCGATCTTCGTCAGACATGAAGATGTCCTTGAGGGCCGCCCAGAAGCCGCCTTCCTCCTTGGCCGTGCTGTAGGCGTCGGATACGGCGCCGGCCTCTGCTGCATGGACCTGGATCTTGGCGCGGCTGATGCCGATCTGCTGGACAAGATGTTCGACGACGAGGTCCGCTTCTGCGCGACTGTCGAACAAACCGGTGATGTTATGAACCATGTGACGTCCTTTCTCTGATTGGCGTTGTTGTCGGTCGAGCGGCTATTCGGAGCTGGGCGGCAGCCGATCCAATGTCGCGGTTTGGACCCGTCGCTCGACCGGCAGCTCGACTGTTTCCTGGCTTTCCACGAGGCGGAGCCGGATTTCTTCCTTGAGGAAAAGGCGCTTCTCGACGACGAGCACCTCTTCAACGACGGGGACGATCAGATATTCGCCCTCTCGCCGAATTTCAGGAGCAGCCGAGATCTCCTTGTTGATGCTGCGCCGCTCGATTTCGGCGTGGCGCGTCAACAAGGTTTCCCGAACGAGCTGCTCCATGACTTCAGTCGCCAGCGTGACCTTTACGCGACCGGTTTCGGTCACGCGTTTGGCGACCGTCACGGTCTCTTCGGTGATGGGGATGACGCTTTCCGCCGCCCCCACAGGCCCTTCCGAGGAGACCCGGTCGTCACTCACGTGGCGCGGCTACGGCTGAGCCCTGGGGCCGTGCTGGCATAGCGCAGCGAGT
>JAQGHY010000301.1 GCA_028291455.1 Rubritepida sp. | reverse complement strand
GTGCTCGCGCGTCTGCGGCATCGGACCGTCCGCCGCCGAGCACACCAGGATCGCGCCGTCCATCTGCGCCGCGCCCGTGATCATGTTCTTCACGTAGTCGGCATGGCCCGGGCAATCGACGTGCGCGTAGTGGCGGTTCGCCGTCTCGTACTCGACATGCGCCGTCGAAATCGTGATGCCGCGCGCCCGCTCCTCGGGAGCCTTGTCGATCTGGTCGTAGGCCGTGAACGTCGCGCCACCGGCCTTCGCCAGGATCTTCGTGATCGCCGCCGTCAAAGACGTCTTGCCATGGTCCACATGGCCGATCGTCCCAATATTGCAGTGCGGCTTGTTCCGCTCAAACTTCGCCTTGGCCATCGCTAGGGTCCCGCTCCGAGAATTGATCGTTCCTGAAGCCGCATAGGCGCGAGGCAGCGCGATGGGAGCACCACCACCCATCTCCGCAGAGATTGGAGCGGGTGAGGGGAATCGAACCCCCGTAGCCAGCTTGGAAGGCTGGTGCTCTACCATTGAGCTACACCCGCGCCGAGGCGGTAATGTAGGCCAGGAGTTCCGTCGCAAGCGACGAAAACCCACTGCCACCGGGGAATATGGAGGGGGCTGGATTCGAACCAGCGTAGGCGTGAGCCAGCGGATTTACAGTCCGCCCCCTTTAGCCACTCGGGCACCCCTCCGCAGATCCAGGCGATCGCGCGCCAATCCGATGGAAGCGGGCGGTTTCAAGCGGGTTTGCGTGGCTCTGTCAATCAGCCGGCCGGTCTCTCGTCCCCAGATCGGTGACGATCGGACGGAAGGCTTGGTCACGGCGTGGAGCTTGACCGTTCCAGGCGGCTCTTCTCCCTTCGCCGAGAGTCCGGGCCGTGCGTTCCCGCCGCCGCAAGCGATTGACAGCCCCCACCCCCGCCCGGAGAACGGGCGGACGCTTCAAAGGGCATGCTCTTGCACGTCATCCTCGATCTTTCGCGGCTGCTCGCGGCCGGCTGGCTCGGCGTCGCTGCCGGGATCGATCGGGTGGAGCTCGCCTATGCGCGGCACTTCGCCGCCTCGGGATGCAGCTTTTCCGGCCGCAGCATCGGCGGCTGGTACGCCGAACTGCCGCGCAACCTCTCGCTGCGGCTGGTGGAGGCGCTCGAGACCGACCAGCCGCGCCGGGCCAAGCTGGCTGCGGCGGCCGGCTTTTCCCTGCTGACCAGCGGCGTGGGCCGCCGCGCGCTGCTGCACCGGATCGCCGCCACGCCCGGCTCGGTCCTGGTGCTCGTCTCCCATTCCGGGCTGCACGACGCCGCCGCCATCGCAGCACTCAAGGCGCGAGGGGCGCGCTTCCTGCCCATGCTGCACGACCTGATCCCCATCACCCATCCGGAATTCTCCACGCCGAGGCAGATCGCGCGCCATCCGAAGCGCGTCGCCACCATCTCGGCTTTGGCCGATGCGCTGCTGATCAGCTCCATGGCCACGGCCGATGTGCTGAACGGCCTGCTGCAGGGCCAGCGCATCCCGCCGATGCACCTGGTCCGATTCGGGACCGACATCGCCGCCTGCGCCCCCTCCCCCGTTCCCATGCCGCCGGCCGGGCCCTACTTCGTGGCGCTCGGCACCATCGAGCCTCGCAAGAACCACATGCTCCTGCTGAACCTCTGGCGGGAGCTGACCGGCGGCCCGCGCCTGGTGATCATCGGTCGTCGCGGCTGGGCCGCCGAGACCACCTGGCGCCTGCTGGACCGCCCTGCGGATTTTGAGGGCCGTGTGGAGGAGCGCGGGCGGCTCGACGATGCACAGACGGCGGCGCTGCTGGGCGGCGCCCGTGCGCTGCTCTTTCCGAGCTTCGTGGAAGGCTACGGAATCCCGCTGGCCGAGGCGCTCACCATGGGCGTGCCGGCGATCTGCTCCGATACACCGGCGCTGCGCGAGCTCGGCGAGGGTGTGCCGGATTACCTCGACCCGAACGACAGCCCAGGCTGGCGCGATACCATCCTGGACTATGCGCGGGCCGACAGCCCCGCCCGCGCCGCACAACTCGCGCGGCTGCCGGGCTGGCCCGTGCCCACATGGCCGGAGCATTTCGCGTCGGTGGAGCGTGTTCTGGAGGAGGTCGCCAGCATGCCCCGGATGGCGTAGCGGGGCCCGTCTTGCGCGACGGCACCGCCGCCGCGATCCTGCGGCCCTCACTCCGGAGCCCACATTCATGCCCCGTATCGTCACCCTCGCCGCCGCACAGCTCGGCCCCATCCAGAAGGCCGAGGGCCGCGATGTCGCGGTGGGCCGCATGCTGCGCCTCATGGAGCGCGCACATCAGCGCGGCGTGGAGGTCGTGGTCTTCCCGGAACTCGCGCTGACCACCTTCTTTCCACGCTGGTACGAGGAGGACGTCGCCAAGGCCGACCATTGGTACGAGCACGCCATGCCCTCCAACGAGACGGCGCCGCTCTTCGAGGCCGCGCGAAAATACGGCATCGGCTTCCACCTCGGCTATGCGGAGAAGACGGTGGACGGACATCGCTTCAACACGGCGATCTACGTGCATCCCACCGGCGAGGTGGTGCTGAAGTACCGCAAGATCCACCTGCCCGGGCACCGCGACTACGACCCGATTCGCAAGGTGCAGCATCTGGAGAAGCGCTATTTCGAGGTCGGCGACCTTGGCTTCCCGGTCATCCGCGCCCCACTGGGTCAGCAGACCGCCAATATCGGCATGATGATCTGCAACGACCGGCGCTGGCCTGAGGCCTGGCGCGTCATGGGCTTGCAGCAGGTCGAGGTCGTGATGGTCGGCTACAACACGCCAAGCCTGAACATGGACAATCGCGGCTTCGAGGCCCACCACCTGCGTGTCGAGCACAGCCACCTCTCGGTGCGGTCCGGCTGCTACCAGAACGCCTGCTTCGGCGTCGCCACGGCCAAGGGCGGCACGGAGGACGGGCACGAGTTGTTCGGCCATTCCATCATCGTGAACCCGCAGGGCGAGATCATGGCCCAGGCCACGAGCTGGGGCGACGAGCTCATCACCGCCGATTGCAACCTCGACGACTGCAACCTCGGCCGCACGACCATCTTCAACTTCGCGGCGCACCGGCGTCCGGAAGCCTATGGGCGCATCCTGGAGCAGGTGGGGAGCGAGGCACCGCCGGAGTGGATGCCGGGCGGATAATTCCGCTCAACGGATCGCGCTAAAACGCCATTCCACCATGCATAGCCGTGTGCAGCAGGCTTCCGGCAACCAGGCGCGAGGAACGGATGCCCGGCGCGATCGGCTCGGCGTCGATGTCCACATGCAGGCTGCCGAAGGCCCCTTGCGCGAACAGCTCATGGCGGTTCCGCGTGAGCGACCCGTCCGAGAACAACTCGACCGTTGTCCGCTCGAAGCCGATCCCCGCCAGGGCGATCGCCGCCGTCACATTCGCGTTCTTCGGAAACCGCGAAGCCGCCTCGCGCGCGGTGCCGGCGAAGACGCGATGCGCTCCCGGCAGGTCCAGTCCGGGCGGCGCATCGGGATGCCCGATCCAGGAGGTGGGTGGCGCCGATTGCCGGTAGGTGACCGAGGCCAGCCCGACCACCTTCGCCGCCGCCAGCCCGTCGAGCCCCGCGACGGCGCCGGACGGAATGATTAGTCGCCCGCCGCCCTGCCGGGCCGCGTCCCGCAGGCGTTCCGCCAGCGCCGCATCCGCCAGCGCGCCAACGGAGGCGGCGATGACATCGAGGCCCAGGGCCAGCAGCGCGGCACCATGCTGCGCCAGCGCCGGCTGTCCCGCGCATTCCACCACGACCGTTGGCTTCGCGGCCAGGAACGCCTCCAATGAGGTGACGCCCTCCGCGAGGCCCTCGCGCGGCGAGCGCGTCAGCACGCTGGCCAGCCGTGCGCCGTCCCGCATCCGGAGTGCGTCGCAGAAGGCGCGGCCGATGGCGCCATAGCCGATCAGGCCGATGCGAAGTTCCGACATGCTCAATCCGGACGAATGTTGCCGGCGCGCACCACGCGCGCCCAGCGTTCGGCGTCGGCCGCGACGAGCTGGCCGAACGCCTCGGGAGTACTCGGCGTCGAGTCCGCGCCGAGGCCCTTGAGGCGCTGGATGACGGCGGGCTCCGCAAGCACCTCCACCACGGCCCGGTTGAGCGCCGCGATCGCGGCGGCCGGCGTCCGGCGCGGCGCGGCGAGACCCACCCAGAAGGTCCCGGTCATCGCGGGCATGTCGAGTTCCGCGAAGGTCATGACCGTGGGCAGCAGCGAAACCCGTTCCGGCGTCGTGACCGCGATCGGGCGTACTCGCCCTGCCAGCGCCTGGACCGAACCGGATGGCACCTGGTCGAACAGCATGTCCACGTTGCCCGCTACGATGTCGTTCAAGGCCGGCCCGTTGCTGCGGTAGGGCACATGCGACAGCCGGAGCCCCGCGGTCTGCTGGAAGAGCTCCCCGAACATGTGGCTGGAGCTGCCGCTGCCGCCCGACGCGAAGGTGAGCCGCCCGGGTTCCGCCTTCGCCAGTTCCACCAGCTCGGACAGGGTGTTCGCGGGAAGGTTGTTGCGCACCACCAGCAGGTTGCCGGTGTCGTAGATCTTGGACACCGCCGCCAGATCCGTGATCGTGCTGAAGGGAAGGTTCGGATACAGCCCCGGATTGACCGAGAACACTCCCGCCGTTGCGAGGAGCAGGGTATGCCCGTCCGGCTCCGCGCGAGCGACGGCCTCGGCACCGATATTCCCATTGGCGCCGGCCCGATTCTCCACGACGACGTTGGTTGAAAGCTTCCGGCCCAGACGTTCGGCGATGACCCGGCCGATGACGTCTGTGGCTCCGCCGGCGACGAAGGGGATGACCAGTCGGATCGGCCGCCCGGCGAATTCCTGCGCAGCGGCGGCAAGCGGCGTGAGGGCGGCCGCCGCCAGCATCGCGCGCCGCCCGGTCATGATCCTGTCGTGCATGCGAATCCCTCAGCGGTGCCGTCGGATGAGCCTAGCTCGCGCCGATGCGGCGCGGATAGGCCATGGATCCAATGCGCCGATTATGGATAAGGAAAACCGCCGAGCCAGAGCACGTCGCCGATGCGGCGGGCGCCGCTGGCGAGCATGGCCAGCCGGTCGAACCCCAGGGCGATGCCGGAACCGGCCGGCATGCCCTGAGCCAGGGCGGCCAGGAAATCGGCATCCACGGGCCAGGAATCCTCCGCCCCATAGAGGCGTTCGCGTTCGGCCACGTCATGGGCGAAGCGCGCGGCCTGCTCAGGCGCATCGGTGAGTTCGTCGAAGGCGTTGGCGAGTTCGACGCCGGCGGCGAAGAGCTCGAAGCGCAGGGCAACGCGCGGGTCGGCGGGATCGCGGCGGGCCAGGGCGGCCTGGGGCGCGGGCCAGTGGGTGAGGAAGCTGGCGCGGTCCCGGCCGAGATGCGGCTCCACATGGTCCAGGAGGAGGCGGAAGAAGGCCTCCTCCCAGCTTTCGTCGCCGCGCGCGCCGAGGGCCGCCGCATCGCCGGTCCCGTCGGCGCGGATGCTGGCGAGGACGTCGATCCCGGCCCAGCGCTGGAAGGCCTCGGCAACCGTGATGCGCTCGAAGGGCAGCGAGAGGTCGGTCGTGACGCCCTCGTGCGCGACCAATTTCGGGCAGAGGCCGCGCACCAGGGCCTCGGTTTCCGCCATCAGCCCATCGAGAGTGAGGCCGGGGCGGTACCATTCCAGCATGGTGAACTCCGGCGCGTGGCGCGTGCCGATCTCGCCGTTCCGCCAGACGCGCGCCAGTTCGAAGACCGGGCCGGCACCGCCGACCAGCAGGCGCTTCAGCGCCAGTTCCGGCGAGGTGCGGAGCCAAAGGGCGCGGCGCTCCCCCTGCCCCAGATGCGGCTCGTAGGTGCTGCGGAAGCCACGCAGATGCACCTCCACGCCGGGCGCGGGGACCAGGCAAGGCGTCTCGACCTCGCGGTATCCGCGGGCGGAGAGCCAGGCGCGGGTGGCGGCGGTCAGGCGTCCGCGGGCCTCCAGGAAGGGCAGCCGCGCGGCTAGGCTTTCAGGGTGCCAGGGAGGATGAGCCATTGCGTCGGGGGGCTTACCAGGGCAGAGGCTGGCCCGCCATGTTCCCCCCACGTTTCGCATGACGTCCCGCACCCTGCGCTCGGCCGAAGAGCTTGCCGATGCCGGCCTGATCGCGCACGACTCCGTGCCGGCCCTGGCCGAGGTGGCCCGCCGCTATTCCATCGCCGTGACGCCGACCGTGGCGGCGCTGATCGCGCAGCACGGCGCGCCCATGGCCCGGCAATACATCCCCACCGCGGAAGAGCTGATCACCGCCCCGCATGAGCTGGACGACCCCACGGCCGATGCGCCCTTCACCCCCATCAAGGGCGTGGTGCACCGCTACCCCGACCGCGCCCTGCTCAAGCCGCTGCTGGCCTGTCCCGTCTATTGCCGCTTCTGCTTCCGGCGCGAGGCTGTCGGACCCGATGGCGGATTGCTGAGCGAGGCGGAGCTGGAGGCCGCGCTGGATTGGTTCGCGCGCACCCCTGCCGTCCGTGAGGTGATCCTGACCGGGGGCGATCCGCTGATGCTCTCGCCGCGCCGGCTGGGGTATATCCTGGAGCGGCTGGCGGCGATCCCGCATATCGAGACCTTGCGCATCCATTCGCGGGTGCCGGTGGCCGATCCCTCGCGCCTGGATGGGGCAATGCTGGCGGCGCTGACGCTGGAGCGCCCGCTCTACCTTTGCGTCCACGCCAATCACGCGGCGGAATTCACGCCTGAGGCCGCCAGGGCGCTGCATGGGCTTCATGGGGCAGGCCTGGTCCTTCTTGGCCAGTCTGTGCTGCTGCGTGGCGTGAACGACAGCGAGGGCGCCCTCGAGGCCCTGTTCCGCGCCATGCTGCGGAACAGGGTCAAGCCCTACTACCTCCATCAGCTCGACCCCGCCCCAGGCACCGCGCGATTCCATGTCCCGGTCGAGGAAGGGCTGGCGCTTCTGCGGGGATTGCGGGGCCGCGTCACCGGACTCGCCTGGCCGACCTACGTCCAGGAAGAGCCTGAAGGCGGAGGGAAATTTCCTCTCGGCATGGAAGGTTTGCGGCCTGGGGCTGGACAAGCGCGCCAAGCACGTTAGATACCGCGCCTCGGCGGGCGCTTAGCTCAGTTGGTAGAGCAGCTGACTCTTAATCAGCGGGTCGTTGGTTCGAACCCAACAGCGCCCACCACCCCTTTTCCGCCGGAATAGCTGATTCGTCGACGGCCTCCCAGATGACCAAGCTGGGGCGACGAATGCTGGTTCCAGCGTTTGCCACTTTAACGCGACGGGGCGGGCGTTGAAGGAGGCGAGGCGCCCCTCAAGCCCTCCGCGCATCGGCAGGCCGCAGGTACTCCGCCAGCAAAAACAACGCGGTCACGATCACCACGACCACCACGGAGGCCGCCACCAGCAGCGGGCTGACCGTCAGATTGGCGTCATCCCACATCTGCTTGGGCAGCGTGACGCGCACGCCGCCGCCCACGAACATCGCCACCGTTAGCTCCTCGAAGGAGGAGAGGAAGGCGAAGATCAGCGCGCCCACCATGCCGCCGCGGATCAACGGCAGGGTCACGCGCCAGAAGGTGCGCGGGCGGTCCGCGCCGAGTGTCGCGGCCGCCTGGTCCAGCCGCCGGTCGTGGCCCTTGATCGTCGCCAGCAGGATCACGAAGGCGATGGGAATGGCATGCACCATGTGGCCGAGCATGATGCCGAGGTCGCTCGCCAGCAGGCCGATTTTTGCGAAGACGTAGAAGAGCGAGACGCCGATCACGATGCCCGGCACCACCATTGGCGCCATGAAGATCAGGAAGACCGCGCCTGCAAGCCGGCTCGTGCTGCGCGCAAGGCCGATCGCCGCCAACGTGGCCAGGATGCAGGTGAGGACAGCCACCACGAGGCCGATGCCGAAGGAGCGCAGCGTCGCCGCGACCCAGATCGGCGCGGCGGCATAGGCCTCGAACCATCGCAGGCTGAAGCCGGGCGGCGGGAAGGACATGAAGGTCGAGTTGGTGAAGGCCATCGGCACCATGGCGACCACCGGCACGATCAGCAACGCGACCGCCGCCCATGCATAGGTCGGCAGCAGCCAGCCGAAGCGGTGCCC
>JAQGHY010000288.1 GCA_028291455.1 Rubritepida sp. | reverse complement strand
TCGCCTCGGTGATGCGGCGAAGTCCCGGAACGACGTCTCGGTCGAATAGCGGGATCGCCGCTGGTACCACGGCATCCGCGGGATGCAGCCGTGTCGACTCGCTGACGATCACGCCAGCGCCACCCTCCGCGACGGTACGGTAGAAGGCCAGCATGCGCTCGCCCACCCGGTTGCGCTCGGCGAGGTTGGAGGTGGTCGCCACGCGCATCACGCGGTTGCGGGCCTGCATCGGCCCGAGACGGATCGGAGAGAAGAGCTTGGGGAAGGCGGTGTCGTGCTGTGGGCTCGGCATGGGCCGATGCGTCCTCCGATTGTCGGCACATCACCATACGCAAGTGTTACGGACAAGTGGCTTGCCCTCGCGGCGTTCCTGCTAAATGCTCGCGTCGCCGTGAAGGCCGAAAAAGGCCGAAGGAGGGAAGATGTCTTCTTATAAACCATCTGATGAGCGCCCGGCACGATGCGGCGAAGGCGAAAGCCGTTTCACATTGGTCCGAATGAAGTCGGAGGCGTCCTGCAGACGGGGAGAGCCGACGTGACGATCTCCCGTCGCCTGCTGACAGCGGGGGCGACGCTGCTGCCACTCGCCTCGCGCGCCCAGACAGCCCCGCCCGCCCCGATCGACCCTGCCATCCGGTCGCGCCTGAACGAGCTGCGCCCCACGGGCTTCCCCCGCGAGGCGGTGGAGATGACCGTCGTCTATCCCGCGGGCGGCGGTATGGACATCACGGGACGGCTGGTCCAGCGCCTCTTCGAACGCGTGACGGGCGACCGTTCCACGGTGAACAACCGCACCGGCGGCGCCGGCCTCGTGGGCCACACCTGGATCGCCACCCAGGCGCCGGGGGACGGGCATGCGGTAGGCCTCGTCTCCAACCTGATCTTCTCCGACGCCGCGCGCTCCGGCGGCCGCTGGAACTGGACGGATATCGACCACATCGCCCATGTGAACGCCGAGCCGCTGAACCTCGTGGTCAATGCGGACGGGCCGTTCAAATCCGCGAGCCTGCGGGACATCCTGGAGGCGGTGAAGGCGCGGCCCGGCACGATCCGCGTCGCCAACCTGCCGGGCGGCTACTACGAGTATCTGATCGACCAGCTCGACGCGGCCTCGGGCGGTCGCTTCCTCCGCGTCCCCTTCCAGGGCGGCGCCCCGGGCATCACGGCGCTGCTGGGCAATAATGTGGACCTCGCCTTCGGCTTCTTCGCCGAGGTGCGCTCGCATCTGGCGGCGGATCGGCTGAAGGCCGTCGCGGTCACCGGACGCCAACGCACCCCGTTCCTGCCAGAGGCGCCCACGGTTAACAGCGTGGTCGGCCGCGAGGATGTGAACTGGGGCGTCTCGCGCTGGATCGCCGTGCCCCGCGCGGTGCCCGCCGACCGGAAGGCCTGGCTCGCCGCCGCCTATCGCGCGGCCGTCGCCCTCCCCGAGGCCGACCAGGAGTTCCGCAGCCTGGGCGCCATGCCCGATCCCGCGCTCGACACGCCCGAGAAGCTGCGCGCGGCGATCGACCGCATGGCGAGGGAGGAGCGCGAGTTTCTGTCCATGCGGGCGGCGCGCTGATGCCGGATGTGCTGGGCTGGCGCGCCACCTTTGGCGTGGTCACGCCCTCGACCAATACGGTGGTCCAGCCGGAATACGACGACATGCGCCCGCCTGGCGTCACCAACCACGTCGCGCGGATGCATATTCCGAACGACCCGGTGACGAGCGACGCGGATTTCGACGAGCTCATCCGCCGCATCGACGGCGCGCTGGAAGGCGCGCTGGAGCGCGTGATGACCGCCGATCCCGACCACATCATCCTCGGTATCTCGGCCGAGAGCATTTGGGGCGGCGGGCTGGAGGCCGCCCGCGCAATCCAATCCCGGGTGGAGCGGCTAACGGGCGGGCGACCCTTCACCCAGGCGGCGGACGCGCTGCCGGCCGCGCTGAAGGCGCTCGGCATCTCGGGACCTGTCGGGCTCGTGACGCCCTATTTTCCCGTGGCCCATGCCCATCTCGAGAACTACCTGCGCGAGATCGGCTGCGAGGTGGTGGCGGCCCGGCATCTCTCGCGCTCCGGTCCCGTCGACATCGCGAAGACCTCGCTGGACGATCTGCGCGCGGCGATCTCGGCCGTGAACGGGCCGGAGGTGAGGGCGATCATCCAGTTCGGGGCGAACCTGCCGATGGCCCGCCTCGCCGCCTCGGCGGAGATGTGGCTGGGCAAACCTGTCATCGCCATCAATGCGGCGACCTATTGGCATGCGCTGCGGTCGCGCGGAATCACCGACCGCCGGCCCGGGCTCGGCCGCCTCTTGGAGGCGTGCTGACGCGCCACGCGCGCCGGCCGGAAATCTCACCAACGCCGGAGAAACAGGTTGCCGCTCATTTCCTTATAAGGAACACTGCGCCCTGGGGAACCGGAAGCATCCAGTCGTCAAGGGGGATCGATGCGGGGCCTCGACATCGGAGTAAGCTTGTTCTGGGTTCTGTTTGGCCTCGCGCTTGGGCAGCAATCCGTGGCGCTGGGCCTGAGCGGCCCGGGCGGCCCGGGCTCCGGGATGTTCCCGCTGCTCGCGGCCCTGCTGATCTTCGCTGGCGGCGCCGGCTCGCTCGTACAATCCCTCCTGCGGCGCGGCGCGGCTCTGTCCGACGACACGGTCGAGGCGCGGTTCTGGCCGGAGCCGGGCTCGGCGATGCGCGTCGGCCTGCTGGTCTTCGTCATGGCCGCGATGATCTTCGCCGTGCCCTATGCGGGCTTCGCGCTCTCGGGCGCGGTCGGCATGCCGCTGCTGTTGCGGACCATTGCGCCGAACTTCTCCTGGTGGCTGGCGGCGCTGGTCGGCATCGTCGCGGCGGCCTGCGTGCACCTGCTCTTCGCGGTCCTGCTCGGCACGCCGCTGCCGCGCGGCCCCTTGGGATTCTGACGATGATCGTGACGTCAGGGATCGCCGGCGGCGCGGATCAGGTGCGCCGGCCACAAGTGGGAGCCTTCAATCTGAGCCCCTACGAACGAAAGGGGTTCTAGAGGATGGAAGGCATTCTCTCGGGCCTGGGCGGCGGCTTCGCGGCCATCCTCAACCTCTCGACGCTCTACTACATCTTCATCGGCAGCCTGATCGGCACGCTGATCGGCGTGCTGCCCGGCATCGGCCCGCTGGCCGCTCTCTCGCTTCTACTGCCGACGACCGTGGCGCTGCCGCCCGTGGTGTCCATCGCGATGCTGTCGGCCATCTTCTACGGCTCCATGTACGGCGGCTCGATCACCTCCATCCTGGTGAACATTCCGGGCGAGGCCGCCTCCGTCGTCACCTGTCTCGACGGCTACGCCATGGCTCGCCAGGGCAGGGCAGGGGCGGCACTCGGCATAGCGGCGCTCGGCTCCTTCATCGCCGGCACCTTCGGCATCGTCATCCTCTGCTTTTTCTCGCCCATGCTCAGCACCTTCGCGATCCGGCTCGGCCCGCCGGAATATTGCGGGCTGATGGTGCTGGGCCTCGTCTGCACCATTCTCATGATCCAGGGCTCTGCCCTCAAGGGCATGGTCATGATCGGCCTGGGCGCGGCCTTCGCCACGCTGGGCATGGATGCGGTGACCGGCGAGTTCCGCTTCACCTTCAACACCATCGAGCTGACGGCCGGCGTCGAGATCGTCGCCGTCGTCATCGGCCTCTTCGGCGTGGCCGAGATCCTCGCCAATGTGGAGCAGTCCGAGGCGGGCGTCGCGGTGAAGATGAAGGTCGGCAAGCTCTGGCCGACCCTGGCCGACTGGAAGGCGAGCTGGAAGCCGATCCTGCGCGGCAGCGGCCTCGGCTTCGCGGTCGGGCTGGTGCCGG